>NZ_JBAFWT010000023.1:0-82335 GCF_043195195.1 Roseixanthobacter psychrophilus
CCGCCATCATCTTGTCCATGGCGGCGGCGTTCTCGGTCAGAAAGGGCGCCTCGTCCGTGGGCTGGGCGGCTCCCGAGACGGCCGGTGCGGCATCGTGCGCCTGGGTGGCGCTGCCAGCAAGGCGCCGCGCGAGCGCGCGCCGGCACGAGACAGGTGTCGGCGTCGCATGGGCTTTCTTCTTTCGGCACGATGGCGCCTTGGAAAGTTGGACTCCAGACCGGCGCGATTATTCCCGGCTCGCACCAGTCTTCTCTGATCTTTCGCATAGGCCCGTCCGACGGCCACGCCGCGCGATGAGAAATTCGAGAACGTGAGCTCACCGGGCGGAATAAATCGGCGCGGAGCGAGTCTCCTCGTGTGCAGGCCACATTTGGAGATACCCGCACATGCGCCTTTCAACCCTCGCAGCTACCCTCGTCCTCGTCGCCGCTTCCGGCTCAGCCGCGCTGGCAGGACCCGCCGAAGACCTCGCCAAGTCGCGCATCGACGCCATTGCCGGCGCCGACCTCGCCGCCGTGACTGCCGCTTACGGGCCTGCCGCAACCCTGCACTGGGTCGGCGGCCCGCTCGACGGCACCTACAGCCAGCCAGGCAAGATCAAGGAGGTCTGGTCGAAATTCTTCGCTGCCCAGGGCGCCCAGAAGGCCACCATCGCCGCGGCGGCCGAGGCGACCAACCCCAAGGGCGGCACCGTGACGGTCGACGCCACCTTCGCCGGCAAGAACACGGTCAAGGTGCGTTACGTGCTGCTCTATCGCGACGGCAAGCTGGTCGACGAGATCTGGCAGGTCAATCCGGCTGCAGCCTATTGAGCAACCAACACCGTGGGGACGGCTATCGCGCTGCCTCCACGCGGACCCGGGGATCGATACTTCGTGGCCGGATAGGCTCTCATTTCCGAAGTCGCCAAAGCGAGACGCGGTTTCGCAGCACCGCGCAGAATCCCACACCGTCGTTGAGGACCCGGACCATGAAACGTTCCATCACCCCGGCGCTAACCCTCGTCATCTGCCTTCTGTCCACCAGCGGCGCCCTCGCCCATGCCCATCTCATAACAGAGGCGCCCAAGGCCAATGATGTGGTGGTGCCCTCGCCGACTGCCCTGTCGCTCGGCTTCTCGGAGGGGCTCGAGATCAATCTCAGCGGCGCCACCCTCAAGGGAGCGGACAGTCAGCCCATCCCGACCGGCACTCCCGTGCTCGCGCCGGGCGATGATAAGCAGATGAGTGTTCCCCTGAACGGCCCGCTCGCCGCCGGCAAATATACCGTTGAATGGCACGCCCTCTCGAGGGACGGCCACGCCACCCACGGTTCCTACCAGTTTGCTGTCGGCCCGTGATCGCTCCGCCCGCGGCGCTCGCCCTTTGCAGGCTGTTCTTCTATGTGGCGACGATCACCTTCTATGGCGCTGCATGCTTCATTGCCTTCATTGCGCCCCCGCGACTCGCGCGGGAGATCGGCGCTGCGACGGACGCGGGCATCAAGACTGCTGCCTTCGTCTCGCTCGCGGCCAGCCTCGCCTGGTTGCCAATGGAAGCCGCCGTCATTGGCGGCGGCTGGCCCTCGGCCATCGACAGGGCGACGCTGTCGGCGCTCGCCTCCGGCACGACGATCGGTACGGCCTGGATGGTCCGGGTCGGCCTTGCGCTGCTGACCGCGGTGGTTCTCACTGCTCGACCGCGCGCAAGCGGGATGCAAACAGTGCTCGCCGCCTTGCTGCTGGCAAGCCTCGCCCTCTCCGGCCATTCGGAGATGGACGAAGACGCATGGCGCACGCTCCATATCCTCAATCACGCCCTGCATCTCTTGTCGGGTGGCTTCTGGCTTGGATCGCTCATCATGCTGCCGGCCTGTCTAGCGCGGCTGCGGGACCCTGCACTGCGTGCGGAGGCGACGACTGCGCTGCGCCGCTTCTCCTCGGTCGGACATGTTGCGGTCGCGCTCGTCATTGCCTCTGGGGTTGTCAATACCGCGCTCATCCTGGGGCGATGGCCGGACGATCCGACCTCGTCCTATCAATTCCTGCTCGACGCCAAGATCATTCTCGTCTTCGCCATGACCGGCCTTGCGGTTCTCAACCGCTATGTCTTCGTGCCGTGTCTTCGTGCCCATCCCGAGCGTGCCGTAGCAAGCATCCGCACGGGAACCTTCGTCGAGGTCGCTCTCGGCGCCGGCGTGCTGGGGCTGGTCGCGGTCTTCGGCCTGATGGATCCCAGCTGAAAAAACTCACTGCGGGGCAGACCTCTGCTGACAGAGGCGCGCGGGCGTGCTGGAATTGGTCAGCCTGTCCGCGACCCTCAGAACCGCTCCTCCCGCAGAAGCAGGAGCATACTCTGCGCGGCTTCCTGCGCTTTGTCGGCGATCTCGGTATCCGAGGGTTGGCGAAGCCCGAGGAGCACTTCGTCAAAGATACGGGCCTTCAGCAATCCGGCGAACACCTGGGCGGCCGCGCGCTTGTCGCGCACGGTCCAACCTTCGCGACCCGTCCAGATATCAAGGTAGCCGACGAACGTGGCATCGCGGGAATCGGTCGTTTCTTCCTGATAGCGGCGGCCGAGTTCGGGGAAGCGATGTGCATCGCGGGTGACGACTCGGTAGAGCGCCATCTGGTCCTGCGACAAAACATGACGAATATACTCCTCACCGGCCTGCGGGAGCGCTTCGACTGGCGGCGCGCCGTACCAGACCGGCGGGGGCTCATCCTCCTCGGGGATATCCGCGCCCGGCATCTTGCCACAGGCCGCCTGCATCACGGCGCTGAACAGATCATCCTTGTTCTCGAAGTGCCGATAGAGGGTCTTGATCGACACTCCGGCGGCTGCGGCGATGTGATTGACGGAAGCCTCCGCATAGCCCGCGTCCAGAAATGCCCTCAGGGCAGCCTCAACAATGGCGGCGCGTTTGCGCGCCATCAGAGCCGCCTTGGGATTATCTGCTGACCAGGTCTTCGCCATCCACCGCCTATATCTCTTGACAATTCATACGACAGCGACAACTGTCGTATGAATGACAGCGAGCGCTGTCGAATGACATGGATACAGCCGCGGCCTCGATCCCGCAAGTCTGTCGGGGGGGCTTGGCTCTCGCGAAACGGAGAAAAGATGGCCCATCCTCTCGCCCGACCGCTCGACCTGCCTTGCGGCTCCACATTGAACAATCGCCTGGCCAAGTCGGCCATGAGCGAAGGTCTTGCCGATGCCAGCAACCATTCCACGTCTCGGCTTGAGGTGCTGTACCGGCGCTGGGCGGACTCGGGCGCAGGACTGTTGCTCACCGGCAATATTCAGGTCGATCGCTGGCACCTGGAGCGACCAAACAATATCGTGATCGACGATGATAGCGGCCGAACGCAGCTCACAAGACTTGCTGCCGCCGGAAAATCCGGAGGGGCGCATTTCTGGGCTCAACTCAGCCATACAGGTCGGCAAGTCAGCAGCCATATCAATGCCGCACCGCTGTCTCCATCCGATGTCGAGATCGATATCATTCGCGAGGCAGGATTCAGCTTTGCGAAGCCAAGTCCGATGAGCGAGTCCGAGATCGGCCATGCCATCGAACAGTTCGCTTTTGCCGCGAGAGAGGTGAAGCGCGCCGGCTTCACGGGGCTGTCGCTTCACGCGGCACACGGATATCTCATTTCGCAGTTTCTCAGTCCGTTGACGAACCACCGAACCGATAGTTGGGGCGGATCGCTTGAGAGCCGTGCACGTTTCATGTTCGACGTGATCGCTGCCGTCCGCGGTGCTGTCGGATCTCATTTCCCGGTCGGTATCAAACTCAACACCTCCGATTTCTTGAGGGGCGGCTTCACCAATGCCGAGTGCGTGGAACTGGTGAAGCTTCTGAATGGCACAGGTCTCGACTTGCTCGAACTGTCGGGCGGTACGCTCGAACAGCCCAAGGTCGTCGGCGTCACCCTCAAGGACGAAGGTGAAGACGGTCGGCGTGCAAGCACGGCGGCGCGGGAAGCCTATTTTGTGGAACTTGCTGGCGCGGTGCGTGAAGTAGCCCGGATGCCGGTCATGGTCACGGGTGGATTTCGCAGTGTCGCGGGAATGGTCGAGGCGCTGGACGGCGGCGATCTCGATGTCGTTGGCCTCGGACGACCACTGATTGCCGACCCCGAAGCACCGCGCCGTGTGCTCGCCGGTGAGATCGGCACCCTGCTTTCGCCGGAGGCGGCGCTGAGCGCGTTCCATGTGCTCGCATGGAACAACATGCAGATCGAGCGGCTCGCCGACGGTCTCGACCCCGACCTTTCCCTGAGCGGCGAGGCCGCTCTTGCCGCGTTCGCCGAACTCGAAGGCAAGAACATGGCTGCGCTTCTCGAACACCGCGATCGTCGCGCCGCGTAACGCCGGCCATCGCGAGGATTCGATTGTGGCACCAAGTTCCAACGCAGGGAGAAGCAGAATGAAAGTATTCGTCACGGGAGCGACGGGCTATATCGGGGGCTCCGTCGCCGAAAGGCTCATGGAATCGGGCCATGAGGTAACGGGCCTGGCGCGGTCCGAGGAAAAGGCCACGTTGCTGAAGGCACGCGGAATTGAGCCTGTCTTAGGCACGCTGGACACCTCCGAAATCCTCACCAAGGCGGCTCAGGCGGCCGACGCCGTCATTCATGCGGCGAGCGCCGATCATCCGGGTTCGGTCGTGACGCTCGTCACCGCGCTCGAACGCAGCGGAAAAGTTCTGATCCACACCACGGGCTCCGCCATCGTCGCAGACCAAGCTGACGGCGAATATGCCACTAAGTTGCCGCTGACGGAGGACGACTATTACGAGCCTGTCCCATCTCGGCGATCGCGCGTCGATATGAACCGCTATCTCCGTCAGGCCGCGATCGAAAAAGGGGTCCGCGCCATCGTCGTCTGCCCGACGATGATTTACGGCACGGGGCGCGGTCTTCAATCGGATAGCGATCAGATCCCGAAATTGATGGCCATTTCCAAGCAGGTTGGCGCGGGCGTCTATTTCGGCAAGGGTCTCAATCACTATTCGAACGTCCACATCGACGATCTAGCCGCCCTTTATCTGCTGGCGATGGAGACGGCGCCCGGCGGCTCCTTTTTCTTCGCCGAGAACGGCCGCAGTTCCTTCAAGGAATTGGCCGGAATGATCAGCGTCCATCTCGGCTTTGGCGGCAACATCGTCAGCGTGCCCGTCGATCAGGTTATCCAGCAATATGGCGAACACGCGCGCCTTGGCGTGGCGTCGAACAGCTATGTCCGCGCGGCCAACGCCCGCAGGCTCGGCTGGGCGCCGACGGCACCGTCCCTGGCAGAATGGATCAAGTCGCTTCCACCCGCTTAATGGCGCCGGGAATTTAGAGAACGACGATGGCCGCTTCCAGCCTTGCACATTATTCCATTCGAACCGGCGATCTGGAGGCGTCTCGGCGTGTAAACCGCAAGCCATTTTCTCCCCCAATCGGCGTCAAGCCTAGCTATGACGAATCCATAAACAATAATTCTTAAGTTCATGGCTTCTGATTTGGCTGCGCTTCAAAATGGCGCCCATCTACGGATTGACCGGATGTCTTACAACTTCCTTCTGGCAGCTTCCGGCGGTGCGGGTCACCTCGGCCCGATGCTGACCGCAGCACACCAGTTGCGCAGTCGCGGTCACGGCGTTCGCCTCATTGGGCGGGAGGATGCGCGCGCCGTAGTCGAGCGTGCAGGATATCGCTTTGCAACTTGGCAGCGGACGCCGAGCTTTACGCCCGTTGCATCGGGGAGCGAACCCGTACGGCAAGTATACAATCATATCGTATTTGGGCCGGCCTCTGCTCGTGCAGCCGACATACGGGACGAGATCGGTCGCGCACCAACGGACGCTCTGCTGGCGGATGTGTTCTTGGTGAGCTCAGGTTCTGCCGCGGAAGCCGCCGGCATACCGTGCGCACTGCTGTCGGCCACGGTCAGCCCACGACCGCTGCTTGGCGTCCCTCCGTTACGAAGCGGGTTGAGGCCACCTGAAACACCGGAAGAGCGAGCTGGCGTTGACGCGGCCTCCGCCCGGTATATTGCCGTAATGAACGAATGGTTGCCAATGCTAAACCGGGCCCGTGGGGAGTTAGGTCTCGCTGCTTTTGACGACATATTGGAGTTGTTTGACCGCCCTGAACGGCTTCTGCTTGCGATCAGCGCGGCGTTCGATTTTTCGGCCGATCGACTTCCCAAGAATGTGCGGTACATTGGGCCGTTGCTAGACGGTTCCGATTGGGCAAAATCATGGATAGCCCCATGGCCTCATGGATCGGATCGTGCCCGAGCGCTGGTGTCTTTCAGCACAACCGATCAAAGCCAGACCGATGCACTGCAACGCACCGTGGACGCGATGGCCGCAATTGATATGGATGGGGTAGCGACGATCGGACCGGCTCTGGAAGGTGCGAATCTACGAGTGCCTAGGAATGTAACTATAGTATCCAGCGCGCCGCACGATGCTGTAATGAAGGAAGTATCATTCGTGGTGACCCATGGTGGCCACGGAACAGTAAGCCGAGCCCTGTCGCATGGCCTGCCGCTTCTAATCATGCCGATGGGACGTGATCAGAGTGACATCGCCTCACGAGTGGAAGTTCACCGTGCTGGATTGGTCCTACCATCAACCGCGTCTGAAACGCAGATAGCTGCAGCGATGATGCGTCTAATAAGCGAACCGCACTTCCGCGTGGCTGCACAGAGGCTAAGCGAATTGATCGCCAGCGAGGTTGAGGCGGGCCGTCTCGTTGATGAAATGGAGGAACTCGCGTGCGCGCGTCGGTCGCACGGATGATCTTTGCGCCCTTTAGAGACGTGCAAAACAAGGACCGCTCGCTCCCGGTGGGTCTCTGGCGATCGCGCCACGCCGCGATCTTTAAGTGAGGATCGCAGGCGTCGCGTAGCGCGACATTCGCGTCGAGCCAGTAACCTTCTTTTGGACAGACACCCTGGCGCGGCTTCGGCGTTCGTGAATTGGGCAAGCCGGCGTGGGCGAGCGCCTCGCCCGCGCGGTGGAGTTCAAGCGCCTGGGACGAGGACTTCTTCGCCGAAGAGGACTGACAGTCCCCGGCGTTCGCCGAACTTCTCCAGAACATGCGATTTCTGCGCCTGAACCGGCGCGGAAGTTCAGAGTTCCGCGCCGTTCTTCTTCGCAAAATCCTGTTTCACGTGAAACATTTTCCGCGAAACGCTCTAGTCGCCCCGCACGATGGTGCGCCGGAAGGGATGGGCGGCATACACCCCGAGAATACGCAGCTCCTTGGAAAAGAAGGCGAGTTCCTCCAGCGCCAGCTTCACCGGCAGGTCGTCCGGGTGGCCCTCCACCTCGGCATAGAATTGGGTGGCGGTGAATTCGCCGTTCATCTGGTAGGATTCCAGCTTGGTCATATTGACCCCATTGGTGGCAAACCCGCCCATGGCCTTGTAGAGCGCCGCCGGCACATTGCGCACGCGGAACACGAACGAGGTCATCACCGGGCCGTCCTCGGCCCCGGCCCATTCCCCCTCGCGCGCAAGAATCACGAAGCGCGTGGTGTTGTGGCTCTCGTCCTCGATATTTTCCGCCAGGATCTCCAGCCCGTAGAGGTCCGCCGCCAGGCGCGAGGCGATGGCGGCGCGGGTGACGTCGCGCGCCTCGGCGATCTCGCGCGCGGAGCCGGCGGTATCGGCGCCGATCACCGCCGTCAAACCGAGCGTGCGCAACGCCTTGCGGCATTGGCCGAGCGCCATCACATGGCTCTGCGCGGTCTTCAGCGTGGCGAGGCTCGCGCCCTTCACCGCCATCAATTGATGCGAGAGCGGCAGGAAGAACTCGCCGATGATCTTCAGGCTGGCGCGCGGCAGCAGGTGGTGGATATCCGCCACCCGGCCGGCGACCGTATTCTCGATCGGGATCATGGCGAGGTCGGCGGTGCCGCCCTCCACCGCCGCGAAGGCATCCTCGAAGGTGTGGCAGGGCACCACCTCGAAATCGGGATAGGTCTCGCGGCAGGCGATGTGGGAATTGGCGCCCGGCTCGCCCTGGAAAACGATGCGGCGGCTCATGCCCGAATTCTCATGCCAAGGTCCTCATGCCAAATCTCCCGATGTGCGCTCGGCGGCGAGCAGGGCGCGCGCCCGCTCCAGATGGGCGGGTGTATCTACCCCGAGCGGCACCGCGTCCACCACAGCGACGTCGATGCGCATGCCGGCTTCCACCGCCCGCAACTGCTCCAGCTTCTCCCGCAGCTCCAGAGGCGAGGGCGGCAGCGCGACGAACCGCGCCAGGGCCGCCCGGCGATAGGCATAAAGGCCGATGTGATGATACAGCGGCCCCGCGCCATAAGGCGCGGTGGCGCGGGTAAAATAGAGCGCCCGCAACAGGCCGGGCCCGGTTGGCGAACCCACCACCTTGACCACGTTCGGGTCGGTGCGCTCCTCCTCCAGCACGATCTCGGCGGCGAGGGTGGCGATATCCACCGCCGGATCGGCCAAGGGCGCCAGCGCGCGGGCGATGGTCGCGGGAGCGATGGTCGGCAGGTCGCCCTGGACGTTGACCACGAACGAAACCGCGCCCGCGGGGTCGAGCTGCGTCAACGCCTCGAAGATGCGATCCGATCCGGAGGGATGGTCGGCGCGGGTCATCACCGCCTCAAGGCCGGCACCGCGGACCGCGTCGGCGATCTCCTGGGTATCGGTTGCCACGGCGACGCGGCCAATTCCGGCTGCGACCGCTCGCCGCGCCACTTCGACGATCATGCTGCGCCCGCCGACGTCCGCGAGCGGCTTGCCGGGCAAGCGGGTGGCCGCCATGCGGGCGGGGATCAATACCAGAACTTCCGCAGGGTTCATGATCGTGGCAGCCTTGGGGCGGGAATGCGCCGGCGGCGGCGCGAAACGTGGCATTGGGGCGCGCCTTATACGGGTTGCACGGCGCCAATCAAAGTGATTAGTGTCCGACCGGTTGCGCCTTAATTGGCGCGATGGCCCAATTTTTTTGCCCGCTCGACCGCGAATAAGGGGCTCCGAGGAGCGAAGCGCCGATGGATAGTTTCGAATTAAACAAAATCGCGGGGGCGGTGCTCGGCACCCTCACGCTGACGATCGGCCTCGGCATCGTTTCCGAAATTCTCTTCGCACCCGAAGCGCCCGCCAAGCCGGGCTACGAGATCGCCGTGCCCGAGGGCCCGGCCGGCGGCAACGTGACGGAAGCCAAGGCGGCGGTGATTCCGATCGAGCAATTGTTCGCCACCGCCTCGATCGAGAAGGGCGCCAACGTCGCCAAGCGCTGCGGCTCGTGCCACAATTTCGCGGAAGGCGCCGGCCCCAAGGTGGGCCCCGACCTCTACGGCGTCGTGGACCGTCCGGTGGCCAGCGTCGCCGGCTTTGCCTATTCGGCCGGCATGAAGGCCAAGGGCGGGGAATGGACGCCCCAGGCGCTCAATCACTTCCTCACCAATCCCAAGGCCGACGTGCCCGGCACCGCCATGGCGTTCGCCGGCATCCCCAAGGAAACCGAGCGGGCCGATCTGATCGCCTATCTCAATTCCCTGGCCCATTCGCCCAAGCCCCTGCCGACCGCCGCCGCGGCACCGGCCGAGGCGGCACCGGCACCGGCGGCCCCTGCTGCGCCCGCTCCTGCGGAAGGTGCCAAGCCCGCGCAGTGAAGTCCCGCGCAGTGAGGTTCGCCACCCGGCGATTCCAGTGATTCGACGTTCAAAAGGCCAGCCTCCGTGCTGGCCTTTTTCTTTGGCGCCTACCCGCACGGCGCTTGCGCCAGCCCCACGCCGCAGATTCCGCTCACCGCAACGTGCACGTCTGCCGGGCGGAATGTCGCAAAGCGGGCCGGGGTCGCCATTTTTATGCCGTCGCGGCAGGTGCCATAATCGGATATTGCCAGAAGCCTAGTCGCAGATCCCAACCCCCGGAGCCGCTGATGCAAGTGAAGGTCCGCCTCGCCGCCCTGCTCGTTGCCCTCCTGCCCGCCTTCGGGCTGGGCGTACCGGGCGCGATCCGCGACGCGGCCGCGCAGGGCGCCTTGGCCCCGGCCGCCCCGCCGGCAGCGGCAGGCGACTTCCGCGCCGCCACCTCGCTGATGGGCACCCCGAAATATCCGGCGGACTTCAAGCACTTCGATTATGTGAACCCGGACGCGCCCAAGGGCGGCACCGTGCGCCTGTCCGAGAACGGCACGTTCGACAGCTTCAACGCGATCATCACCCGCGGCACGCCGGGCGCGGGGCTCGGCCTGATCTACGATACGCTGACCACCCAGTCGCGCGACGAGGTGGCCACCGCCTACGGCCTGATCGCCGACGGCGTGCGCTATCCCGCCGACTTCTCCTCGGTCACCTACCGCCTGCGCCCCGAAGCGAAATGGCATGACGGGGCGCCCATCACCCCCGACGACGTGGTGTGGTCGTTTGACGTGCTCACCAAGAATAACCCCGGCCAGGCCTTCTATTATCGCCACGTGAAGAGCGTGGAAAAGACCGGCGACCGCGAGGTGACCTTCACCTTCGACCAGGGCGGCAATCGCGAATTGCCGCAGATCGTCGGCGAGATGATGGTGCTGCCCAAGCACTGGTGGACCGGAACCGACGGCACCGGCCGCGCCCGCGACATCACCCAGGGCACGCTGGAAGCCCCGCTCGGCTCGGGCGCCTACAAGATCAAGTCGTTCGTGCCCGGCCGCACCATCGTCTACGAGCGGGTGAAGGACTATTGGGGCAAGGATCTGCCGGTGAATGTCGGCACGAACAATTTCGACGAGATCCGCTACGAGTATTATCGCGACGACACGGTCGAGCTGGAGGCCTTCAAGGCGGACCAGTATGATTTCCGCGTCGAGAGTTCGGCCAAGAACTGGGCGACCGCCTATGATTTCCCTGCCAAGAGCGAAGGCAAGGTGCTGCTCGAGACCTTCGAGAACCGCGCCTCCGGCGTCATGCAGGCGTTCGTGCCCAATTTGCGCCGGCCCAAGTTCCAGGATCCGCGCGTGCGCCGCGCGCTGAACTATGCGCTCGATTTCGAGGGCATGAACAAGACCCTGTTCTTCGACCAGTACGAACGGGTGAACAGCTATTTCAGCGGCACCGAGCTGGCCTCCAGCGGCCTTCCGACCGGCCGCGAGCTTGAGATCCTCACCCCGCTGAAGGACAAGCTGCCGCCGCAGCTCTTCACCACGCCTTATGTCAATCCGATCAACGGCACCGACCAGGACCGCCGCAGCAACCTGCGCAAGGCGGCCGACCTGCTGAAGGAGGCCGGCTTTCAAGTGAAGGGCAGGCAGCTGATGGATCCCTCCGGCGCGCCCTTCACCATCGAGATCCTGCTGACGAGCCCCGCATTTGAGCGTGTCGCCCTGTTCTACAAGCCGGCCTTGGAGCGGCTCGGCATCGGCGTCTCGGTGCGGATGGTGGATACCTCGCAATATATCAACCGCATCCGCTCGCGCGATTTCGACATGATCGTCGCGAGCTGGGGCCAGTCGCTCTCGCCCGGCAACGAGCAGCGCGACTATTGGGGCTCGGATTCCGCCACCCGTGACGGCTCGCGCAATTATGCCGGCATCGCCAACCCCGCCATCGACGCGCTGATCGAGAAGGTGATCTACGCCAGCAATCGCGAGGATCTGGTGGCCGCCACCCACGCGCTCGATCGGGCGCTGCTGTGGAACGACTATGTCATTCCCGCCTGGACGCTGCGCTATACTCGCACCGCCCGATGGGACCGCTTCAGCCACCCCGAGACCTTGCCGCGCTATTCCTACGCCTTCCCCGAGATCTGGTGGTGGGACGCGGCCAAGGCGGCAAAGATCGGGACGCGCGGGCAATGAACGATTTCGATCGCCGCACCCTGCTGCGCCTCGCCGCCGCCGGCGGCGTCACGCTGCTGGCCCGGCCGGCGCTGAGCCAAACCCAGTCCCCCGCGCCGGCCCAAGTAGCGCCAACCCAGGTGGCGCCCCCCGCCGCGGCTTCACCGCAGGCGCAGGGCGCGGAACGGCATGGCATCTCCGCGTTCGGCGACCTGAAGTACTCCAAGGATTTCAGGCATTTCGACTATGTGAATCCGGACGCGCCCAAGGGCGGCACCTTCTCGCAGATCGGCCCGACGGCGGCCTATAACCAGTCGTTCCAGACCTTCAATTCGCTCAACGGCTATATCCTGCGCGGTGATGCCGCCCAGGGGCTGGCGCTGATCTTCGACAGCCTCATGGCCCGCGCCACCGACGAACCGGATTCGCTCTATGGCCTGGTGGCGCAGAGCGTCGTGATCGGCGAGGAGGGGCGCCTCTATACCTTCAAGCTGCGCCCCGAGGCGCGCTTTCACGACGGCTCGCCTTTGACCGCCGAGGATGTCGCCTTTTCGATCAACACCTTGAAGGCGCAGGGCCACCCCCTGATCCGGCAGGCGCTGCGCGAGTTCTCCGGCGCGGAGGCGGAGGGCGCGGGCACCGTGCTGCTGCGCTTCACCGCCCAGCGCCCGCGCGACGTGCCGCTCTATACCGCGAGCCTGCCGATCTTCTCCAAGGCTTATTATGCCAAGCACAAGTTCGAGGAGACGACGTTGGAGCCGCCGCTCGGCAGCGGCGCCTACAAGGTCGGCCGCTTCGAATCCGGACGCTTCATCGAATACGACCGGGTCACGGACTATTGGGCTAAGGACTTGCCCGTGAACGTGGGCCGGAACAATTTCGGTACCCTGCGCTACGAATATTTCCGTGACCGGGACGTCGGCTTCGAAGCGTTCAAAGCCCGCGTCTACCTGTTCCGCGAGGAATTCACCTCGCGCGCCTGGTCCACCCAGTATGATTTTCCCGCGCTGCGTGACGGCCATGTGAAGCGCGACGTGCTCCCCGACGAGACGCCCTCAGGCGCCCAGGGCTGGTTCTTCAACGCCCGCCGGCCGAAATTCTTCGACCGTCAGGTGCGCGAGGCGATTTCGCTCGCCTTCGATTTCGAATGGACCAACAAGAATTTGATGTACGGCCAGTATGAGCGCACCTGGTCGTTCTTCCAGAATTCCGACCTGATGGCCAAGGGCAAGCCCTCGCCCGCGGAAGAAAAGCTGCTGCGCCCCTATGCCGAACGCCTGCCGCAGGATGTGTTCGAGGAGGCCTATGTCCCGCCCGTCACCGACGGTTCGGGCCAGGATCGCGCCTTGCTGCGCCGCGCGGCGGCCTTGCTGAAGGAAGCGGGCTACACCATCCAGCAGGCAAAGCTGGTGGACGGCAAGGGCCAGCCGCTGCAAATCGAGTTCCTGGACGATGAAGGCTCGTTCGAGCGCCACACCTCCCGCTTCATCGGCAATCTCAAGCTACTCGGCATCGACGCCACCTATCGCATCGTCGACCCCGCGCAATATCAGGCGCGGCTGAAGGATTTCGACTTCGACATCGTGGTGCGGCGCTATTCGGTGTCGCTCAATCCGGGCGAGGAATTGCGCGCCTATTTCGGCAGCGAGGCGGCGCGCACGCGCGGGTCGAACAATCTCTCCGGCATTTCCGACAGCGCCGTCGACGGGTTGATCGAGGTTGCGCTCGCCGCCCAGAACCGGCCGGACCTCGTCACCGCCTGCCGTGCACTGGACCGTGTGCTGCGCGCGGGCCGTTATTGGGTGCCGCAATGGAACAAGGCGTCCCATTGGGTGGCCTATTGGGATGTGTTCGAGCGGCCGGTGGTGAAGCCGAAATATGACCGAGGCGTGCTCGACACCTGGTGGCAGAAGCCGGCATCCTCGCTGCCGCCCGTAAAGGGCGGTTGACGCCGCCCACAAGAGCCCGCACCGTCGGTCCGAACCTGGAGACTCGATGCTCGCTTATATCATCCGCCGTGTGGCCCTCATGATCCCGACCATTCTCGGCATCATGCTGGTTTCGTTCGTGGTGGTGCAGTTCGCGCCGGGCGGCCCAGTGGAGCGGGTGATCGCCCAATTGACCGGCGACGGCGCCTCCGCCACCTCGCGCATTTCCGGCCAGGGCGGCGATTTTGCCGGTGGCGCCGCCATGCCCGGCGGCGGCGGGGCCGATGCCTCGGCCTCGAAATATCGCGGCGCGCAGGGGCTCGACCCGAAATTCATCCAGGAACTGGAGAAGCAGTTCGGCTTCGACAAGCCGGCCTATGAGCGCTTCTGGCTGATGATCAAGAATTACGCGACCTTCGATTTCGGCCGCTCCTATTTCCGCGACATCCGCGTCATCGACCTGATCGCGGAGAAGATGCCGGTCTCCATCTCCCTCGGCCTGTGGATGACGCTGCTGACCTACGCCATCTCGATCCCGCTCGGCATCTCCAAGGCGATGCGGGACGGCTCGCGCTTCGATGTTTGGACCTCGGCGGTCATCATCGTCGGCTATGCCATCCCCTCGTTCCTGTTCGCGATCCTTTTGATCATCCTGTTCGCCGGCGGCTCGTTCCTGGACTGGTTCCCGCTGCGCGGCCTCACCTCGGACAATTGGGCCCAATTGTCCTGGCCCGAGCGGATTTTGGATTATGGCTGGCACCTCGTGCTGCCACTCACCTCCATGGTGCTGGGCGCGTTCGCCACCATGACCCTGCTGACCAAGAACTCGTTCCTGGAAGAGATCCGCAAGCAATATGTCACCACCGCCCGCATGAAGGGGCTCTCGGAGCGCAGCGTGCTCTATCGCCATGTGTTCCGGAACGCGATGCTGATCGTCATCGCCGGCTTTCCCGGCGCCTTTATCTCCGCCTTCTTCACCGGCTCGCTGCTGATCGAGACCATCTTCTCCCTCGACGGCCTCGGCTTATTGGGATTTGAGAGCGTGCTGAACCGCGATTATCCCGTGGTGTTCGGCACGCTCTACATCTTCTCCCTCGCCGGCCTGGTGGTCGGGCTGCTGTCGGACCTCACTTATATGCTGGTCGATCCCCGGATCGACTTTGAGTCCCGGGACGTTTGAGCATGACGGCCCTTCCGACTCTCCCCCAGACCGCCGCCGCCACCCCGCCGGCCCCCATGCCGACGGCGAAGCCGAACAAGCGGCCGTTCTTCTCGCCGCTGAACCAGCGGCGGATCGCCAATTTTCGCACCAACACGCGCGGCTGGTGGTCGTTCGTCCTGTTCATGATCCTGTTCGTGCTCAGCCTGTTCGCCGAGTTCATCGCCAACGACCGGCCCATCGTGGTGCGCTTCGACGGCGCCTATTATTTCCCGGTCCTGACCGCCTATCCCGAGACCACGTTCGGCGGCGATTTCGAGACCACGGCGGATTACCGCGACCCCTATCTGCGCAAGCTGATCGATGAGAAGGGCGGCTGGATGCTCTGGCCGCCGGTGCATTTCAACTATTCCACCCACAATCTCGACCTGCCGACCCCTGCCCCCTCGCCGCCCACCTGGATGCTGAGCGAAGCGCAGTGCCAATCGGTGGCCGAGCGCAAGGGCGTCTCCGGCTGCTCCGGGCTCGAATATAATTGGCTCGGCACCGACGATCAGGGCCGCGACGTGCTCGCGCGCCTGATCTACGGCTTCCGTATCTCGGTGCTGTTCGGCCTCGCGCTCACCCTCATTTCCTCCGCCATAGGCGTCGCCGCGGGGGCGGTGCAGGGCTATTTCGGCGGCTGGGTGGATCTTCTGTTCCAGCGCTTCATCGAGGTGTGGACCTCGATCCCCTCGCTCTATCTGCTGCTGATCATCTCCTCGGTGCTGGTGCCCGGCTTCTGGGTGCTGCTGGGCATCTTGCTGCTGTTCTCCTGGGTCTCGCTGGTCAGCCTGGTGCGGGCGGAATTCCTGCGCGCCCGCAATTTCGAATATGTGCAGGCGGCCCGCGCCCTGGGCGTGAACAATTTCACCATCATGGTGCGGCACCTGTTGCCCAATGCCATGGTGGCGACGCTGACCTTCCTGCCGTTCATCCTCTCCTCCTCGGTGATGACGCTGACTGCCCTGGACTTCCTCGGCTTCGGCCTACCGCCCGGCTCGCCCTCGCTTGGCGAACTGCTCTCGCAAGGCAAATCCAACGTGCAGGCGCCTTGGCTCGGCCTTGCCGGCTTCTTCACCGTGGGACTGATGCTGAGCCTTCTGATCTTCATCGGCGAGGCGGTGCGCGACGCCTTCGACCCGCGCAAGACCTTCGGGTGAGCGCCATGGCTGAGCACTGCTCCACCAAAGCATTCTCGACTTTGGAGCGCATGGTTCAAGGAATGCTAATTGCAACGAAGCCGGGGAAGCTACTCTATAGCAGCAGAGACTCTCTAAAGAGAGGAGACCTTTATGTTCTCGGCTTCAATCCCGGTGGTGACCCGAGCGCAGAACGAGAAAGTGTCTTGGAAGACCTGTTGCGAAGCCCGAGCAGCCATTGGAATGAGTACATGGACGGCTCTTGGCGATTACGGTCCAAAACCTATTTAGCCGGCCAGCAGCCTCGGCAAATTCGGATTCAGAAATTTTTCTCTCAAATAGATTGTGATTTAAGAGAAATATTTTGTTCTAATTTATTTTTCTTTAGGAGCAAAAGCATTTCAAGCGCGACCTCCGATCCAGATTTTGAAGTAATTTCTCGGGAGTCAGCGTATATACATATGTATATATTATCTATTATAAAGCCAAAAACTGTCATCTGTTTTGGATCTAGTACCTATATTTGGTTCAAACGTCTAAAGCTTCATGAAGCACCATATCCCTCCCAACTGATCCAAGCACCGCACTTCGCGGCGCGAATAAGTGAGGAGGCGTTTCTGGCAAGAGCTCGCGAAATAAATAATTCAATATACAAGAATGGTTAGTGGCATGAAACTGCATAGAAAAGTAGTTTATGGCTATCCTAGAGGTCATCTCCCCTCAGATTTTGAGTTCGATACGCCCTGGGCAGAATATGTCGATGTCGCGATTGAAGAAATGGGCGACGTCGATAATGAATCTGCATCTTATGTGACAAAATATTTCGTATGGCAGGAGGGTAGTCTTATCTCTATCGATCAACCTCTCGCGGGGCGAATGATCTGATGACCCCCTCCCCCCTCCTCTCCGTGCAAGACCTTTCCGTCGCTTTCCGCCGGGTGGGCGGGGATTTTCTGGCGGTGAAGAATGTTTCGTTCGATGTCGCGCCCGGCGAGACGGTGGCGCTGGTCGGCGAATCCGGCTCGGGAAAATCCGTCACCGCGCTCTCGGTGCTGAAGCTCCTGCCTTACCCCGCGGCGAGCCACCCCACCGGCAAGATTCTGTTCAAGGGCCGCGACCTGCTCACCTTGCCGGAGCGCGAATTGCGCGGCGTGCGCGGCAATGACGTGACCATGGTGTTCCAGGAACCCATGAGCTCGCTCAACCCGCTGCACACCATCTCCCAGCAGATCGGCGAGATGCTGATCCTTCATCGCGGCATGGGCGGGACGCAGGTGCGCGAGCGCACGCTGGAATTGCTGCACGAAGTGGGCATCCCCGATCCCGAGCGGCGGCTGTCGGATTATCCGCACCAGCTGTCCGGCGGCCAGCGCCAGCGCGTTATGATCGCCATGGCGCTCGCGAACGAGCCGGACCTGTTGATCGCCGACGAGCCCACCACCGCCCTCGACGTCACGGTCCAGGCGCAGATCCTCAAGCTGCTGAAGGATTTGCAGGCCCGCATGGGTATGGCCATGCTGTTCATCACCCACGACCTCGGCATCGTGCGCAAGATCGCCGACCGGGTGTGTGTGATGAGCAAGGGCGAGATCGTCGAACAAGGCGGAGCGGAGGAAACCTTCCTCCATCCCCAGCACCCCTATACCCAGGCGCTGCTGCACGCGGAGCCGAAGCCCGACCCCGCCCCCGCCGCGCCCGACGCGAAAGTGGTGGTTTCGACGCAGGACCTCAAAGTCCATTTCCCCATCAAGCGCGGCATTCTTCGCCGCACCATCGGCTATGTGAAGGCGGTGGACGGGGTCACGCTCGACATTCATGAGGGCGAGACCTTGGGCGTGGTGGGCGAATCCGGCTCGGGCAAGACCACGCTGGGGCTCGCCCTGTTGCGCCTGATCTCCTCCAGCGGCCCCATCGCCTTCCTCGGCAACCGCATCGACGGCCTGCGCTTCAAGCAATTGCGGCCGCTGCGGGCGGACATGCAGATCGTGTTCCAAGACCCGTTCGGCGCCCTTTCCCCGCGCATGTCGGTCGAGGACATCGTGGGCGAAGGGCTGCGGGTGCATCAGAAAGATCTGGACGCGGACGCGCGCGAGCAGCGGGTGATCGCGGCCCTGACCGATGTCGGTATCGATCCCGAAAGCCGCCACCTCTACCCCCACGAATTTTCCGGCGGCCAGCGCCAGCGCATTTCCATCGCGCGCGCCATGGCCCTTGAACCTTCCTTCGTCGTGCTGGATGAGCCCACCAGCGCCCTCGACATGCTCGTGCAAGCGCAGATCGTGGACCTGCTGCGCGGCTTACAGCGGCGCCGGTCCCTGACCTATATGTTCATCTCCCACGATCTGCGGGTGGTCTCCGCGCTGGCAAGTCGCATCCTAGTCATGCGCAACGGCAAGATGGTCGAGGAAGGCCCCGCGCGTGAGGTCTTCCAAAATCCGAAGGAGGCCTATACCAAGGCCCTCTTCGCTGCGGCCTTCAACCTGGAAACCGCCCAGCCTGGAGTGACTGCCCAATGAATGAGGCCAGCAAGGTCGCCCCGCCCCGCGCCCATGGCGACACGGCCGCCGACGCGCAGGTTTCGCCGCCGCATCTGCTGGGCAAGGGGTTTCGCGATTATCTGCGCTACGACGTGGCTTTACGCCACGAGGATGGCGGCGGCCACGACACCACCCAGCGCGACATCGTCGCGGGTGGGCGCGTGGTGGCGGTTCTGTGCTTCGATCCGGCGCGCTGCAACGTGGTGCTGATTCACCAATTCCGCCTCGCCGCCCATCTCGCGACTGGCCTCGGGCGCATGGTGGAAGTCGTCGCCGGCCGCGTCGAAACGGGCGAAGCGCCGGCTGCTGCCGCCCATCGCGAATGCCTGGAGGAAATCGGCATCGCGCCGACGCGCCTGGAAGAATTGTTTAAGTTCATGCCCACGCCCGGCGTCACCGACGAACTCTGCACGCTGTATCTCGGCATCGTCGATTCCGGCGCGCTCCCAGCACAAGCGGGGCTCGCCCATGAACACGAGGTCACCGCGCCCTTCGCTATCGGCCTGGACGATGCGCTCGGCATGCTCAGCCCCGGCTGCGTGATGAACGGCTATACCCGCATCGCCCTGCAATGGCTGGCGCTCAATCGCGCGCACATGCTCGACCTCGCCGCCAAGGCGATGCGCCAAGCCTAGAGCGTTTCGAGGCGTAAAGGCCGTCACCAATCGGCAACAGGAATACCTACGAAACGCGACGACGATCGCCTCGTCTTCCGCCGACAGAACACCGGACTTCGGCTCTTTGGGTCCGGCCGGCAGATCGGCGACAGAAGGCTGCATCCTCAAAGCGTGGGATCAAACCCTCTACGGCTTGAAGCCGTAGAGGCGGTGCGCGTTGTCTGCGAGGATGCGATTGCGCGTGGCTTCGTCGGGAACCCAGTCGGCAAGCAGATCCAGCAAGTCGCCGACATTGGGCATGGGTGTCCAGGTGGAGACGTGCGGCCAGTCCGAACCCCAGACGCATCGCTCGGGCGCGATCTTGGTGAGCGCACGCGCCAGCGCGATCGTGTCCCGATAGGGTGCGCCCTCGACCGAAAGGCGATAGGCGCCGGAAAGCTTCACCCATCCGCCCTCCGCCACCAGCCGCAGGAGTTCCTGGAATCCGGGGTGCTCGATGCCCTCCGATGCTGGGAAATGGCCCATGTGGTCCACCACCGCAGGCGCGCGCAGCTTGCGGATGCGCGGCCCGAGCTCCACCAGATCGCGCGCGTCCAGGAGGAACTGGAGGTGCCAGCCCATCTCGGCGCATAAGTCCCCGTAACGCTCCATGAGGTCGAGGCTGACGCCGCCGCCGAACAGCGCATTGATGCGCAACCCGGCCACACCCGCCTCCTTCAGCGCTGCATAGGTGGCGTCCGGTAGGCCGAGATCCGCCACCGCCACGCCGCGCAGGCGGTCGGGGTTGGCCCTCAGCGTCTCCAGCATCAGCCGGTTGTCGGTGCCATGGACGCTGACCTGGACCAGCACGCCATAGGTCATGCCGGTGGCATCCAGCATGCCGAGATAATCGGCGGCCGTGGCGACCGGAGCGGTGTAGCTCCGGTTCGGCATCAAGGGATAGTCCGGTGGCGCACCGATGACGTGGGCGTGCGTATCCACCGCTCCCGCCGGTACCTTGAAGCGCGTGGCTCCATGGGGATGGGGATCCGGCCCGGGACAGGCCGGCGGCTCCCCCTTTTGGGCTATCGGATCACTCATCGGGATGCAGCACCTTTCCGCGGGTCTCCGGCAGAGCCAGCGCACCCACCAGGAGCAGGCCGTAGGCGAGCACGGCGAAGATGGCGATGGCGCTGGAAAGCGGCATCCTGGCCGAGAGGAAGCCCACCAAGGCCGGGAACAGAGCGCCGATGCCGCGCCCGAAATTATACGCGAACCCCTGGCCGGAGCCCCGCAGACGGGTCGGGAACAGCTCGGTGAGGAAGGCCCCGAGACCGGAGAAATAGCCGGAGGCGCAGATGCCCAGCGGGAAGCCCAGATACAGCATCACCTGGTTGGACAAAGGCAGCTGGGTATAGGCGATCACCAGGATCGAGGCGAGGATCGAGAACAGGATGAACAGGCGGCGCCGGCCGATGCGGTCCGCGAGATAGGCGCCCCAGACATAGCCGATGAAGCTGCCGACGATGAGCAGCGCGAGATAACCGGTGGAGCCCACCACCGTCAGCCCGCGCTCCACGCGCAGATAGGTGGGCAGCCAGGTGGTCACCGCGTAATAGCCGCCCTGCGCGCCGGTGCAGAGCAGGGACGTCAGGAGGGTGATTTTCAGGACGCCGGGGGAGAAGATCTCCCACAGCGAGGGGCGATCCTTGGTCTTGTTTTCCAATTGGCGGGAAACCACCGAAACTTGCGGCTCTTCCACGTAGCGGCGGAGGAAGAAGATCAGCAAAGCGGGGATCGCACCAAGGCCGAACATCCAGCGCCATGCCACCTCGGGCGGCAGCAGGGTGTAGCAGACCGCCTGCAACAGCACGGCCGCGCCCCAGCCCACGGCCCAGCCCGACTGGACCGTGCCCACCGCGCGGCCGCGATACTGCGCCCGGATCGTCTCGCCGATCAGCACGGCGCCGGCAGCCCATTCGCCGCCAAAGCCGAGCCCGAGCAGGGCGCGGATGATCATCAGCTGCTCGAAATTCTGGGCGAAGGCGCACAGCAGGGTGAAGACGGAGAACCAGAGAATGGTGATCTGAAGGGTTCGCACCCGCCCGATGCGGTCGGAGAGGAAGCCTGCGAGCCAGCCGCCCAGCGCGGAGACGATGAGGGTGCCGGTGACCGCAAGGCCTGCAATGCCTCGATCCACCTGCCACATGGCGATGATG
Organism: Roseixanthobacter psychrophilus; assembly: GCF_043195195.1. Lineage (NCBI taxonomy): Bacteria > Pseudomonadati > Pseudomonadota > Alphaproteobacteria > Hyphomicrobiales > Xanthobacteraceae > Roseixanthobacter > Roseixanthobacter psychrophilus. The sequence goes on from NZ_JBAFWT010000023.1 coordinate 21,402, forward strand.
GTGCCGATCACCAGCGGGTAGATCATGAAATCCATAGCATCAAGGGCCCAGCCCATGAAGCAGGCCCAGAACGTGCGCCGCTCCGGCGGCGTCATGTCGCGGAAAAATCCGGTGAGGCTCAGGTCTTCGGCGACCACGGTTCTTTCGCTTGCAGGCGTAGTACTCATTTTCGTCTCCCTGAAACGCATCTGGTCCGCCTTTGGCGGATCGCAGAACTGCGCACCCCAGTTTTTATTTTGCTTCGAAAGCAGCACCGCTCGAGCGCGCTGGGCGCAGCATTGCGATCGAATGACACGGTAGGAGACGCAAAAATTTTCGTCAATTAGATTGTCAATAATCTCGGCGATAATTATCTTGACCGCACGTTGCGCCATGACGTTGGTGTATGAAGGTACGCAGAGAGCGTTCCAGCAACAGGAGCTTTGGGTTGACGAAAACCGTTCGCGCTGCGCCCGCCGGCTCCTACGAGAGCGATGGCAGCACCGTCGAGAAGCCGGAGCCGGCCTCCCTTGAGGCCATGGTGGCCGCGCTGGAGGAAGACATCGTCCTCGGCCGCCTGCACCCGCGCGAGCGCCTGATCGAGGAGGATCTGATCGCCCGTTTCGGGGCGACGCGGCATCTGGCCCGGCAGGCGCTGATCGAACTCGACCGCATGGGCCTGATCGAGCGCATCCCGAACCGTGGCGCGCAGGTGCGCAGCTACACCGTCGACGAGGTCGAGCAGCTCTACGTGCTGCGCGGGCTGCTGGAGGGCGAGGCGGCGCGCCTGATCGCGCTTCCCATGCCGCCGGATGACCTCGGCGAGCTGAAGGCCCTCCAGGCGGCCCACGACATGGCGATCGCCGCCGGCGATGTCGCCGCGATCTTCCGCGCCAATCTCGCCTTCCACCGCAAGCTGTTCAGTTGCTGCCGCAATGTCTTCCTCTCGGACGCCATCACGGCCGCCGCCCAGCGCGCCCACGGCATCCGTTTCCTGGTGCTCACCGCCCCTCACGAACGCGAAGCCGCGCGCCAGGAACACCACGCCATGATCGCGGCGATCGAAGCGCTGGACAGCGACCTCCTGGTGCATCTGTGCCGCAACCACCTCCCTGCCTCCAAAGCGGCGTATCTGCGCGCATTCGGCCAGGTCCCCCGCGACGCCCTCTAGATTCGAGCTTGACCGAGATGAGCGAAGACCCCTCCCCCGTCGGCCTGGCCCGCGGGCTCACCAATTACGGCGATCGGGATTTCGCCCGTTACCTCAGGCTCTCCATGGCCAGGTCGATGGGATATTCCGAAGCGCTGCTGAACAAGCCCGTGGTTGGCATCGCCTCCACCTATAGCGAATTCAACAATTGCCACCGCAACGTTCCCGAACTGGTGGCCGCGGTGAAGCGTGGCGTGCTCGCGGCCGGCGGCCTGCCGCTGGAATTCCCCACCATCTCGCTGGGCGAGGTCTTCCTCAATCCCACCAGCCTGTTCTTCCGCAACCTCATGTCGATGGACACGGAGGAGATGATCCGGGGCCAGCCCATGGATGCGGTGGTGCTGGTCGGGGGCTGCGACAAGACCGTGCCGGCCCAGTTGATGGGCGCCGTCTCGGCGGGCCTGCCCACGGTGCAATTGGTCACCGGCCCCATGATGACCGGCCGGTGGCGCGGCGAGCGGCTGGGGGCCTGCACGGACTGCCGCCGGTTCTGGGCAAAATACCGCTCCGGCGAGATCGACGAGGCGACCATCGGCGAGGTGGAAGGCAACCTCGCGACAACCAGCGGGACCTGCGCGGTGATGGGCACCGCCAGCACCATGGCTTCGATCGCCGAGGCCCTGGGCATCATGCTGCCCGGCACCGCCGCCATCCCGGCCGTACATGCCGACCGCCTGCGCGCGGCCGAGGCGTCGGGGGCCGCCGCATTGGCCCTGGCGCGGGCCGGCATCACCATTCGCGACATCATCACCGCGAAGTCGATCGAAAATGCCATCCGGGTGCTGCTCGCCATCGGCGGGTCCACCAACGGCATCGTCCATCTCACCGCCATCGCCGGGCGCGCCGGGGTGGACATCGACCTCAAGCGCCTGAACGAACTCTCCGACACCACGCCAGTCCTGGTGGATCTGAAGCCGACCGGCCCGTATTACATGGAGGATCTGCACGCCGCCGGCGGGATCGGCGCGGTCTTGCGGGAGCTGAAGCCGCTGCTGCACCTCGACTGCATGACCGTGGCCAGCGAAACCCTCGGCGAGCGCCTTGCCCCTGCCCCCGCCTTCGTCGACCGCACGGTGGTCAAGCCCCTGGATGCGCCGCTCCAACCCCAGGGCGGGCTGGTGGCGCTGTTCGGAAGCCTCGCCCCACGCGGCGCGATCCTGAAGCGCGCCGCCGCCGATCCGGCGCTATTCGAAAGGGAGGGACGAGCTGTGGTGTTCACCTCGCTCGAAGACCTTGCCGGACGGATCGACGACCCGGACCTCGACGTCGGGCCCGACGACTTCCTGGTGCTGCAGAATGCCGGGCCGCGCAGTGCGTCCGGCATGCCGGAATCCGGCTATCTCCCGATCCCGCAGAAGCTCGCGCGGCAAGGGGTCAAGGACATGGTGCGCATCTCCGATGCCCGCATGAGCGGGACCGCCTATGGCACCATCGTGCTGCATGTGGCTCCCGACGCGGCATCCGGCGGCCCGCTCGGCCTGGTGCGCAACGGCGACCGCATCCGCCTGTCGGTCAAAGCCGGTACCATCGACCTGCTGGTGGACGAGGACGAACTGGCGCGCCGCAGACACGAGCAGCCGCCGGCCCCTCCCCCACCCGCGCGCGGCTATGCGCGGCTTTACTATCGCGAGGTGCTCCAGGCTGACCAGGGCTGCGACTTCGACTTCCTGCGCGCGGTCCCCGCGGGGCAATAGCACCGCGTCCAAGGCCGGCGCGGCTCGCGGGCGACCGTGCGCAGCAAGGCGGAGAAGCGGACAGGCGGAGAAGCGGCGATGAATCGCCGCCATCGCTTTGGCGAGGTCATTTCGAGAAGTGCCGTGCCGTCCCGTTGAGGGGCCGGCACGGCCATCAGGCACGAAGGATCAGCGGTTCTTTGCCTTGGCGAGGAACGAACCGTCGAAAGTCTTGGACAGGTCGATGTTCGAGGCCGCAATGCTCGGGTCGGTGACGGTGAGCAGGTTGAGCGCGCTCTTCATGCTCGCCTCGTCGATGTTGCCATCGGTCGAATAGGCCTGGCGCGTGGCATTGAAGGCCTTGAGGTACAAGTTCTTGTCGCCCAGCCAATATTCTTCCGGCACGGTCGCGGCGACCTGTTCCGGCGTCGCCTTCTCCAGCCATTTCAGCGTGCGGTAGAAGGCGTTGGTCAGCGCCTGCACGGTCTTCGGATTCGCCTTGATGAAGCTTTCCTTGAAGTAGAGCACGGCGGCGGGATTCATGCCCCCGAACACCTTCTCGGTGCCCTCGGTGGTGCGCGTGTCGACCAGCACCACCATGTCGCCGCTGTCCACAAGCTTGGTGATGACCGGATCGAGATGCGAGATGGCGTCGATCTCGCCCTTCTGCATCGCCGCCACAGCGGACGCGCCGCTGCCCACGCCGACAAACGAGGCGTCGTCGGTCTTCATGCCGGCCTTGGCCAGCAGATATTGCACGAGGATGTAGGTCGACGAGCCGGGCGCGGTCACGCCGATCGTCGCGCCCTTGAGGTCGGCGATGGACTTGATGGTCCCGGCCTTTTCCTTGCGCACGCCGACGACAATGCCGGGATAGCGGCCAAGGTCGATGACCGCCCGCACGTCCTGCTTCTTCTGCTGCATGCGGATCGTATGCTCATAGGCACCGGTGACCGCGTCCACCGACCCGCCGATGAGGGCTTGGAGCGACTTCGCGCCGCCGCCGAAATCATTGATCTCGACGTTCAGACCTTCGTCCTTGAAGTAGCCGAGCCGCTCGGCCAGCGTCAGGGGAAGATAATAGAGCAGCGGCTTGCCGCCGACGCCGATCGTGATATCGGGCTTTTCGACATCGGCCGCCTTGGCGCCGCCGAACGCCGGGATGAGCAGGCTTGCCGCAAGGAGCAGCGTACGGATCTTCATGTGACTTCCTCCCTTTTCTTTTCGGATTTGTTTTCAGTTCTGCTCGCTGGCCGCCTGCGGCCGCCAGACGAGAAGGCGGTGTTCGACCTTCGTGACGCCGAAGTCGATCACAAGCACGAAGGCCGCAAGGATGAACATGCCGGCGAACACGCCGGTCACATCAAACACGCCCTCGGCCTGATGGATGAGGTAGCCAAGCCCCGCGGACGAGCCGAGATATTCGCCCACCACCGCGCCCACCAGCGCGAAGCCCACCGAGGTGTGCAGGGAGGAAAACATCCACGACAGGGCGGAGGGCCAATAGACGTTGCGGAACAGCTGGCGCTCGTTCATTCCCATCATGCGGGCATTCGCCAGCACCACCGGGCTCACTTCCTTCACGCCCTGATAGACGTTGAAGAAGACGATGAAGAACACCAGCGTGACGCCGAGCGCCACCTTCGACCAGATGCCGAGCCCCAGCCACAGCATGAAGATCGGCGCCAGAACGACGCGCGGCAGGGCGTTGACCATCTTCACATAGGGGTCGAACACCGCCGCCACGGTCGGCTTGCGGGCGAACCAGAAGCCGATGACGATGCCGCCGACCGAACCGATGATGAAGGCCAGCACCGTCTCGGTCAAAGTGATCCACAGGTGCTTCCAGATGACCCCCGTCACAAACAGAGTATAGACGCGGGTCAGCACATCCCAGGGCTTGGAGAAGAAGAACTCCGGCAGCAGATAATCGCCACCGATCGGCACCGTCGCGCCGATCTGCCAAAAGGCCAGCGCGCCGACGGCAACGAGGATCTGCAGGAGCAGCAGTTTGGCGGGATGAATCTTCATGACGGGAGGTCCTCCCCGTAGGTCTTGGCGACCTCGGTCTTGAGCTGATTCCAGATTTGCCGGTGCAGTTCGTGGAACCGGTGATCGAGGCGGATTTCAGAGGCGTCGCGGGGGCGCGCAAGGTCGATCGGGAAGTCGCCGATGATGCGCGCCTCCGGGCCGGCCGACATGATGACCACGCGGTCGGAGAGCGCGATGGCTTCTTCCAGGTCGTGGGTCACGAACAGCACCGCCTTGCGGTCCAGCGCCCACAGGTTCAGTAGCAGCGTGCCCATGATCTGCCGGGTCTGGGCATCGAGCGGGCCGAAGGGCTCGTCCATGAGCAAAATCTTGGGATCGCGCACCAGAACTTGGGCGAGGGCCACGCGCTTGCGCTGGCCGCCCGAGAGCTGGTGCGGATAGCGATCGCCGAACCGCGCGAGACCGACCTTCTTCAGCCATTTCTGCGCCTCGGCCACCGCGTCGGCGCGGCGGGTGCCGTTGATTTCGAGCGCGATCGCCACATTGTCGAGCGCCGTCTTCCACGGCATGAGCGCGTCCTGCTGGAAGAGATAGCCCGCCTTTGCGTTGAGCCCGCTCAAGCCTTCGCCGAAGATCGAGACCGTGCCGCTGGCGGGCTTCAGCAGCCCGGCTGTCGCATTGAGCAAGGTCGACTTGCCGCAGCCGGTCGGGCCGACAATGGCGACGAACTCGCCTTCGCGCACATGGAGCGAGGTTGGCGCCACCGCTTTGTAAACGGGCCGTCCCTTGATGGCGAAACTGATGCTCACATCGTCAAGCGCGACCGCCATCGATGCGGTGGGGGAAACGGGCGGCAGTGGTTCGGCCACTTGCCGACGCACGGCGGAATCCATGTCTTGTCCTCCCATTTGGCGTTTCTTGTTATGTCGCAGTGCGGCGAATGTCCGCCGGCGCGGGATGAAGGTCTCCGCTCCGGCCTGCCTTCGCCACCTGCCCGGCGATATCGTGACCCAGCAGGGCCGGCAGGCTCCGCGCCAGTTCGAGCAGCCGCCCGAGGTCGACGCCGGTATCGAGGCCCATCTCTTCGAGCATGTGGACGAGGTCCTCGGTGGAAATGTTGCCGGTGGCGCCCGGCGCGAAGGGGCACCCGCCGATGCCGCCCAAGGAGGCATCGAAGCGGTCCGCTCCGGCATCGAGCGCCACCACCACATTGGCGAGGCCCATGCCGCGCGTGTTGTGGAAATGCAGCGTCAGCGGCACCGCGCCGAACTGCCGGCGCACCGCCGCGACGAGGCTTGAGACCTGCCGCGGATTGGCCATGCCGGTGGTATCGGCAAGCGTCACCGAATCCAGTCCGATCGAAAGATAGCGCTCCACCAGCCCCAACACCTTCGCCTCCGGCTGCGAGCCCTCGAACGGACAGCCGAAGGCCGTGGCGATGGTGCCGTTCAGCGTCGCGGGGGTTCCGTGTGCGGCCGCGACGATGGCACGGAATGCGTCCAGCGATTGGGCCGGTGTCATGCGCATATTGGCAAGATTGTGCGTTTCGCTCACGGACAGCACGAGGTTCAGCTCGTCCATCCGCGCGTCCAGGGCGGCCTGCGCGCCGCGCAGGTTGGGCACCAGAGCGACATAGGTCACGCCCGGCCGCCGCTTGATCGCCCGGGCCACCTCGGTCGCATCGGCAAGGTTCGGAACCGCCTTGGGCGAGACGAAGGATGTCACCTCGATCTTCGACACGCCGGTCTGCGAGAGGGCGTCGATCAGGGCAATCTTGGTCTCGGTGGGCAGGAAACGCGGCTCGATCTGCAGGCCGTCGCGCGTCACCACGTCCTGGATGTGAACGCGCTTGGGGAATGTCTCCCACATCATGCGTCATCTCCTTCGGCATCCATGCGCGCCACGACCCCCTTGGCGATCAGCGCATCGATCTCACCGGCCATATAACCAAGCCCCGCCATCAATTCGGCGGTGTGCTCGCCGAGCCGGGGACCCGGCCAGTTCACCGCGCCCGGGGTCTGCGACAGTTTCGGCACGATGCCGGGCATCTTCACCTCGGTCCCGTCCGGCAAGTGTGAGGCAAGGATCATGTCGCGGCTGAGATATTGTTCGTCGCGCATGATGTCGGCGACCGAATAGATGCGCCCGTTCGGCACTTCGGCGCGGTCCAGCGCGGCGGTCACTTCGTCGATGGAATGCCGGCGGGTCCATTCGGTGATGGCGCCGTCGATCTCCTCGACATGGGCCACGCGGCCGTTATTCGAGGTGAGCCGCGGATCCGCTGCGAGATCCTCGCGCCCGATCGCGCTCATCAGCCGCTTGAAGATGGCATCGCCATTGCCGGCAACAATCACATAGCTGCCCTCGGCGGTGGGGTAGGAATTGGACGGCGCGATACCCGGCAGCGAGCCGCCCGAGCGTTCGCGCACATAGCCGAACAGGTCATATTCGGGGACGAGACTCTCCATCAGGTTGAAGACGCTCTCGAACAGCGAGACGTCCACCACCTGCCCGGTGCCGCGCCCCGACTTGATGTGGAGCAGCGCCATCAGCGCGCCCATCACCGCGTGCAGCGCGGCAAGCGAGTCGCCGATGGAAATGCCGGTGCGTGCCGGCGGGCGGTCCGGATCGCCGGTGGTGAAGCGCATGCCGCCCATCGCCTCACCGACGGAACCGAAGCCGGGCCGTTCGCGATAGGGACCATCCTGACCGAAGCCCGAGATGCGCACCATGACGAGGTTGGGATTGATCGCCTTCAGCACATCCCAGCCGAGGCCCCATCGCTCAAGCGTGCCGGGGCGGAAATTCTCGATCAGCACGTCAGCATCCCGCACCAGCCGGCGCACAAGCTCCTGCCCCTCGGGCATGCGCAGATTGATGGCGATGGACTTCTTGTTTCGCGATTGGAGATACCACCACAGGGAGGTCCCCTTGTGGAGCTTGCGCCATTTGCGAATGGGGTCGCCTTCGCCCGGAGCCTCGACCTTGATGACTTCGGCGCCGAATTCAGCCATCAGCCGCGCCGCAAACGGCGCAGCGATGAGGTTGCCGAGCTCGACAACACGGATTCCGGCGAGAGGCCCCTCTGCGGGTCCGTCCATTGGCACGCTCCTCCCAATTGGTCTTTTTTTGCTCTATCGGGCGAAAGCGGCGGCAGGTCCAATAGTCTTTAGACAAAGACCGTTCGTGGAATGCGAACGGTCAGTCCAAGGCGACGGACTTTGGGCCGCCGCCTGCCATGAGATGCTCGAACAGCAGGCGCGCGGTTGGCGGCAGGCTGCGCAGTTCGCGCACCACCAGTTGCAGTTGCCGCGACGCCCAGGCGTCGCTGAGCGGGATCGCTTTCAGGCTCATGCTCTTGCCGACGATATCGAACGCGCGGTCGGGCAGGATTCCGATGCCCATTTTCGCCTGGACCATGCGGCACATGGCATCGAAGCCCGGCACGTGCACCCGCAGCTTGAGGTTTCTGCCGGCCAGGCTCGCCGCATATTGGGAGCGCAGGAAGATCGAGGAGGCGGCGTGCAGCCCGATATAGTCGAAATCCAGCGTCTCCTCGAAATAGACCCGCTCCCGCATGGCCAGGGGATGGTCGCGGCGGGTGACGACCACGAGCCGGTCGCGCCGGTAGCCAAAGGTCTCCAGCGAACGGCTTTCCATGTCCCCCGAACAGATGCCGATGTCCGCGCCTCCATCCTCGATGCCGCGCACCACCTCGGCGCTCGGGCACTCCTGCAGGTCGAACCGCAGCAGGCTGTGCGCTTCGAGGAAGGACGGCAGGTCGTCGGGCAGGAACTGAACGATGGCCGAAAGATTGGCCAGCATGCGCACATGGCCGCGCACGCCGAGCGAATATTCCCCAAGCTCGACGCCCATCTTCTCGATGGTCAGCAGAGTCACGCGGGCATGATGCAGCAGCGTCTCCCCCGCCGGGGTGAGCGCCATGCCCCGCGCGAGGCGGTCGAACAGCGAAACGCCGAGAATATCCTCAAGGTCCGACAGGCGCTTGGAAACCGCGGAAGCGGCAATGCCCTCGCGCAGGGCGGCCTTGGTGAGCGAGCCTTCCTCGCAGATGGCGATGAACAGCCGCAGCGAGGTCAGATCGACCCGGCGCAGGAACTGCTGGATCGTCGACCCGGACGTCGCATTCGGTACCGCCTGCGGACCTATCGTCGGCATGAAACCCTCCCGACCGCGCGCGCGGCGTACCTGCCTGCGTAACTGCCTGCCTGCGTAACTGCCTGCCGCCGGCGCCGCCCACCCGCGGGCAACACACAAACCGGCACGCCCACTATCCGCGCCGTCCGCGCCTCAGCCAAGACCGGAGGATCGGGACCGGCTCCTCGCTCGCCTCCGTGCGGGCGGTGGCGGACGCGCGGGCACCGCGCGCTGCGCTCACGCCCTCGCCCAAGCGGCGTGAGAGGTCCGGCAAGGCGGACCTGGCGGTGCTGGCGTGGCGGCGCTCCTCCTCACTGCAGCGATTGGCCGAGCACGCGCAACACCTCGCCATTCATCTGCGCCACGTTGAAACGCATCAGATCACCCGCCGTCTGGGCCGCGCTGAAGGCATTGCCCGGCGCGAGCACAACCTGGTCGCGTAGCGCGGCTTGCGCCACCGCCGCCGCGTCCCGCCCGTCGGGCAGATGGCACCATAGATAAAAGCCGCCGCGCGGGATCGTCCAGGGGCGCACGCCGAGGCCCTCGAGCTGGGAGGTGATCTCCCGGCGCCGCTTCGCGAGGCGGCCGCGCAAGCTCTCAAGGTGCTTGCGATAGCTGCCGTCGCTGAGGGTTGCGAACACCAGCCCCGCCGCGACCGGGCTCGGCCCGCCGAAATTGGTCGCCACCTGGAGATCGACGAGGCCCTCGATCCAATCCGGCCGGGCAACGATATAACCGCAGCGGATCGAGGCCGAGAGCGTCTTGGAGAAGCTGCCGATGCGGATCACGCGCGCGAGCCCGTCCAGCGCGGCGAGGCGGGGGGACGGCTCCGGCTCGAAATCGGCGAAGATCTCATCCTCCACGATGGTGAGATCGTAAGCCGCCGCGGCGGTGAGGAGCCGGTGGGCGGTCTGCGGCGAGAGAGTTGCACCAGTGGGATTGTGGAGCGCGGAATTGGTGACATAGAGGCGCGGGCGGTGGGCCGCGAGCGCCTCGCCGAAGCGGGCGAGGTCCGGCCCGCTCCGCGTGTAGGGCACGCTGACGATCCGCACCCCATGGGCGCGCAGCAGCGCCTGGAAATTGAAATAGCAGGGATCGTCCACCAGGACGGTATCGCCCGGTTTCAGCAAGGCGCGACAGAGCAGATCCATGGCCCGTGAGCCCGAGGGGGTCAGCAGGATCTGGTCGGGTCCCGCCTCCATGCCCTCGGCCGCGAACTGGCGCGCCAGCAGGCGGCGCAGGGCAAGCGACCCGCGCGTGGAGCCATAGTCCGTGAGAATGGCGCCGTCCGCGCGGGCGAGCGCGCGGATCGCCCGGCGGATCGCGGCCTCGGGCATCCAATCGGCCGGCAGCCAGCCGCACCCAGGCCGCAGCATGTCCGGCCCGGCGTCGAGCGACTGCCGCGACACCCAGAGCGGATCGATGGCGCGGTCGAGCTTCGGCGCGACATCCCCCGGCACCACCGGCGGCACGGCGCCGGCGACAAAAAAGCCGGAGCCGGGACGCGAGCGTATCAGCCCTTCCGCCGCGAGGCGGTCATAAGCCTCCACGACGGTGGAGGGCGACACCTGCATGTCGCGGGCGAATTTGCGGATCGAGGGCAGCTTTTCCCCTGCCGCCAGGGCGCGGCCCGCCATGCGGCGGCGAATCTCGGCCATGACCGCGAGGGTCCGCATGCCGCGCACGCCTTCGGCGCGGGGGCCCGGGGTCCGGGCTTCGGAGGCGGTCTTTTGGGCTTCGCCCCCTTGATGCGCGCCGCCGTGCATCTCGCTGGTCACCAACTGTATGGCTCCATCCATCAATACTGTTCGGCACCAGCGTATGGGTGTGTTGCTGTCGCAGCAAGCCCGCCCGCGCTATCGCGGGCCAGGATGGGGGGACCGGACGGGGATCGCGCGCTGAGACCTTAGGGGCGGATTAGCCCCGCGCCCCGACGCGAGAGACCAAGGAGAAGCGTCATGCAGCGTTCGACGGCAGGCTGGGGCAGCGGCCTCCTCGGCGTCGTGATCTTTAGCGGCTCGCTTCCGGCCACGCGGGTGGCGGTGGGCGGATTCACGCCGCTGTTCCTCACCTCCGCCCGCGCGGTCATGGCGGCCCTGCTCGGCGCCGGCCTGCTCCTGCTGCTGCGTCAGAAGCGCCCGGCGCGGAGCGATCTCCGCCCGCTCGCGATTGTGGTGCTCGGGGTGGTGGTCGGCTTCCCACTCCTGACCGCGCTGGCGCTCCAGCACGTCACCTCGGCCCATTCCATGGTGTTCATCGGCCTGCTGCCGCTGGCCACCGCCGTGTTCGGCGTGGTCAGGGGCGGCGAGCGGCCGAGGCCGGCGTTCTGGCTGTTCTCGCTCGCCGGCGCCGCCTGCGTCGCCGGTTTCGCCTGGGCGGGCGGCGGCCCCGCCTCGCGCGTCGGCGATCTGCTGATGCTGGCGGCCATCATTCTGTGTGGCCTTGGCTATGCGGAAGGCGCCCGCCTCTCGCGTCGCCTGGGCGGGTGGCAGGTGATCTCCTGGGCCCTGGTGGGTGCGCTCCCCGTCATGGCGGGGATCGCGCTTTTAACCCTGCCGCCGGTATGGAGCGGCATCGGCGCGGCGGCTTGGCTCGGCCTTGCCTATGTCTCGGTGTTCAGCATGCTGGTGGGCTTCGTCTTCTGGTACCGGGGGCTGGCGCTGGGGGGCATCGCCGGTGTGGGCCAGCTCCAACTGCTCCAGCCGTTCTTCGGGCTGGCGCTCGCCGGGCTGCTGCTCGGCGAACCAGTGGCCTGGACCATGATCGCCACCACCGCACTGGTGGTGCTCTGCGTCGCCGGCAGCAAACGCTATGCCTGAGGGGCGGAGCCGCGAAGGTCGTCCGAAAATGAAAAGGGCGGCCCGAGAGCCGCCCTTTCCTTTTCATACAGACTGCGCGGACGGCCGATCACTCGGCGGCGCCGGCCTCATTCTCTTCCTTGGCCGCATCGCGGGCTGCGTCGCGCTCGGCCTTTTCCTTGGCTTCCATGTCCTCGCCGGTGATCTGGTCGACCACCTTCATGGACAGGCGGGTCTTGCCGCGCTCGTCGAACCCGACCAGCTTGACCTTGACCTTGTCGCCTTCCTTGACCACGTCCGAGGTCTTGTTGACCCGGTCCTTGGCAAGCTGGGAGATGTGGACCAGGCCATCCTTGGAACCGAAGAAGTTCACGAAGGCGCCGAAGTCCACGACCTTCACGACCGTGCCGTCATAGATCTGGCCGACTTCCGGCTCGGAGGCGATGGACTTGATCCAATTGATCGCCGCCTTGATGGACTCGCCATTGGCGGACGCGATCTTGATGGTGCCGTCGTCCTCGATGTTGATCTTGGCGCCGGTCTTCTCGACGATCTCGCGGATCACCTTGCCGCCGGAACCGATCACTTCGCGGATCTTGTCCACCGGGATGTTCATCACCTCGATGCGCGGAGCATGCTCGCCCAGCTCGGCGCGGGCGGAGGTCAGCGCCTTCGCCATCTCGCCGAGGATATGGGCGCGGCCTTCCTTGGCCTGGCCGAGGGCGACCTTCATGATCTCCTCGGTGATGCCGGCGATCTTGATGTCCATCTGCAGCGCGGTGACGCCACGATCCGTGCCGGCCACCTTGAAGTCCATGTCGCCGAGGTGATCCTCGTCGCCGAGGATGTCCGAGAGCACGGCGAACTTGCCGCCTTCCAGGATCAGGCCCATGGCGATGCCGGCCACCGGACGGCGCAGGGGAACGCCCGCATCCATCAGCGAGAGCGAGGCGCCGCAGACCGTCGCCATCGACGACGAGCCGTTGGATTCCAGGATCTCGGAGACCACGCGCAGGGTGTAGGGGAATTCATGCTTCGGCGGCAGCATGGGGCGGATGGCGCGCCATGCGAGCTTGCCGTGGCCGATTTCGCGGCGGCCGGGCGAACCCATGCGGCCGGCTTCACCCACCGAGAAGGGGGGGAAGTTGTAGTGCAGCAGGAAGTGTTCCTTGTAGGTGCCTTCCAGGCTGTCGATGAACTGCTCGTCCTCGCCGGTGCCCAGCGTGGCGACAACCAGCGCCTGGGTCTCGCCACGGGTGAACAGGGCCGAGCCGTGGGCGCGCGGCAGCACGCCGACTTCCGATTCGATCGGGCGCACGGTGCGCACGTCGCGGCCGTCGATGCGGATGCCGTCGTCGAGGATGGCCCAGCGCACGATCTTGGCTTCGAGGCCCTTCAGCACTTCGCCGACCTGCTGGCCGGCGGGCACCGCTTGGCCGTCCATGGCCAGTTCCTCGAAATACTTCTTCACTTTGGACTTGGCGGCGCCGACCGCTTCGTAGCGGGCCTGCTTCTGCACGATCTTGTAGGCGGCGCGCAGATCGGCTTCGGCGATCTCGCGGATCTTCGCCTCAAGCGCCGAATTGTCGGTGGCGGAGAACGGACGCGGCTCCTTGGCGGCCTTCTCGGCGAGGCGGATGATGGCCTCGATCACCGGCTGGAAGTGGCGGTGGCCGAACATGACCGCGCCGAGCATGATTTCCTCGGGCAGCTCCTTGGCTTCCGATTCCACCATCAGCACGGCATCGCCGGTGCCGGCGACCACCAGGTCGAGCGCGCTTTCCTTCAGCTCGTCGATGGTGGGGTTCAGCACATATTCATTGTCGATGAAGCCGACGCGGGCGCCGCCGATGGGACCCATGAAGGGTACGCCGGAGAGCGTGAGGGCGGCCGAGGCGCCGACGATGCCGGCGATGTCCGGATCATTCTCCAGATCGTGCGCCAGCACGGTGATGACCACCTGGGTCTCGTTGCGGTAGCCGTCGGCGAACAGCGGGCGGATCGGACGGTCGATCAGGCGGGAGACCAGGGTCTCCTTTTCGCTCGGACGGCCTTCGCGCTTGAAATAGCCGCCGGGGATGCGGCCGGCCGCATAGGTCTTTTCCTGGTAATTGACCGTCAGCGGAAAGAAATCGATGCCGGGCTTCGCCTCACGGGCGGAAACGGCGGTGGCGAGCAGCTTGGTGTCGCCGTAGGTGACAAGAACCGCGCCGTCAGCCTGGCGGGCCATCTTGCCGGTTTCGAGGATCAGGGTGCGTCCGCCCCAATCCAGCTCTTCGCGATGAATATCGAACATGGAATTTATCTCTCTCGTCCTTCGAAGCGGGAGAGCCATGAGCAAGACGGCCGGACGCACCGCGCGCCACCGCTCCCCGCAATGGGGGCGGCTGCGACGGTTGCGTCCGGCGATCCTGCCATGACTATCCCTGAGCTTCGCTTGTGCGCGGCGGGCCCCATGCCCGACGCGTCGTGCCCCGCCTCATCGGCGGTGCACCGGAGCCCGACGCGGAAAAGGTCCGACCTTTTCGACCGCGGCAGGCTCCGCCGGCATCAGCGACGCAGGCCCAGACGCTCGATCAGCGCCTTGTAACGGGCTTCGTCCTTGCGCTTCAGATAATCCAGGAGGCTGCGGCGGGTGGAGACCAGCTTCAGCAGGCCGCGGCGGGAATGGTTGTCCTTGTTATGGGACTTGAAGTGCTCGGTCAGGTTGGAGATGCGTTCGGACAGAATCGCAACCTGGACCTCCGGCGAACCCGTGTCGCCGGCCTTGGCACCGAAATCCTGAATGAGCGCCTGCTTGCGCTCGATGGTGATCGACATCGGATGATCCTTTCAAACAGAAGAAAAACGAAAGGCTCCACCGAGGCACGCGGGCCGTGAACGGTTCATGCCGTGAACGGAACGCAGTGCGATGGGGGCCTGCCCATTCGGCCGGGCCGGGATGTCGTCCAGCGCGGTCAAAAGAAGGGCGCGCGCAGTCCCCTGGGAAAAATCCAGGAGCGCTACACGCGCGCACCATACACGAAAGCCCTTCCAGCGCCAGCGGTTCTTGAATCCTGCGCGGGGAAGGAGTCTTGCCGCGGCGCGCGGGCTTCCCGTATGCCCCCTCCCTGACCCTCTCCCGCGCGCGGGAGAGGGAATTGTGCGGGTTTGCGGGGAGAGGATTTGCGCCGAAAGCACCATCGCCCCCCGCCCCCCTTGCGGAGGAGGGCTGGGGGAAATCCGAGGAGGGGCACACGCCATTTCCGGCGGATGCAAATTCAACGGCTGAGAATCCCTCTCTCCCCCAAGGGGGAAGTAAGTTGTTAGCCGGTGAAGTATTTCCCCTCAGGCCGTGCGGCGCAGGGCGCGGGGCATGGCGCGGGACCAGTTGAACACGCGATGGGGACGGATTTCGCCCTCCACCATGTCGCCGATGGCGACGAGGCTGCCCTGGCAGCTCACCGCCACATGCCCCTCGAAGATCGGCGCGTCGCGGCCGCGCAGGAACACATTCTGCCCGCAGCGCAGGCGATGGGCGTCCTGCGGCGACAAGGAGAGTTGCGGCAGCTCCTCCAGCGCGCAATCCACCGGGTCGAGCGCCTCGAACAGCGGGCCTTCCCCGGCATCGGCGCGGGCGCGCAGATCGTCGAGGGTGACAAGCTGCTCCTCCAGGAACGCCCCCACCGCCGCGCGACGCAGCATGGAGACGTGGCCGAGCGCGCCCAGCATGCGGCCGAGGTCGCGGGCGATGGCGCGCACGTAGGTGCCCTTGCCGCATTGCGCTTCCAACACCGCATGGTCGGCGTCGGGACGGTCCACGAGATCGAGCCGGTGGATCACCACCGGGCGGGCCTCCAGCACCACCTGCTCGCCCTCTCGGGCAAGATCATAGGCGCGCTCGCCGCCGATCTTCAGCGCAGAATAGGCCGGCGGCACCTGCATCACCTGGCCCCGGAACGCGTCGAGCGCATCGAGAATGGCCGCATCGCTCGGGCGCAGGTCGCTGGTGGCCACCGGCGAACCCTCGGCATCGTCGGTGTCCATCTCGGTGCCGAAGCGCACGGTGAAGCGATAGGTCTTCTGCCCGTCCATCACATAGGGCACGGTCTTGGTGGCCTCGCCGAAGGCGATCGGCAGGCAGCCCGACGCGAGCGGATCGAGCGTGCCGGCATGGCCCGCCTTCTTGGCGTTGAACAGGCGCTTCACCACCGAAACCGCCTGGGTGGAGGTCATGCCCACGGGCTTGTCCAGCAGCACCCAGCCGTCGATGTCGCGCTTGGGCAGGCGGGGGCGCTGGGGATCGTCCGGCGCGCGCGGGGTGCGGGGGCGCGGATCGGCGCTCTTGTAGCGCGGGCGCTCGCCCTCGCGCGGCGCGCGGGCGGCGGGTTCGTCGCGGCGCGCATCCACATCGCTCTCTAGCGGGGCGCCGGCGACCGGCATTCCAGCCAGAGTCGGGTTCAGGTCCTCGTTGAGGTCCAGGGTCGCCACGCCGGCTTCGTCCTCGATCCGCATCATTCGTCTTCCGTCTTGGCTTTATCGTCGAGGGTGAAGGGTTCGTGGGAGAGGTCGCGCAGCACCTCGGGCTTGCGCAGCAGCGCGTCGATGCGCGCGCCCTCCTCGAACGAGGTGTCCTTCATGAAGCGCAGGGCCGGGACGGACTTCAGCTCCACCCGGCGCCCGACCTCGGTGCGCAGCACCTTCTGGTGCACGGCCAGCGCCTTCAGCACCGGCTGGATGTCATTGCCGCCGAGCGGCATGACATAGCAGGTGGCGATCTTCAGATCCGGCGACATGCGCACTTCCGGTACCGTGATGATGCGGCCGGAGAGCACCGGGTCCACCACCGCGTCGCCGCGCGCGAGCACGTCGGCCAAAGCGTGGCGCACCAGTTCGCCGACGCGCAGCATGCGCTGGCTCGGGCCCGAGCCCGGTCCAGAACGAGTTTGAGTCTTCATTGTCGAAACCTTCTCGGCGCGCCGCTTGTCGCGGGCTTTGAGCGCCATGGAAAACATGAGGCCGGCGGGCTTGGACCGTCCGGCCTCGATGACAATCATACCGGCAAACCCGGCGAACGCATGGCGTTGACGTCCCCTAAGGTCCCTCCCCCCTTGAGGGGGAGGGCTCGGGAGGGGGTATCTCTCCACGCAAACGATTTCCGCGCGGTCGCGAGATACCCCCTCCCCAACCCTCCCCCCTCAAGGGGGGAGGGAGTTCCTCGGCAAGGAGAAGCCTCAGCCGCGCATCACAGCGAGCGCTGGATGACCTCGACGCGGTAGCATTCGATCACGTCCCCGGCGCGCATGTCCTGGTAGTTCTCGAACGACATGCCGCATTCCTGGCCCGCGACCACCGTGTTCACGGCGTCCTTGAAGCGGTTCAGGGTGGCAAGCTTGCCTTCGTGGATCACGACATTGTCGCGGATCAGGCGCACGTGCTGGCCGCGCTCCACAGTGCCGTCGGTAACCCGGCAGCCCGCAACCTTGCCCACCTTGGAGACCGCGAAGATCTCCAGGATGAGGGCATTGCCCAGCATCGTCTCGCGATTGATGGGGGCGAGCAGGCCGCTCATGGCCTTCTTCACGTCGTCCACCAGGTCGTAGATGATGTTGTAGTAGCGGATCTCGATGCCGGCCTGTGCGGCGGCATCGCGGGCTTCCTTGTTGGCGCGGACGTTGAAGGCGATGATCGCGGCGCCGGAGGTTTCCGCCAGCGTCACGTCGCTTTCGTTGATGCCGCCGGCACCGGCGTGGATCACGCGGGCCTGCACCTCGTCGTTGCCGAGCTTCTCCAGGGCGCCGATGATGGCTTCCACGGAGCCGGACACGTCACCCTTGATGATGAGCGGGAATTCCTTCCGGCCGGTCGCCTTGACCTGGCTCATCATCTGTTCGAGCGAGCCGCGCATGGTGGCGGAACGGGCCGCCGCCTTCTCGCGCTTCTGGCGCTGGCGATAATCGGTGATCTCGCGGGCGCGGGCTTCATTCTCCACCACCGCGAGGCGGTCGCCCGCCTCCGGCGTGCCGTTGAAGCCGAGCACTTCAACCGGCATGGAGGGGCCGGCCGCGTCCACATTGGCGCCGGTGTCGGCGATGAGGGCGCGCACGCGACCCCATTCGGCACCCGCAACCACGATCTCGCCGATCTTCAGCGTGCCGCGCTGCACCAGCACGGTCGCGACCGGGCCGCGTCCGCGATCGAGCTTGGCTTCGACCACTGTTCCTTCCGCGGGGCGGGTGGGATCGGCGGTTAAATCGAGCAGTTCGCTCTGCAGGGCGATCATTTCCAGCAGCTTGTCGAGATTGATCTGCTTGGTGGCGGAAACTTCCACCTCCAAGGTCTCGCCGCCCAGGCTTTCCACCTGAATCTCGTACTGGAGCAGCTCGCTGCGCACCCGTTCGGGCTTGGCGTCGGGCTTATCGATCTTATTGATGGCGACGATGATCGGCACGCCCGCCGCCTTGGCGTGGGCGATGGCTTCCGCCGTCTGGGGCATCACGCCGTCGTCGGCCGCCACCACCAGAACCACGATATCCGTCACCTTGGCGCCGCGGGCGCGCATGGCGGTGAAGGCGGCGTGGCCGGGGGTGTCGATGAAGGTGATCTTGCTGCCCGAGGGCGAGGTCACCTGATAGGCGCCGATATGCTGGGTGATGCCGCCGGCCTCGCCGGAGACGACGGCGGTCTTGCGGATCGCGTCGAGCAGCGAGGTCTTGCCGTGGTCGACATGGCCCATGATGGTCACGACGGCCGGGCGCGGCTGCAGGGATTCGGGCGCGTCGACGGTGTCGAACAGGCCTTCCTCAACATCCGATTCCGACACGCGGCGCACCGTGTGGCCAAGATCCTCGGCGATCAGCTGGGCGGTGTCGGCGTCGACCACGTCCGTGATCTTCACCATCTGGCCCTGCTTCATCAGCATGCGGATCACGTCCACAGCCCGTTCGGACATGCGGTTGGCGAGTTCCTGAATGGTGATGGTCTCGGGCAGGATCACCTCACGGACGATCTTTTCCTTGGCCTCCTGCACCCGATGGCCGGTCATGCGCTGGGTGCGACGGCGGAACGAGGCCAGCGAGCGCTGGCGTTCCTCGTCGCCCGACAGGGCGGTCACGAGCGTCAGGCGGCCACGGCTCTTTTCGGCGCCGGGGCCCTTGGGCAGCTTGGCCGGGGGCGCGGGACGCGGCGCGGCGGGGCTGCGGCGCACCGCTGCACCCTTGCGCTCTTCTTCCTCGGCCGTCTCGGCATTGGCGGTGCCGGCGGGGCGGGCGGTGAGCGGACGCGCGGTGGTCGCGGTACCGGCCGGACGCGCGGCGCCGCTGGTATCCTCGCCGCCGAAGCGCTTGCGCGCCTCCTGCTCGGCCTTGCGCTTGCTCTCGTCCTCGTTCGCGCGGCGGCTTTCTTCCTCGCGCTTGCGGGCTTCGGCAGCGTCGCGCTCGACACGCTCGGCACGCTCGCGCTCGGCGCGGCGACGCGCCTCTTCCTCGGCGATCCGGCGCTCTTCCGCCATGCGCCGCTCTTCCACTTCGCGGACGCGGGCATCGGCAAGGGCGCTGGCGCGCATGTTGCGCTCTTCATCGGTCAGCGTGCGCAGCACCACGCCCGAACCGCCGGGGCGGTTGGAACCGGGCCGGGCGGCCGGGGTGCCGCCGGCACCGGGACGGCGTTCGCCGCTCGGTGCGGCACCGCCGCGCTGGGCCCCGCCCTGGGCAGGGCGCTGGGCCTGGCCGGAAGCGGCTTGGCCGGAACCGGATTGGCCGCCGCGCTGCGATGCGCCGGAGGCGCTGCGATTGCCACCCGCACCGGCCGAGCGCGAGGACGAGCCGGCCGCGCTGGTGCGGCCTTCGCCGGCACGCGAAGAGGCGGCCGAGCGCGTCTCGCTCGGACGCGGTTCGCTCGGGCGGGATTCGGACTGGCGCGATTCCGGGGCTTTCGCCTCGGCGGGCTTTGCGTCCATCGGCTTTGCCTGCGAGACCGGTTCCGCGGCCGCCTGGGGGGCGGGAGCGGGTTCCGCCGGCGCCTTCGCCTCGACCACCGGAGCGGCGGGGGCGGCGACTTCCGGCGCGGGCGCCGGGGGAGCTGCAACGGGCTGCGGGGCGGCAGCCTCGGCCGGCGCGCTCACAGGTGCAGGTGTGGATGCAGGTGCGGACGCAGGAGCCTTGGCTTCCACCGGCACGGCGGGCGCAGCAGCGGGCGCCGGGGCAGCCGGGCGCGGCGCCGCCGGAGCGGGTCCAGCGGCGGGAGCCGGAGCTGCGGGCGCCGCCGGGCGCGGGGCGGCCGCCGGCGCAGCCGGAGCAGCGCTCGCCGGCGCGGCATCACCCGGGCCGAACACGCGGCGCTTCACCTTCTCCACCACGACCGCCTTGGAGCGGCCATGGCTGAAGCTCTGGCGCACGGTGCCCTGCTCCACGGGTCGCTTGAGGGTCAGCGTCTTGCCGGTGGCAGGGTGGAGCGTCTTGTCGCCGGGTGTCTTAGTGTCGTTCATTCCGTATCCGTTCCTGGCATCCGGTCGAGCGTCAGGCCATGCCCGTCCGGTGCGCGGGCGGATGTTCCCATCCGCCAGCGCTCGAGCTTTCGGCAGCGCGCGAGAAATCCCGCGGTCGTCGGATGCGCGAGCAGCGCAGCGTGTACCACATTTGACCGCCCGAGCGCCAAGTCCAATTCGAGGCCCGATAAACAGTCGACGATGTCCACCGGACTCATGCCGGCGGCTTCTCTCTGACGGGCAATGCCGTCGAGTTTGCGTTTCCCATCCGGACGGCCGTCGGCAGCATGCAGCAGCACGCGCACGGGGTCCGCATGGAGGGCGGCATCCACCTTGGTGGTGCCGGTGATGACCCGGCCCGCTTTGTTCGCCATCGACAAGGCGCTGCGGGTATCGGCCAACATGAGGGTATCGATGAGGTCGGGCAGATCGGGGGGAATCGTGCCCTTGCCCTTGAACGCGCGGCCGAACGCCTTGCGCTTCAAGGCTTCGGCGAGGGCGGCGCGGGTCGCGGTGACCCAGGCGCCCCGGCCGGGAAGCTTAGCGGCGAGATCCGGGACGATGGTGCCGTCCGGCCCCATCACGAAGCGGATCATCTGCGCAACCGGCGTGACGGCGCGCGTCGCGAGGCACAGACGCGCCAGCGGCGCGCGCGCGGACACAAGCCCGCGCGGCCCCCCATCGGTCTCTTCCTCGATCACACTCGCTGCCAGCACGCCGGGTCATCTCCTTTTCTCTCAGGTCTGGATTTCGTCGGACACATCTTCGTCATCCGCGCCATGGGCGTCGGAGTCGAGATCGTCCTGCGAAATCCAGCCGGCCGCGACACGGGCCTGCATAATGATGTGTTCCGAATCCTCGCGGGTGAGGTCGAAGCCGTCGAGCGCGCCGGGGAAACGGGTGGTCTCGCCGTCCTTGCGTTCCGACCAGCCGGTCAGATCGTCGGTGGCGCAGCCGGCCAGGTCTTCCACGGTCTTGATGTCGTGCTTGCCGAACGCCACCAGCATCTTGGAGGTGACGCCGGGCACGTTGGCGAGGGCGTCTTCCACGCCCAATTCCTTGCGCTCATTGTCGAGCGCCTCTTCCACGTCGGCGAGGTTCTTCAGGGCGCGCGCCTGCAGTTCGCCGGCGGTCTCCTCATCGAAGCCCTCGATTGAGGCGAGTTCGGAAATCGGCACATAGGCGATTTCCTCCACCGAGGCGAAGCCCTCGGAGGCGAGCAACTGGCCCATCATCTCGTCGAGATCGAGGGCTTCCGCGAACATGGTGGTGCGCTCGGCGAATTCCTTCTGGCGCCGCTCGCTCTCCTCCGCCTCGGTCATGATGTCGATGTCCCAGCCGGTGAGCTGGGAGGCGAGGCGCACGTTCTGCCCGCGCCGGCCGATGGCGAGCGAGAGCTGGGCGTCGGGCACCACGACTTCGATGCGCTCGCGATCCTCGTCCAGCACCACCTTGACCACTTCGGCCGGGGCGAGCGCATTGACGATGAAGGTGGCGATCTCGGGGTTCCAGGGGATGATGTCGATCTTCTCGCCCTGCAGTTCGTTCACCACCGCCTGCACGCGCGAGCCGCGCATGCCGACGCAGGCGCCGACCGGGTCCACCGACTGGTCGCGCGAGACCACGGCGATCTTGGCGCGCGAGCCGGGGTCGCGGGCGACCGCCTTGATCTCGACGATGCCGTCATAGATCTCGGGCACTTCCTGCGCGAACAGCTTGGCCATGAACTGGGGATGGGTGCGCGAGAGGAAGATCTGCGGCCCGCGCGGCTCGCGCCGCACGTCGTAGATGTAGGCGCGCACGCGGTCGCCGGTCTTCACCACTTCGCGCGGCAGCAATTCGTCGCGGCGCAGAATGGCTTCGCCGCGGCCGAGATCGACCACCACGTTGCCGTATTCCACCCGCTTCACGAGGCCGTTGGAAACCTCGCCGATGCGGTCCTTATATTCGTCATACTGGCGATCGCGCTCGGCCTCGCGCACCTTCTGCACGATCACCTGCTTGGCGCTCTGCGCGGCGATGCGGCCGAAATCGAACGGCGGCAGGGTATCGGCGATGGTATCGCCGACCTGGGCGGCGGGATTGTGCCGGCGCGCGCCATCCAGCGTGATCTCGGTGGCGAAATTCTCCACCTCGTCCACCACCAGCAGATGGCGGGCGAGCCGCAATTCGCCGGTCTTGGGATTGATGTCGGCGTGGATGTCCGTCTCCTGGCCGTAGCGCGAGCGCGCGGCCTTGGCGATGGCATCTTCCATGGCGGCAATGACGATGCTGCGATCGATCGTCTTCTCGCGGGCGACCGCTTCGGCGATCTGCAGCAGCTCGAGCCGGTTTGCGCTGACGGCAACCATCAGTGCGTCTCCTTCGCTTTGGCATTGCCGCCCTTGGCCTTGCGGGCCGGGGGCTTTGATTTGGTCTTGCCGGCCTTGGGCTTTTCCAGCTTGCGCGGCTGCAAGGGCTTTTCAGGCTTGGATTTGACGGGCTTGGAGGGGGCGGGCGCGGCGTCGCCGTCATCGGCGGCGATGTCAGCGCCTTCGGCCAATTCGTCTTCGTCCATCTCGTCCAGCGCGCGGCCGGCGGCTTTCGCCCGGCGCAGCGCCTCGGTGATGAGATCGTCGGTGAGGATCAGCCGGGCATCGCCGATATCGGCGACCGGCAGGCGCGAGACCGGATCTTCCCCGGCGGGCGCATCGGGGCGCCGCACCAAGGCAAGGCCGCCCTCGGTGCCGAGCAGGATGCCGCGAAAGCGCTTGCGGCCGTCCAGCGGCACGGCCATTTCCACCTTCAGCTCATGGCCCGACCAGCGATCGAAATCGGTGAGGCGCACCAAGGGCCGGTCGATGCCGGGGGAGGAGATTTCCAGGCGATAGGCGCTGGCGATGGGGTCTTCCACGTCGAGCACGGGGGAGACGGCGCGGGAGACCAGCTCGCAATCGTCGATGGTCATGGAGCCGTCGGGGCGCTCGGCCATGATCTGCAGCGTGCCGCCGTCGCGGGCCGTGTGCTTCACGCGCACCAGCCGCAGGCCGAGGCCGGCGAGCACGGGACCGACGATGCCGGCGACGCGCGCGGCCACACCCGTCTCGATGATGAGGCGGGGTTCGTTCAGGTCTCCGGTGTCCACACCGTGGGTCGCTTGCGTATCGGTCATGTCCCTCCGGGACGTCTTTCTTCCTGTGGCGCGTGGGCGCCGTGTGTCACTGGCGCGGATGCGCCGCTCTTATCTCTGGCGCCTTGGCGCCGAATACAGCGCCTGCGCGCCCCTTCATTCCCTCATCGGCCGCGCCCGCATCTGCCGCGCCCGCTGGGGCGGCGGCTTGGGCCCGGATCGCCGGCCCGGCGCAAAAGCGGGGGAAGCGACCGGACGGCACCGCGGATCGAAGGTTCGAGGCGCAAGGGTACGGGGCATATGCGCTCCGCAGACGATTGCGTAAACGAAAATCGAGCGGGTCCCGGCGGGGGCCCACTCTCATCACCTTCGACGACGATGGCTCTGAGGTATCCCCGTTGGGGGACAGCGCTAATATAGACGGAACGGCGGGGGATGCAAGGGCGGGGGATGGGGCGAGTGCAATCTCAATATCGAGATACTTCAAGACTTGAGCCCTCGAATTTCGCGCCCCTCAGAAAATCGGGTGTAACGCCCATTTCTAACTGATTTTGCACAAGCCTCACCCTCGCCCGAGGCGAGATTCGCTGTTACCCTTTAAAAATACCGACCACGCTCAGCAATCGACGCCACCCGTTCCGAAACATCCATCTGGTAGATTCTTCATGACCACTCTTAGAGTTAAGCAAATTAAGAAGAGATTGCTAGATTTATTTAAACAACACCTAGATTTGAGAGATATTTCAATATCCGACAAAGAAAGAGAAAATAAGATATTAACGCGTTGTTTGGCCGCATTTGCTATATATACTCAAACAGGCTGCTCTGAAAAAGATGCTGCAATATCTATTTGGGACGGCTCGGGTGACAATGGTATCGATGCCGTTTATTATGACAAGTCTAGCTCAAAGGTAATTATCGTTCAATCAAAGTGGATTCACTCGGGAAGTGGCGAGCCCGAAGCCAAGGATATTTCAACTTTTGCTAACGGCGTTAAGGATTTAGTTGAGCTGGAGACAGCAAATTTCTCCGAGAGATTACACTCAAAAATATTTGCTATATCAGAGGCAATTAATACGCCCGGTACCACGTTAGATTTGATCATAATAACTACTGGTTCAAGTAAAATTGCTCGGCCAGGCATGGCTGCCTTGGAACGAATTGCGTCAGAATTAAACGGTTCCGATCAGCAAGAACCATTGGCAACCACTCAAATTATCGGATTGCCCGACGTGTATCCTGCTATAGCTAGCGGATCATCTCACGACAAAATTTCTATTGATGCAAATATAATTGACTGGTCTTTTGTTTCTCAGCCGTACGCGGCCTACTTCGGTATTGTCGACGGACTCCAACTTAAAACGTGGTGGTCTAGTTTTGGAAAACGATTAGTTGCAAAAAATATCAGACATTCCCTCGGACACACAGATGTTAATAATCAAATTATGAAAACTGCTATTTCGAACCCTGAAAATTTCTGGTATTTTAACAACGGAATCACTCTTATTGCCGATGAGGCTTTAAAGGCCCCAGTAGCGGCAGCATCCCGCTCATCTGGGGTATTTCAATTCAACGGTGCGTCGATTGTGAACGGAGCACAAACCGTTAGCACGCTTGCGCGGGTTGAAAATGATGAAAATCTTGGGCTGGTTCGAGTTCCCATACGTGTAATATTGTTGAAAGGTGCGCCCGAAGGTTTTGGGGGCGAGGTAACTCGAACGAATAATCTTCAAAATCGAGTTGAAGGACGTGACTTCGTAGCGCAAGATCCGGAACAACGCCGCCTCCAAATGGAGATGGCCATCGAAAGTATAGAGTATCAATACTTACGTAGTGAGGATTTTATATCTTCACCACGATCGTGTGAACTAATTGAATTGACAACGGCACTAGCTTGCGCATCCGGAGATGCCTCACACGCAGTAGCGGTTAAGACCGGAATCGGACGGTTTTACAACGATCTTACAAAAGCGCCTTATAAGGCGCTCTTCAATGCAAAGCTAAGCGGGGCGAGAGCTTTCAATACGATCACAATTCAGCGAAAAATAGATCAGTGGATCGACAATAAGCAGAGTATGGCTGGAAAGAAAAGTGGATTTTCTTGGGGTGTCTTAATACACGGGAATAGAATACTTGCTTCATCTGTATTTAAATTGATTGATGTAAACATAATGTCTCAGTCAATATCCGATTTTGATAAATCAGTTCAAATTTTAAATATCGAGAAAAAATGCGATGATATATATAAGGGAATGGTTAGTGTGTTAGACAAGGACTATCAGGGTAAATTTCTTGCAGTCTTGTTTAAGAGCACATCGATGAGTAAGGATGTTCTCGAAAAATCGATCCAATTTTACAAAGATAAAACAGATAAATAGCACTGTTGCAATATCTCACCCCCGCACAAACTCCAGATACGTCGGCACGCGCCCTTCCCTGAGCGCCTTGGCCTCGTAGCGGGTGCCGGGCCAGCCGGCATAGGGCGTGCGCCAATCGTCCGCCGTGCGGGCGGTCCATGTGAAGACGCCGTGGGCGCGGATCTCGCGCAGGGTCCAGTCCACATAGTCCGGCACGTCGCTGGCGAAGCGGAACGTGCCGCCCGGCGCGAGCGCGCGGGCCAGCAGGTCCAGATTGTCGGGGCGCACGAAGCGGCGCTTCCAGTGGCGGCGCTTGGGCCAGGGATCGGGATAAAGCAGGCTCGCGCCGGCGAGCGATCCTTCCGGCAGGCGCGCCAGCAGCAGCGCCGCGTCGCGGTCGAACAGGCGCACATTCTCGCGCGGCGTCGCCTCCAGCCCCGTCACCGCCTTCACCATGCCGTTGAGAAAGGGCTCCACGCCGATGAAGCCGGTGCGCGGCGCCTCGGCCGCTCGGGCCAGCAGATGCTCGCCGCCGCCGAAGCCGATCTCCAGGCGCACCTCATCCACCGCGCCGGCGAACAGATCGGCGAGGGACATTTCGGGGGCGATGGAATCGAGGGCGATGAGATAGCGGGGGAGACTATCGCGCAGGGCGCTCACTTGGGCAGGGCGCAGCGGCTTGCCCACCCGGCGCCCGTAGAAGGCACCCTTCTCGTCGTAATCGGCAATCATGGGGTCTTCGTTCTGCAACCTTCGGTTGCGCCGTCAAATCCGCGCCCATTTCGCGGGCCGCGCGAGAACCTTCTGTGGAAGTTCTGCGGAAAAGGCGCGGAAAGGCGCGTCATTCGCAAAATTCTGCGCTTCTCCGTGGCGTTCTGCGGGCGAAATTCCTCATTCCGCCCGCAGCCCCAAAATGTTTCACGTGAAACCTAGAACGCCGATTTCAGAGCATCCACAAGGTCCGTCCGCTCCCAGGAGAAGCCGCCGTCGGCATCCGGGGTGCGGCCGAAATGGCCATAGGCGGAGGTGCGGGCATAGATCGGCTTGTTGAGGCCGAGATGCTCGCGAATGCCGCGCGGGCGCAGGTTCACCACCTGCCGCAGCACGGTTTCAAGCTTCGCCTCATCCACATGGCCGGTGCCGTGCAGGTCCACATAGACCGCCAGCGGGTCCGATACGCCAATGGCATAAGCGAGCTGGATGGTGGCGCGATCGGCCAGGCCGGCGGCAACCACATTCTTGGCGAGATAGCGCGCGGCATAGGCGGCCGAGCGATCCACCTTGGTCGGATCCTTGCCGGAGAAGGCGCCGCCGCCATGGGGCGCCGCTCCGCCGTAGGTGTCCACGATGATCTTGCGCCCGGTCAGGCCGCAATCGCCATCGGGGCCGCCGATCACGAACTTGCCGGTGGGGTTCACGTGCCACACCGTCTCGGGGGAGATCCAGCCCTCGGGCAAGGCCTGGGTGATGTAGGGTTCCACCAGCGAGCGCACGTCGTGGGAGGTGAGGTGCTCGTCCAGATGCTGGGTGGACAGCACGATCTGCGTCACGCCGACCGGCTTGCCGTTCTCATATTGCACGGTCACCTGGCTCTTGGCGTCCGGGCCGAGGGCGCCGGTCTCGCCGGAGCGGCGAGCTTCCGAGAGGGTTTTCAAGATCTTATGGGCATAGAAGATGGGGGCCGGCATCAGCTCCGGGGTCTCGCGCACGGCATAGCCGAACATGATTCCCTGGTCGCCCGCGCCCTCGTCCTTGTTGCCGTCGATGTCGACGCCCTGGGCGATGTCGGCGGACTGCGCATGCAGCACCACCTCGATATCGGCGGTCTCCCAATGGAAGCCGGCCTGCTCGTAGCCGATGTCCTTGATCGCAAGGCGCGCCTTGTGGGCGATCAGATCCTTGGTGATGGCCGAGGGGCCGCGGGTCTCGCCGGCGATCACCACCTTGTTGGTGGTGGCCAAGGTTTCAGCCGCCACGCGCACCTGCGAGGGGTCGAACCCTTGCTCCTGAGAGACGCTGAAGAAGGTATCGACCACCTCGTCCGAGATGCGGTCGCACACCTTGTCGGGATGCCCTTCGGACACAGACTCACTGGTGAACAAATAGGACTGACGCGACATATGCTTCCCCTCGCCCACCGACGGAGCTCGACCCTGCTTGTGTCAAAGGCCCGCGGGCCGGTCAAGACCGGCTCGCCGGCATTGGAGGGGGCTCAGGCCGGACGCTCGGCCGTTTCCTCGTCGCCGGCGATCGCGGTGACCAATTCCACGATCCGTCGGCGGATTTTTGCGTCCGAGATGCGCATGAAATTGCGGGTCAGGACGAGGCCATCCGATGTCGCAAGGAAATCAGAGACATACGCAGGCGAATGTGCTTCCCCGAAGCCCTCGGAATCGGTGGTCAGTGAGGGTGCGCCTTCGAAGAAGAAAGCAACGGGCACGCTGAGGACGAGCGAAATCTGCTGAAGCCGGCTGGCGCCGATGCGGTTGGTGCCTTTTTCGTACTTCTGGATCTGCTGGAAGGTGATCCCAAGGCTCTCGCCAAGCTTCTCCTGACTCATCCCCACCATCATGCGTCGCATACGCACACGGCTACCTACGTATTTATCAATAGGATTCGGCGCCTTCTTGGCCATGTTCTCTCCGGCTGGATCGGAAATGTGTCACACTTCGCATCGCGAAGGCTGCCCTGACGGCGCGAAGATACGCATACATGCTTTGCGCGTCGATCAACTTTTGCGTGCAGCGCGTATGCAGCGCAAGCTGTCGGCGCCCAGCGCGCCGAGGGCAAAAAGCAGAAGAAACATGATTAGAACAATGGAACCACCTATCCGCGCAGCCGGCGGTGGATTCTCCAACCTCTGAGGGAGGTATCCATCCACTACACCGCGTTTGTCCAAGCCCAAATCTGCGACAATGCGTCCCAGGGGATCGATGATCCCGGAAATCCCGGTATTCGCGGACCGCACCAGCGGGAGCCCCTCCTCGATCGCCCGCAGCCGCGCCTGGAGGAAGTGCTGGTGCGGCCCCGGCGTGTCGCCGAACCAGGCATCATTGGTCACATTCAACAGGAATCCGGGCCGCGGGCCGGGGGGAATCACCGCTCCGGAAAAGATCGCCTCATAGCAGATCAGCGGGCCGGCAAGCGGGGCGCCGGGAATATGCAGCGCCTGCAACTGCGCCCCGGAGGAGAAGCCGCCACGTACCCGGGTGAGCTGCTCCAGCCCGATCCGCTCCAGAAAGGCCTGGAATGGCAGGTATTCGCCGAACGGAACGAGATGCACTTTGTCCGCGCTCTGCAACACCGTTCCATCGGCGGCGATGACGCGGATGGAGTTGAAATAAGGCGAGATCTGCCCCTCCGGTGGAACACCGTAGCGGGCGGCGCCGGTCACCAGCACAACGTTGCGCGGCAAGCTCTCGGCGATCCGGCGCGCCGCCCATGGCTCGCGCTCGTACAGGAACGGAAAGGCCGATTCCGGCCAGATCAGCAGGCTCACGTCGGTGAGGCCGCCGGGATACCGGGCACTCGGCTGCGCGCTCAACGTAAGGTAATCATCGAGGATGGCCTCGCGTCGGCCATAGGCGAACTTCTCGTCCTGCGCCAAGGCCGGCTGGAGTATCCGCAGGTTCACCCCCGGCACCATGCCCACGTCGGTCCGTGCCAGGCGGATCGCCCCACCCGCGTACATCGCAACGAGGCTCAGAACCGCCAGGGTGAGCGAGACCAGATGGTGCGGCCGCGTCGGCGCCGAAAGTAGAAGCACCGGCGCGGAAAGCAGCAGGATGGTGAGGAAGGTCAGTCCGGCGATTCCCACCAGCGCCGCGGTCTGGGCGAACGCAAGATTCTCCGCCAAGGCATAGCCGAAGGTGTTCCAGGGAAAGCCGGTCAGCACATGGCCGCGCAGCCATTCGGCACCGCCGAGGCCCGCCGCCAGCGCACACAGCCGCGCCGGCCCGCGTGACCACAGCATGCGGGCAGCGAGCAGCCCGAGGGCGGGAAACAGGGCAAGGCCGGCAGGCAGGCACACCACCGCCACCGGAAGCAGCCAGGCGAACACGTCAGCCTCAACCAGGAAGGCGTCGCCGATCCACCAGAGGGAGGACAGGAAATAGCCGAAGCCGAACCACCATCCGATGGCGGCGGCGATCCGCCAGGGATGCCGCGTTGCCGTACGGGTGCCGTCGAGCAGCAGGACCAGTACCGGAAAGCTGATCGCGAGCACGGGCCAGAGGCCGAACGGTGCGGTGGACAGCGCCGCGAGCACGCCGGCGGCGAAAGCAGCCCCGAGGCGGCGCCATCCCTCCAGCGCGCTCACCCGCCGCGAAACGGCGAGCAGCTTCAGGGTTAGGCGCGTCACGCGTGCTCGCCGTCCGAGGCCGCTGTCGAATCCTGCGCCGACGAAGCCGGGGGGATGATGCGCAGCATCTTCACCCGGCGCGGGTCGGCATCGAGCACCTCGACGCTGTGCCCGCCGGGCAGGGAGATGATTTCGCCCACCGACGGCACCCGTGCCGCGATGGTCACGATGAGGCCACCCAGCGTATCCACCTCATCGGCCACTTCGGCGGGAGCGAAATCCTCGCCCAGCACGTTCAGCACGTCCTCGAGCGGCGTGCGCGCGTCGGTGACGAAGCTGCCGTCGGCCTGGCGCTGAATCAGCGCCGCCTCGTCGTCGTGCTCGTCCTCGATCTCGCCGACGATCTCCTCGACCACGTCCTCGATCGAAACCAGCCCGTCGGTTCCGCCGTACTCGTCGATCACCAGCGCAAGATGGGTCCGCGCGGCCTGCATGGAGACCAGCAGGTCCACCGCTGGCATGGAGGGCGGCACATAGAGCAGGCGCCGCACCAGCCCGGCCTCGGTCAGAGATTGGCGCAGATCGACCTTGGCGAGATCGATTTCCTTGTTTGCGGGATGATCCTCGGCACCCTCGGGCAGCGGGCCGGTCATGAAGGAGAGCAGGTCGCGGATATGGACCATGCCGACCGGATCATCGAGATCGTCGTCGAACACCACCAGGCGCGAATGGGCCGCGTTTGCGAACGCCACCATCAATTCACCCAGCGAGACGTCCTTCTGGACCGCCACGATCTCCGAGCGCGGCACCATGATGTCGCCGATGCCGACTTCCTTCAGATGAAGGATGTTGCGCAGCATCTTGCGCTCGGACGGAGAGAATTCGCTCACCTCCCCGGAGCTTCCGCCTGCCTCCTCGAGCACCTCGACAAGGTCGGTGCGCAAGGAGCCATGGGAGCGGAACGTCCCGAGGAGGGCTCGCAATCGATCGATGAAACTCTGCGGCTCCGCAGAGGCGGGGTCGCTCGACTGGTCGATGTTGGACATGGTCTCCCTTTGGGGTCGGCCTCAAGTTTCCGCGGGCAGCGCATAGGGGTCGGAAATGCCGAGCCCCTTCAGGATGCCACGCTCCATTTCTTCCATCTCTTCCGCATCGGCATCGTCCTCATGGTCGAAGCCCAGCAGATGCAGCGTGCCATGCACGACGAGATGCACCAGATGATCCTGCGGGTGCTTGTCCTCGGCTTGCGCCTCGGCCAGCACGGTCTCCAGCGCCACAATGACATCGCCCAATGGCTCCGGCGTGACATCCTCCGGCACTTCTGCGGCGGGAAAGGACAGAACGTTAGTCGCCTTGTCCTTTTCGCGCCACTGCCGGTTGAGCACGCGGATGCGCGCATCATCGGTCAGCGTCACACTCATCTCCGCGGCCCGCTCGAAACCATCACCGCAGGCCGCGAGCGCCGCCTGGGCGGCACGCTCGGCCAGCACCGGAGCATCCGGCACACCATCCCAGCGCGCGTCCTCGACCAGAATATCGACGGCGAACCGATCCGGCGCGGGCGAAGACACCGATGTCGCACCGCGCGCCATCTCAGGCCCCCTTGGCGGCAATGCGCGCCGCTTCGTGAGCCTCGTAAGCACCGACGATGCGCCCAACCAATTCGTGGCGCACCACGTCTGCCGCCTTGAACTGGGTGATGCCCACGCTCTCGATCCCCTCAAGAAGGCGTACCGCCTCGGCAAGGCCCGACGTCTGGCCCACCGGCAGGTCGGTTTGGCTGGCGTCGCCGGTGACGATCATGCGCGAATTCTCACCCAGGCGCGTGAGGAACATTTTCATCTGCATGGAGGTGGCGTTCTGCGCCTCGTCCAAAATCACCGCCGCGTTGGAGAGGGTGCGCCCGCGCATGAAGGCAAGCGGCGCGATCTCGATCTCGCCGGTCTGAAGCGCCCGCTCGACGAAGGCGCGATCCATCAGGTCGTAAAGCGCATCGTAAATGGGACGCAAATAGGGATCGACCTTTTCCTTCAGGTCGCCGGGCAGGAAGCCGAGCCGCTCGCCCGCCTCCACCGCCGGACGCGAGAGGATGATGCGGTCCACCATCCGCCGCTCCAGCAGATGCACCGCATAGGCGACCGCGATCCAGGTCTTGCCCGTGCCCGCCGGGCCGGTGCCGAAATTGAGCGTGTTGCGCTTCAGCGCTCGGATATAGGCATCCTGCGCTGCCGTGCGCGCCCGCACCGGGCGCCGCCGCAACTGGATCTCGTCGAACGCCTGGCCCTCGGCGGGATCGAAATCGAACAGCGAGCCTTGGGCCACCGCTTCGCGGATCGCGCCCTCCACGTCGCCGACGCTGATTTCCCGGCCGCGCTTGAGGGTTTCATAGAGATGCTCCAGCACCTTGCGCGCCTGCTCGCAGCTCTCGCGGCCACCTTCCAGGCTGACATGGTTGCCGCGCGAATCCGCCTTCACGCCGAGCTTCCGCTCGATCAGGGCGAGGTTGCGCCCGTAATGGCCGAACAGCAGCGTCGCCAAGCGGTTATCGTCGAAGGCGAGGACCACCTGGGCGGGAGTATCCTCGCCGTTGATGGCCCAGGGATCGCTGATGGCCGCCCTTGCGGGGGTCTGCGCCGAAGGAGAAGGACGGTCTTTATCGGCGCCTGATCTTCGCAATGCTCAAGCCTCCATGGCAGCGAACGTGCGCGTTTGCGCAGGCGAGGGATGGTCAATGACGCGGCCCGCAAGGCTGTTCGGCCCCACGTCCGTGATGACGACGGTGACGAAGGCGCCGATCCCGACCGGTGGGTCCGTCACCACGACCGATTGGAGATAGGGCGAGCGGCCGATGAACTGGCCATCCTGGCGACCCGGCTTTTCCAGCAGCACATCCAAGGTGCGGCCGAGGCAGGAGCGGTCGAAGGCGCGCTTGGAGGCTTCCAGCGCCTGCTGAAGGCGGGCGAGGCGCTCGGCCTTCACCTCTTCGGGAACCTGCAATTCCAGGTCCGCAGCCGGGGTGCCGGGGCGCGGGCTATATTTGAAGGAATAGGCCCCGGCAAAGCCTACCTCGCGCACCAGATCCATGGTCTGCTCGAACTCGGCGTCGGTCTCGCCGGGGAAGCCGACGATAAAATCGGTCGAAAGCGCCAAGTCCGGACGCGCCTCACGCATACGCGCGACGATATCCAGAAAGACACCCTTGCCGTGCTTGCGGTTCATGGCCGCGAGCACCCGGTCCGAACCCGACTGAACCGGCAGATGCAGATAGGGCATCAAGGCCGGCAGATCGCGATGGGCAGCAATGAGATCCTCGCCCATGTCGCGGGGGTGGCTTGTGGTGTAGCGCAGGCGGGCAATGCCGGGAACCTGAGCCAGGGCATGGAGCAGCCGGGCCAGGGTCCACACGCCGCCGTCCGGCCCGATGCCGTGGAAGCCATTGACGTTCTGCCCGATCAGGGTCAGCTCACGCACGCCCTGATCGGCGAGCCTCTCGGCCTCGGCCAGGATCTTGGCCACGGGGCGAGAGACCTCGGCGCCACGGGTATAAGGCACCACGCAGAAGGTGCAGAACTTGTCGCAGCCTTCCTGCACGGTGAGGAAGGCGGTGGGTCCGCGTTTGCGGGTGGCGGCATCGCTCGGCGCCGGGAGATGGTCGAACTTGTCCTCCACCGGAAATTCGGTATCCACCGCCCGCACGCCAGCCTTCACCTGCGCCAGCAGCTCGGGCAGGCGGTGATAGCTCTGCGGCCCAACGACCAGATCCACCACCGGGGAGCGGCGCATGATTTCGGCGCCTTCCGCCTGGGCCACGCAGCCGGCGACGGCGACGAGGGTGTCGCGCCCCTCCTCGGCCTTGGCTTTGCGCAGCCGTCCGAGTTCGGAATAGACCTTTTCGGCCGCCTTCTCACGGATATGGCAGGTGTTCAGGATGACCAGATCGGCATCGGCCGGATCGGTGGTCTCCACATAGCCCTCTTTCGCCAGCGTGTCGGCCATACGATGGGAATCGTAGACGTTCATCTGGCACCCGAAGGACTTCACATAAAGCTTGCGGGGTTCGTGCATGTTTCGCGTTCTGCCAACTCCACCATCGCGCATGGGCGCGACGCTCCAGTGACGCCCGCGCGGTCCGTCCCCGATTGAAAACCTGGAACGTTTGTCTTACCGGCAAATCGGCGCTTTGGGAACTCAGGCCGGAGTGATCCGCCCCATCAAACTCGCTTCGCTCAGGCTGCGCACCACGTCCTCGCTCGCCTTTGTGACCGCCTTGCGGTTCACCTCCCCGTCGAGCGCCCGCGCCTCCCCGAAGGTGACGTCGACGTCGATGGCCCCCTGTCGCAGCACCTCCAGGAGATGGGGCGCAAGATCCATGTCGCCGAACCAGGCGGCGATCCCGCGATGGGACCGCCCCATGGGGATGCCCTGGATCTTCACATAGGCGATGCACACCGGCTGAACCATCGCCTGGCCGTTGGCCTCGAAGGTCTCCCGCACCGCGCCCACGAGGGCGGAGCGGAACGGGAGAATACGATTGCCGTCGCTCGACGTGCCCTCGGCGAACAGGACCACGGGGTCACCTTCCGACAGGCGCGCGGCGATGGCGGCATTCACTTTGCCGGTGGCGTGGCGGCGCTGGCGATCGACAAAGATGGTGCGTTGGAAGGCGGCGAGCAGGCCGATGAGCGGCCAGCGGGAGACCTCGCTCTTGGCGACGAACACCAACGGCGTCAGGGAACCGAGGACGCAAATGTCCAGCCAGGACGCGTGATTGGACAGCAGCAGCAGTGGCCGTCCCTCGGCCGGAACCCCACGCACCCGCCGCCGCACGCCGATCAGCGACAGGACGATGCGGTGATAAAGCATCGGAATCAGCCGGCGGCTGGGCAGGTGAAGCTTCAGCGACAGCCATTGCAGCGGAATCCCGATGGCTGTCACGAGGCCGACCAGGGTGAGAATCACGCCGACCCGCGCCGTATCCAAGAATCGGCCGAACCGCGGCATCTCGGGGCCGAGGTCCGGCATCGGCTCGGCATCGAAGGTGGACCGCGCCATGGGTTCGGCGGAATGGCCGAAGAATGATCGCTGCTTGCGCGGGCGCTTGGTGCGGCCGCCCGCCAGTTCGTCGAAAATATTTTCGCCATCCTTGGGGCTACTCACGATGGCTCCTCATCCAGCGGCAACACGTGCAGCTCCAGGCGATGGCCCACGAGGCGGTAGCCAAGCCGGCGCGCAATCTCTTCCTGCAGGCGCTCGATCTCCTCGGAGCGGAACTCGATCACCTTGCCGCTGCGCAAATCGATGAGATGGTCGTGATGCTCCTCCGGCACCGGCTCGTAGCGGGCGCGGCCGTCGCCGAACTCGTGCCGTTCGATGATGCCGGCATCCTCGAACATCTTGACCGTGCGATAGACCGTGGAAATGGAGATCTTGTCGTCGATGGCGCTGGCGCGGCGGTACAATTCTTCCACGTCGGGATGGTCCTCGGCGGCCGTCAGCACGCGCGCGATCACACGGCGCTGCTCGGTCATGCGCATGCCCTTGACGGTACAGGCGTGCTCAATGGCACTTATGATTTCGCTCAAGAGCCAATCCCTCGCTCAGACTTCGACGCTTATCGCCGCCCCTTTCGGCAACCGCAAGGCGGCCTATAGCGCACGCCGCATCACAAGCGCATCCATGCCGCCGGCATAATAGCCCTTGCGGCGTCCGCTCTCCACATAGCCGAGGGTGCGATAGAGCCGCAACGCCGCCAGGTTGCCCTCCTCCACCTCCAGGTGCGAGATGTTGACACCCTCGCACACCAGCCGCCGCAAATGATGGTCCAGCAGGAGCGCGCCAAGCCCCTTTTTTCGGGCGGACGGCATGACCGCCAGGGACAGGATTTCCGCCTCCGGCACCACCACATGGGAGAGGATGAAGCCGAGCGGCGGGGTTTTCGGCCCGACGCACAGCACGTGACCGCGCACGGCGCGGTCGCTCAGCAGGCGTTCGAACTCGTCCAGGCCCCAGCCGCGATGGAAGCTCGCCGCATGGATGCCGGCAAGGCTTTCCGCATCCCGTCCCTCGGCGGCGCGGATATGGGGCGGCCGCTGGCGCGGCGAAAAGAGGCCAAACAGGCTCACCGCCGTGCAATCCGCGCCCCATCCTGGGGCTTTGCGTCGGGCGCGCGCAGATAAAGCGGGCGTGGTTCCGCCCGGGACGGATCGGCGACCGCGCCAAGGCGCGCCACCCAGGCCACATCGGGCGCTGGTATCACATCGACGCTGAACGGCGCCGTCTCGCCCGGCGGCCAGGCCTCCGCGACCATGGCCGCGCCAGAGCCGACGAGGCGGATGGCACCGATCGCCGCGGAGCGGGCGGCATCCTTCGCCGACATGATGCGCGGCGCGATCAGCGTGCGCCCGCCCGCCCCGAACATCTGCAGGAACACGTGGCCGTGGCGGGCGTCGATGGCGCTGACCACCGGCAAGCTATCGTCCATGGCGAGAAAGGGCGCTGCGAGGGCGGATAATGTGGTGACGCCAACCACCGGGCGGCGCGCCGTGAGCCCGAAGCCCCGCGCGGCCGAAAGTCCGACCCGCAGCCCCGTGAAGCTGCCTGGTCCGACGGTTACGGCAATGCGGTCCAAAGCGGGAAAATCGAGCCCCGCATCCGCCATCACCTGTTCGACGATCGGAATCAGAGCTTCGGCGTGTCCGCGCTCCATGAGCAGCGAATCGCCCGCGACGATGGAGTCGCTTTCCGCGTCCAGCACGGCCACCGAACAGGCGGTCAGTGCGGTATCTATGGCAAGAACGATCATGATGATGTGTGGACGCCCGAATCCCGCGTCCACAATCCATCGAAAATGCATCTGACGGAAGGGGATAGTGGTAAATCCCCGTCCGAACCCGAAATTAGCGGGGCATAGATCGCACCGACAAACCCGAGTCGGCCGGCGATCGAAGGACCCGCCTCAGACCGGGCGCACCTCGACCACTTCGGGCACGAAGTGGCGCAGAAGGTTCTCGATGCCGTTCTTCAGCGTGGCGGTGGACGAGGGGCAGCCCGAGCACGAGCCCTTCATGTTCAGGAACACCACACCTTCCTTGAAGCCGCGGAACGTGATGTCGCCGCCGTCATTGGCGACCGCCGGACGCACGCGGGTCTCGATCAGATCCTTGATCGTGGCGACCGTGTCGGTATCGGCCTCGGCGAAAAACTCCTCGCCATCCTCGCCATCGGCCGATGCACCATCCGCCAGCACCGGGGCGCCGGACATGAAATGCTCCATGATGGCGCCGAGGATGGCGGGCTTGAGATGTGCCCATTCCCCGCCGGTCTTGGTGACCGTGATGAAATCGGACCCGAGAAACACGCCGCCCACGCCTTCCACATCGAACAGGCGCTGGGCCAGCGGAGAGCGGCCGGAATCGGCGGCGGTCTTCAATTCGAGCGTGCCTTCGCCGAGCACATTGCGGCCCGGCAGGAACTTCAGCGTCGCCGGGTTGGGCGTCGGCTCCGTCTGGATGAACATGATTCGCATCCTCGCGCAAAAGGGAGGCGGCAGGGCCGCTTGTATGGCCTTAAGATAAGGCGTGGCGCGTCAAACGGAAAGGGCAGGTCCCGTCGTGGGACAGCGCCACGTGGTGGCCTGGAACGGGAGGGGAACGAAGCGGGGCCGAATCGCTGACTCCGCGCCGATGCGCTTTTGTTCTCCCTTGGGGAGTCCTGACCTTGCGAGAGATGGTGGCCATTCCCATCCTATTGTCATCAACGGGGCGGCCGGGCCGCCTGTGGAGGAAGGAATGAATTATCTGAAGACGGCGATCCTGCTGGCGGGTTTGACCGCTTTGTTCATGGCCGTCGGCTTCGCCCTTGGGGGCACCAGCGGCATGATGATCGCGTTCGTGGTCGCGGCCGGCATGAACATTTTCAGCTATTGGAACTCGGACAAGATGGTCCTGCGCATGTATGGCGCGCGGGAAGTGGACGAGCGCACGGCACCTGAGCTGGTGTCGATGGTGCGCGATCTCGCGGCGCGGGCGCAATTGCCCATGCCCAAGGTCTATATCATGGACAATCCCCAGCCCAACGCCTTCGCGACCGGGCGCAATCCGCAGAACGCCGCCGTCGCCGCCACCACCGGGCTGATGCAGATGCTCACCCGCGAGGAGGTGGCGGGCGTGATGGCGCACGAACTGGCGCATATCAAGCATCACGATACGCTGACCATGACCATCACCGCCACGTTTGCCGGCGCCATCTCCATGCTGGCGAATTTCGGCCTCTTCTTCGGCGGCGGAAATCGCGAGAACAATTCGCCGTTCGGCATGGTGGGCACCATCCTCATGGCGATCCTCGCGCCCATCGCTGCCATGGTGGTGCAGATGGCGATCTCGCGCTCGCGCGAATATGTTGCGGATCGCACGGGCGCGGAAATCTGCGGCCATCCGATGGCACTCGCCGCCGCCTTGGCCAAGATCTCCGGCGCCGCGCACCGGATTCCGAACTATGAGGCCGAGGGACATCCCGCCACCGCCCATATGTTCATCATCAACCCGCTTTCAGGGGAGCGGATGGACAATCTGTTCTCCACCCACCCGGCCACGGAGAACCGCATCGCCGCCCTGCGTCAGCTGGCGCAGGAGATGGGCGGCCGCGGCATCCATCCCACCGCAGCCATGCCTTCGGGCGGTCCCGCCCCGCGCGGGCCGTGGGGTGCAGGCGGCGGCGCCCCGCGTCGCGGCCCGTGGGGGTGAGCGCAAGCGGCGGACAAAGGGGAGCAAGGCGCAATTGACGGCCCGTGGGGCACGCAAACCGGCCCAAAGGTTGCCAAGTGACGCGCGGGGCTCTAGGTGCGCGCAATGAAAACCCCGTCCCGCCCCAGATCCGGCCAGAAATCCGCCCCGCGTTCTCCCGACCGGCGTGCCCCGGAGGCCGCTGGCCTGCGCGCCCGCCTGGTCGCCGCTGACGCCCTGGACCGCGTCCTGCGGGGCGGCACGGCGCTGGAAGACGCTCTTGAGAACGCCGGCGGCCTGGAGCCGCGCGATCGCGCCCTCGCCTTCCGCATTGTCGCCACGGCCCTGCGCCGCCTCGGCACCTTGCGCGCGATCCTCACCCCCATGCTGGACCGGGGCTTCCCGAAGTCCGCGCCGAAGGTCGAGACCGTGCTGCTGGTGGGTGCGGCGCAGATCTTGTTCATGGATGTGCCGGACCATGCGGCGGTCGGGCTTTCGGTGGAGATCGCCCGCGGCGACGGCACCACCTCCGGCTTTGCGGGCCTGATTAATGCGGTGCTGCGTCGCCTGACGCGGGAGGGTGCCGAACGCCTTGCCGCCATTGATCCGATTGCTGCCGACACGCCGGACTGGCTGCGTCAGCGCTGGGCGAAAGCCTATGGTGCCGAGCGCGCCGCCGCGATCTGCGCCATGCACGCCCACGAGCCGGCCCTTGATCTCACGGTGAAATCCGATCCCGAGGGCTGGGCCCTGAAGCTTGGCGGCGAGGTGCTGCCCACGGGGACCGTGCGCATTCTCCATGCCGGCCCGGTGCGCGCCTTACCCGGCTATGAGGATGGCGACTGGTGGGTGCAGGATGCCGCCGCCGCCCTCCCCGCGCGACTGCTCGGCGATGTTGCGGGCCTTAATGTCCTCGATTTGTGTGCCGCACCCGGTGGCAAGACCGCCCAGCTCGCGGCGGCGGGTGCCCGTGTCACCGCCCTGGACCGGTCTGGCCAGCGGCTGGAGCGCCTGTCTGAGAACCTCGCGCGTCTCAAGCTCTCGGCCGAAATTGTCGAGGCGGACGCGGCGGAGTTTTCCGGCGGCCCCTATGATGCGATTCTGCTCGATGCGCCCTGTACCGCGACCGGCACCCTGCGGCGCCATCCCGACATCGCCTGGAACAAGCGGCCCGGCGACATCGCCGGCCTCGCCGAGCTTCAGGGCCGGCTGCTCGCCCACGCGCTCGACCTGCTCAAGTTCGGCGGCGTGCTGGTCTATTCGACCTGCTCGCTGGAGCCGGAGGAGGGCGAAGCCCAGATCGCGCGGCTGCTCGCCGCTCGCCCAGATGCCGAAAGAGCGCCCCTGAGGGAAGAAGATGCGCCAGGGCTCGCGCCGTTCATCACTCCTCAAGGTGATTTGCGCACTCTGCCCTGTGATTGGGTGCGGGGAGAGCCGGAGCGGTCCGGGCTCGACGGCTTCTTTGCCGCACGAATAGTGAAAGGCGGCACGCACCGCCGGGGGTAGTCACCAGGAATGAGCCGCGCAGCCCTGGCAGAACGCATGCGCCTCGCGGCCTTCGTGGCGGGGCAGGGCTGGCGCATGTTCATGGCGCGCCTGCCCGGCCTGCCGTTGTCGCTCGGCCGGGTGAGCATTCCGGTGCCCGAGCGTCTGCTCATCGCTCCCCAGGACCGGCGGACCGGCGATGCCACCCGCGCCAGCGAAATCTACGCCGGCCGATTCGCCTTTGCCGGCAAGATCGCCCTGCTCGACGGGCGCACCCCGTTCGAGCTGGAGCCGCCCTCGCGCGAATGGGCGCAAACGCTGCACGGCTTCGGCTGGCTGCGCCATCTGCGCGCCGCCAGCACCACCATCGCGCGCGCCAATGCCCGCGCCATCGTCGGCGACTGGATCCGCAATCCCGGAGAGGCCCGCGCCATCGCCGCCGAGCCGGAGGTGACCGCCCGGCGCATCATCTCCTGGCTGACCCAGGCGCCGTTCATCCTCCAGGACGCCGACCACGAATTCTACCGTCGCTTCATGCGCAGCCTCGCCCGGCAGGTGCGCCACCTGCGGCGCAGCGCGATCGCCGCCCCGGACGGCTATCCCCGGCTGATCGCCACCATCGCCCTGGTCTTCGCCGGCCTGTGCATGTCGGACCAGAGCCGGCTGCTGAAGGTGTCCCAACGCCGCCTGGAGGAGGAGCTGGACCGCCAGATCCTGCCCGACGGCGGCATCATCACCCGCAATCCCGACAGCCTCATCGCCCTGCTGCTGGACCTCCTGCCGCTCCGCCATGCCTTTGCGGCGCGCAACCAGCCGGCCCCCCAGGCGCTGATGAACGCCATCGACCGCATGATGCCCATGCTGCGCTTCTTCCGCCACGGAGACGGCGCCTTCGCCCATTTCCACGGCATGGGCCATACCGCCGCCGACCAATTGGCCACCATCCTCGCCTATGACGATGCGCGCGGCGCGCCGGTGGCGAATGCCCCGCATTCCGGCTTCCAGCGGCTCGATGCCAAGGGCACGGTGTTGATCGCCGACACCGGCATCGCCCCGCCGCTCGCCGCCGGCTGGGAGGCGCATGCCAGCTGCCTGGCGTTCGAATTCTCCAGCGGCCGCAACCGCATCTTCGTCAATTGCGGCATGACCGCCATCAATCGCGAGATGTGGTGGCAAGCGGCACGGGCGACCGCCGCTCATTCCACGGCGGTGATCGGCGATACCTCCTCGGCCCGATTCCTGCAGTGGCAGTGGCTCGGCCGGCAAGTCGGCTTCCCCATCGTCTCAGGACCGACCGCGGTGCCCGTGCAGCGGGGAAAGCGGGATGATGCCTTGATGCTGCGGGCGAGCCACGACGGCTATGCCGCCCCCTTCGGCATCGTCCACCAGCGCTCATTCCGCCTCGCGAGCGGTGGCGCGCGCCTCGACGGCGAGGATTTGTTCAAACCGGCGGAGGGCGCGCCGGCGGCCCTGCCTGCCACCGCGTTCGCGATCCGCTTCCATCTCCATCCCGCCGTGGTCGTCGAGCGGCTGGATGACCCAAGCACAGTCTTGCTGGCGCTGCCGGGCGGGGAAGCCTGGGCGTTCCTCACGCCAAATCAAAGCATTATCCTGGAAGAGAGCATCTATCTCGCGGCCCCGGACGGCCCGCGCCGCACTGTCCAGCTGGTGATCTCGGGCTCGCTCGCCGAGACCGGCCGGGTGCTCTGGACCCTGGTGCGGACCCGCGAGCGCCAGCCCCCGCTTCCGGCGGGGGGCAGCTCTTCCGCCCGCACCCGGTGACGAAGACCGGCTCGCCGTGATAGGGCGAGCGCAATTCAGATCCGGAGTTCTCCCATGCCCGCCGATGTGCGCCCCGTCACCCGTGCCCTGATCTCGGTGTCCGACAAAGCGGGCTTGATCCCCTTCGCCACCGCTTTGGTGAAAAAGGGCGTCGCGCTCGTCTCCACCGGCGGCACCGCCAAGGCCCTGGCGGACGCCGGACTTGCGGTGATGGATGTGGCCGAACTCACCGGCTACCCCGAGATGATGGACGGACGGGTGAAAACCCTGCATCCCCGCGTCCATGGCGGCATCCTGGCGATCCGCACCGATTCCGGTCATCAGGCCTCCATGGCCGAGCACGGAATCCCGCCCATCGATCTCGTGGTGGTTAATCTCTACCCGTTCGAGGCCACCGTGGCGCGTGGCGCGAATTTCGATGAAACCATTGAGAACATTGATATTGGCGGCCCCGCTTTGATCCGCGGCGCGGCCAAGAATCACAATGACGTGGCGGTGGTGGTGGATGTCGCCGACTATTCCGCCGTGCTTGCCGAGATC
The DNA here is from genome assembly GCF_043195195.1 of Roseixanthobacter psychrophilus. Classification (NCBI taxonomy): domain Bacteria; kingdom Pseudomonadati; phylum Pseudomonadota; class Alphaproteobacteria; order Hyphomicrobiales; family Xanthobacteraceae; genus Roseixanthobacter; species Roseixanthobacter psychrophilus. The sequence continues at coordinate 63,969 of NZ_JBAFWT010000023.1, forward strand.
GAGCTGCATGGCGGCACCACCCTGGCCCTGCGGCGCAAGCTGGCGCAGACCGCCTATGCCCGGACCGCCGCCTATGACGCGGCCATCTCCAACTGGTTCGCGGTCGAGGTGAAGGCGGAGGCGCCCAGCTATCGCGCGATCGGCGGCAAGCTGATCGAGGCCCTGCGCTATGGCGAGAACCCCCACCAGACGGCCGCCTTCTATGCCACTTCCGAGCTGCGCGCGGGCGTCGCCACGGCCCGGCAGGTGCAGGGTAAGCAATTGTCGTTCAACAATATTAACGACACCGACGCGGCTTTTGAGTGCGTCGCCGAATTCCATCCCGCCCGCACCGCGGCGGTGGTGATCGTCAAGCATGCCAATCCTTGCGGCGTGGCCGAGGGGGGGTCGCTGGCGGAGGCCTATGCCAAGGCGCTGGCGTGCGATCCGGTCTCGGCATTCGGCGGCATCATCGCCGTCAACCGGACCCTGGATGCCGAGGCGGCGCGGGCGATGGTGGAGATCTTCACCGAGGTGATCGTCGCCCCGGACGCCACCGAGGAAGCGATTAACCTCATAGCTTCAAAGAAGAATCTGCGCCTGCTGCTGACCGGCGGCCTGCCCGATCCGCGCAGCCCCGGCCTCAATGTGCGCACCGTCGCGGGCGGGCTGCTGGTGCAGAGCCGGGACAATGCTTCGGTCGACGATCTCGACCTCAAGGTCGTCACCCGGCGGGAGCCGACCGAGGCCGAGCTGACCGACATGCGGTTCGCCTTCCGCGTGGCTAAGCATGTGAAATCAAACACGATTATCTATGCCAAGGATCTCGCCACGGTGGGCATCGGGGCCGGCCAGATGAGCCGGGTGGATTCCGCCCGCATCGCCGCTCGCAAAGCCCAGGATGCCGCCGAGGCGGCCGGGCTTGCGGTGCCCCTGACGAAGGGCTCTGTGGTCGCCTCCGACGCCTTTTTCCCCTTTGCGGACGGGCTGTTAGCGGCCGTCGAGGCGGGCGCGACGGCAGTCATCCAGCCGGGCGGATCGATGCGCGATGCCGAGGTGATCGCCGCAGCCGATGCCGCCGGCCTCGCCATGGTGTTCACCGGCGTGCGGCATTTCAAGCACTGAGGGCGCGCGGAAGAACATGCCGTTTCGGCAGGAATAATCCCAATTTCAAGGCGGATTTCGTGAAATTCCGCCTTGTTCTTCAGATAATGTTCTTCGGCTGTCGGCAAAGGCTGCGGCTTGCGCTGAATCAAGGCGATTGACGTCGTACTCCGGCACATTTCGCGGGTCATGAATGCAGACCTGCTTGCCCGCGCCGGCCGCCCGGTACCGCGCTACACCTCCTATCCCACCGCGCCCCATTTCGGCCCCGAGGTCGATGCCGCCACCTATGCCGGATGGCTGGCGGCGGTGCCGGCGGATGCGACCGCCTCGCTCTACCTGCACGTGCCGTTCTGCGCCGAGCTGTGCCTCTATTGCGGTTGCCACACCACGGTGGCGCGGGGGGCGACGCCGCTGGTCGCCTATGCCAGCCGGCTGATCGAGGAGATCGACCTGGTCGCGGCCCGCCTGCCGACCCGGCTCGCGGTCGGGCACCTGCACTGGGGCGGCGGCACGCCGACCATGCTGAGCAACCCCGACTTCGCCCGCATCATGGCGCTGCTCGGCGAACGCTTCGCCGTGCGCGGCGATGCCGAGATCGCCATCGAGATCGACCCGCGCGTCATGGATCAGGCGAAGGTGGATACGCTCGCTGCCGCCGGCATCAACCGGGCGAGCCTCGGGGTGCAGGATTTCGACCCCAAGGTGCAGGAGGCCATCGGCCGCCGCCAGAGCTTCGCCGAGACCGCCGCCGTGGCGGACGCTTTGCGGCGGGCCGGCATCACGGCGATCAATCTCGATCTGATTTACGGCCTGCCCCACCAGAGCGTCGCCTCGGTGACGCGCACGCTGCACGAGGCGCTGGCGCTGGAGCCGAGCCGGATCGCGGTGTTCGGCTATGCCCATGTGCCCTGGATGAAGAAGCATCAGGCGCTCATCCCCGAATCGGCCCTGCCGGGGCCGGCGGAGCGGTTGGACCAGGCCGAGACCATCGCCCGCCTGTTGAACGCGGCCGGCTATGTCTCCATCGGCCTCGATCATTTCGCGCGGCCCGACGATGCCATGGCACGCCACGCGCAGGCCGGGACGCTGAAGCGCAATTTCCAGGGCTATACCACCGACGACGCGCCGGTTCTTCTGGGCTTTGGCCCCTCCTCCATTGGCGCCCTGCCGCAAGGTTATGTGCAGAATCTTCCGGCGACGCCGCAATGGCATCGGGCGGTGGCGCGCGGGGAACTGCCGGTGGCGCGCGGCCGCGCGCTGAGCGCGGAGGATCGCCTGCGGCGCGAGGTGATCGAGCGGCTCATGTGCGACCTCGCGGTCGATCTCGATGCGGTCTGCGCGCGGCACGCGATCGATGCCGGCTATTTCGCCGAGGAACTTTCAGCCCTCGCCCCGCTGATTGCGGACGGGCTGGCGGAGCGGGACGGCGCCAAGGTGCGGGTACCCGAGGCGGCGCGGGCGTTCACGCGTACGGTCTGCGCCGTGTTCGACGCCTATCTCGCCCCGCCACAGCAGGACGCGCCAGCTCCGCGCCGGCACGCGGCGGCGGTGTAAGGGCTGCACAAGAATGATTGCGTGGATATTTCCGGCCGGTGGGCTGGCCCGCGCCTGGGGGCGTGGCGCGACGCATCGCGGCGCGCTTCGCCTCGGCGCTTGCTCTCACCTGGACGCTTGCTCTCTTCCCCGCGCGTGTCCCGGCCATCCGGTCGACGCTACCGGGCGCAGGACCGGCGAAGTCCGAGCCCCAGGGCGGCGCAGATCGCCGGGACGCGCCCGGGGAAGAAGGCATTTATTCCATTCCCTGCGGCGCGAGGGAGCCGCGGGGAACGTGGTAGTGGGGAACGTGGCGGCTTGGCCGTGGGGAACCCCTTCGGCATCAGCTGTCGAGGCGCCGCAGGGCCGAGCGGTCGCGCAGGACGATGCAGCGCGAGGAGGGCAGCGAGATGGTCGCGGCGCCCTCAAGCTGGGTCAGGGTGCGCGAGACCGTCTCGATGGTCAGGCCGAGGTAATCGGCAATGTCCTGGCGCGACATGGGCAGGTGCACTTCGCTGGTGTCCGCCGGGTTGGAGCGGCGGGCGAGATCCAGCAGGAAGGTCGCGACCCGCTCCTGCGCGGTCTTGCGACCCAGCAGCAGCAGATGATCCTGGGCGCGGTGCAGCTCGGTGAAGGTGAGGTTCCAGATGGCGCGGGCAAGGTCGCTGTCGTCGGTGGCGCGGCTGAAGAGCAAATTGCGCTTGACCCGTGCGAGCCGGCATTCGCTCACCGCCTCGGCGGAGAAACGGTTGCGGAGGCCGGTCTCCCAGCCGAAGGCGTCGCCCTTCAGGCAGAAGGTCTCGATCTGGCGGCGTCCATCGCCCAGGAGCTTGCAGATTCGCACCACGCCAGAGAGCACCACATAGACGTGATCGGCGGCTTCGTCCTCGCCGAAGATTTCGGCGTTGCGGGCGAAGGTGACCACGGTGCCCATGCGCGCTACGGCTACGGCGGGGGTGCGGGTGTCATCCTCTTCACGCATGACGACAGCCATCGGGGCGGGAAAGGCGTGGTTCGCGGCGGCGGCGGCGGCGGTTGCGGCAGTTGCGGGCATCGAACGGGCCTCCAAAAGGTTCGACATAGGCTTAGGTCTTTGCTCTCGATCAATAAATTCGGATCGAATCCTTAAGTACCAATCCATAAGGGATATCCCGGAGGCCAAGAGTGCGCCACAGTGCGGGGCAAGCCAGGGCTGTAGCCTGCGGACGGTGCTTCTTCGTACCGGGATCGAGATGGCGGCGCGGCACCCCTTCGCAGATTACGAAGGCCGCGCGCGCAGGAAGCGGGCACGGAAGAGGCAGGCGGAACGGTGGCGATGATGAGCCAGGACGAGACCCAGCCCGAAGTGGCCCCGGCCCGGAACGCCGGCGGCCAGATGGCGAGCTTCACCGGCGATGCCCTGACCAACCTGTTCATCGGGGCCTTCGCCGCCATGGTCGCGGTCGTGGCCGGCGACCTGGTGGGGTGGCCGCCCTTGGGGGTCATGGCCCTGCTGGCATGCAGCATCGCGGTGGCACTCGTGAGCGCGCGCGGCCCTGTCGCAAGCCTGTCCGCGTTGGCGATCGCGCTCGGCGCGCAGGTCGCGCTGGCCTGGACCGGCGACGCGCCCGCGCCGAACGTGGCGGGGCCCGCCGCCTTGTTCGCCGCCCTGGGCATCGCCATTGGCGTGCTGGGCGAACGGCTCCGCCGCACCAAGCTCGACGCCGCCGCCCGCGACCGCGCCCTGCTGGCGCGCGAGGCGCATCTTTCCTCCATCCTCGATACCGTGCCGGACGCCATGGTGGTGATCGACGAGCGCGGGATCATGCAATCCTTCTCCAGCGCCGCCGAACGCCTGTTCGGCTATACCGCCCCGGAGGCCATCGGCCGCAACGTCTCGGTGCTGATGCCCCAGCCGCATCGGGGGGCGCATGATTCCTATCTCGCACGCTACCTGAATACCGGAGAACGCCGCATCATCGGCATCGGCCGCGTGGTCGCGGGGCTGCGCAAGAACGGCTCCACCTTCCCGATGGAATTGTCGGTGGGGGAGATGCGCTCCGGCTCCGGGCGCTTCTTTACCGGCTTCATCCGCGACCTCACCGAGCGCCAGGAAACCGAGGCGCGGCTGCAGGAACTGCAGGCCGAACTGGTCCACATTTCGCGCCTCACCGCCATGGGCGAAATGGCTTCGAGCCTCGCGCACGAGCTGAACCAGCCACTTTCGGCCATTGCCAATTACATCAAGGGCTGCCGCCGCCTGCTGGAACTGAATGGTTCGCAGCACCTGCCTCAATTGCTGGGCGCGCTCGACAAGGCGGCCGAGCAGGCCCTGCGCGCCGGATACATTATTCGGCGGCTGCGCGATTTTGTCTCACGCGGGGAAAGCGAGCGACGGGTGGAGAGCCTCTCCAAGCTGGTGGAGGAGGCCAGCGCCCTCGCGCTGGTGGGGGCGAAGGAATATGGCATCGAGGTGCGATTCCGGTTCGATCCTTCCTGCGACCTCGTGCTTGCCGACAAGGTGCAGGTGCAGCAGGTCTTGCTCAATCTGATTCGCAACGGCATGGAAGCGATGATGGAAGCGCAGCGCCGCTTCCTCGTCGTGCAGACCACCCCGGAAGAGGACGACATGGTGACGATTTCGGTGTCCGATACCGGGCATGGCATCTCCAAGGAAATCGCCGACCAATTGTTCATGCCATTCATCACCACCAAGCAGCACGGAATGGGCGTAGGCCTGTCCATTTCGCGCACCATCATCGAAGCCCATGGCGGTCGCATCTGGGCCGAGTCCAATCCGGAGGGCGGCACCATTTTCCGTTTCACCCTGCGCGCCGTGCAAGAGGAGGCCATGGGCAATGGCTGAGACCTTTCCGCCCGACACCCTGCCCATCCACGTCATCGACGATGACGATGCGGTCCGCGATTCCCTGTGCTTCCTGCTGGAAAGCGCCGGACTGCCGGTCCTCATGCACGCCTCGGCCGGTGCCTTCATCGACGGCGGCATTCCCGCCACCGCCGGCTGCATCATCACCGACGTGCGCATGCCCGGCCTCAGCGGGGTCGAACTGCTGCAATTCCTCAATACTCTCGGCTCGAAGATCCCGGTGATCGTGGTCACCGGCCATGGTGACGTGCCGCTGGCGGTGGAGGCGATGAAGCTTGGGGCTGCGGATTTCCTGGAAAAGCCGTTCGACGACGATGCCCTGCTCGCCTCCGTGCGCGCCTGCCTGAGCCAGGCCGCCCTGTCGCAGCACCAGGACGCGGCGCGCAGCGACGTGGAGGAGCGCATCGCCGCCCTCTCCCAGCGGGAACGCCAAGTGCTGGAGCTGCTGCTGGTGGGCCGTGCCAACAAGGTCATCGCCCATGACCTCGGCATCAGCCCGCGCACGGTCGAAGTCTATCGCGCCAATGTGATGACCAAAATGAAGGCCGCCAGCCTCTCCGAACTGGTGCGCATGGCGCTGCTGGCCGGGATTGACGGGCTGACGGACTGACGCGGCACGGGATGATGCCGCGTTGATCTATCTCAAGGCCCTCGGGCGGCCACACCTAAATACTTCACCACACCGACAGTGCTGGGTTCGGGGATCCGTCGCGCGAGCTGACGGAATTGCATGAAGAGGCACGTGAAAAAGGCACATGGCGGTGTTTATGGGCGTTGAAGACCAGAACGTTCGGACAGTGCCCGGCAATGTGGTTCTGCTCGTGGACGACGACCCGGCAATCCGCAGCTCGCTGAAGTTCGCTCTGGAGCTGGAAGGCTTCGACGTGCGCACCTTCGCCGCGCCGGCGGAGATCCTGTCCGCCGATTTGCCGCTGCACGGCTGCATCGTGGTCGATTATTATCTGCCCGGCCAGGACGGCCTGGAACTGCTGAACCAGCTCAAGGCCCGCCACGTCTCCCTCCCCGCCATCCTCATCACCACCAATCCGCCCGCCAATGTCCGCCGCCGGGCCTTCGCCGCCGGCGTTTCGATCATCGAAAAACCCTTGCTGAGCAATGCCCTGAGCGATGCCGTCCACGCGAGCCTCGCCCGCGGCGTTTAGCGTTCCCACGCGTTTCGTTCGCCACGCCCTGGCCACACGCCGGGAGGCCGGAGATGCCCGCCCGCTTGCCCGCCCGCCTGCCCGGCAGACATGACTTCAAGAAAGCGGTCTCCCGATCGTCGCCGGAATAAGTCATGATCGACGCGCGTTCCCATCGCTCTGTCCGAGTTCCTGCCGAAGGTCCCGCCCATGACGATGCGCAATCTCGACGCCCTGTTCATGCCGTCCGCCATCGCCCTGGTGGGCGCCAGCAGCCGGGCCGGCTCGATCGGCACGGTGATCGCGCGCAATCTGTTCGAAGCCGGGTTCAACGGCCCGATCCTCACGGTGAAGGCAGGTGAGCGGGCGATCCGCTCCTCGCTGAACTATCCCAGCATCGAGGCGCTGCCGATCGCGGTGGACCTCGCCGTGATCGTCGCCCCGCCCAGCAAGGTGCCGCAGGCGATCGCCGATCTCGGCGCCAAGGGCTGCCGGGCCGCGATCATCGTCACCGCCGGCTACGACGTGGACGACGGCGTCTATGATCCCGCCCTGCGCCAGCAGGTGCTGGACGCGGCCAAGCCGCACCTGCTGCGGATCATCGGGCCGAACAGCCTCGGCTTCATCTCCACCGGGCCGCGCATCAATGCCAGCTTCGCCCACCTCATGCCGGCGCGCGGCCATATCGCCTTCGTCAGCCAGTCCGGCGCCATGGCCACCGCCGTGCTGGACTGGGCCCATGCGCGCGGGCTCGGCTTCTCCCACGTGATCTCGCTGGGCGAAAAGCTGGACGTGGATTTCGGCGATCTGCTGGACTATCTCGCCCTCGACAATTCCACCCGCGCCATCCTGCTCTATGTGGAATGCCTCACGGACGCGCGCAAATTCATGTCGGCGGGGCGCATCGCCGCGCGCTCCAAGCCGGTGATCGTCATCAAGGCTGGCCGCAGCGAGGCGGGCGCGCGCGCCGCGCTCTCCCACACCGGGGTGCTGGCCGGCTCCGACATGGTCTATGACGCCGCCTTCCGCCGCGCCGGCATGCTGCGGGTGCACGAATTGCGCGAATTGTTCGAGGCGGTCTCCACCCTCTCCTCCGGCATCCGCCTCAAGGGAGATCGGGTGGGCGTGCTCACCAATAGCGCGGGGGCCGGTATCATCGCCACCGATACGCTGGAGGACATGCCCGGCACCCTCGGCACGCTCGATCCCAAGACCTTTGGAAAACTCGACGCCGCCCTGCCGCGCACCTGGTCGCACACCAATCCGGTGAACATCGGCGCCGATGCCGACGGCAAGCGCTATGCCGACGCCCTCACGCTCCTGATGGAGAACGAGGGCACCGACGCGACGCTGGTGCTCAACAGCCCCAATGCGGTGGCCGACAGCGGCCAGGCGGCGGATGCGGTGATCTCGGCGCTCGCCCTGCGGCCGCGCGCGCCGGTTCTAACCTGCTGGATGGGCGAGAGCGCGGTCGCGGACGCCCGCCGTCGCTTCACCGCCCAGCGCATCCCCACCTACGAGACCCCCGACGAGGCGGTGCGGGCGTTCGCCCATCTGGTCTCCTACCAGCGCAACCAGACCCTGCTGATGGAAACCCCGCCCGCCCGCTCCTTCGACGAGCCGGACCGCGAGAAGGCGGCGGAGGTGATTCGCGCGGTGATCCAGGAGGGCCGCTCCACCCTGAGCGAGTTCGAGGCCAAGGCGGTGCTCGCCGCCTATGACATCCCGGTGGTCGAGACCCGCATCGCCAGCGATCCCGCCGACGCCGGCCGCATCGCCGCCGAGATGGGCGGCGCGCTGGTGCTGAAGATCCTGTCCCACGACATCCTGCACAAGAGCGATGTCGGCGGCGTGCGGCTCGACCTGCACGGGCCGAAGGCGGTGGAGGAGGCGGCGCGCGACATGCTGGCAACCCTGGAAGCGCGCATGCCCGGTGCCCGGGTGGCGGGCTTCACGGTCCAGCCCATGATCCGCCGGCCCAATGCGCAGGAATTGATCGCCGGCATCGCCAACGACGCCACCTTCGGCCCGGTGGTGCTGTTCGGCCAGGGCGGGCTGGCGGTGGAGGTGATCGGCGACCGCGCCGTCGCCCTGCCGCCGCTCAACGGCGTGCTGGCTTTGGAAATGATCGAGCGGACGCGGGTGGCCCGGCTGCTGGCCGGCTATCGCGACCATCCGCCGACGGACATCGACGCGGTGGCGGCGACTTTGGTGAAGATTTCCGACCTGCTGAGCGACCTGCCGCAGATCGCGGAACTGGACATCAACCCCCTGCTCGCCGACGAGCACGGAGTATTGGCGCTCGACGCCCGCATCGTCGTGCATCCCACCAAGGGGGTCGGCACCGAGCGCTTCGCCATCAAGCCCTTCCCCACCAGCCTGGTGCGGGAGATCGAACTGGCCGACGGGCTGGTGCTGGACCTGCGGCCGATCCGGCCGGAGGACGAGCCGGGCATCGTCGACATCGTGCGCCGCTCCGACCCGCGCGACGTGCGCATGCGGTTCCTGGGCTCGCTGAAGGACTTCCCCCACCTGCTGGCGGCGCGCCTCTCGCAGATCGACTACGACCGCGAGATGGCGCTGGTGGCGGTGGACAAGGCCGGCGCGTTCCTCGGCGTGGTGCGCATCATCGCCGATCCCGACAACGAGACCGCCGAATACGCCATCATGGTGCGCTCGGACATGAAGGGGCGCGGGCTCGGCTACCGGCTGATGAACGAGATCATCGCCTATGGCCGCCAGCGGGGGCTGAAAATGATCTATGGCGACGTCCTGCGCGAGAACCAGGCCATGATGCACATGGCGCAGGATCTCGGCTTCGTCGCCAAGGCGGGCGAGGATTACACCGTCATGCGCGTGGAACTGGATCTCAAGGACTGAGAGCAACGGCCTCCCGGCACCGGTTCGAAGCCCGGGGCCGTTGGCATGAGACGATCCCCGCCCCGCCGCATGCGGCAGGGCGGGGCGCGTTTTCCACCGGTGGAAAAAGCCGCGGCGGAGAACCTCAGCGATTGTCCTTCTTCGCCTGCGCGGTGGCGACGAACTTGGTCACGCGGCCGGCTTCGGCGGGACGGGAGAGCGAATCCACCCGCTTGCGCGATTTCGCGCGCATGCCTTCGTTGGCGGTAGGGCCGCCGTCGGGATGGTGCGAGCCGCCCGCCGCCTGCTTCATCGCCAGGGCATGACGCGCATTGGCGATCAATTCCTCGCGCGCGGCCCGGTCGTTGCGGCGGGTCATCTCGCGGCGCGCGCGGGTGAGCGCGTCGGTCAGCACCGAGGCTTTCTGGCGATTGCCGAGATCGGCCTTGTCGTAGCGCACCTCGCCCGGCCCCTTGCCGCGCAGCGCGCGCCGCTGGCCGTTGGCGATGCTCTGCGCCCGGTCCCGCCGCTCGCGCAGATGGCCGATCAGCGCGTGAAGGTCGGCATGGGCCATCTCGGCGAGCGCGGGGTGGCGGGCCTTGTCGACGAATTCCAGCTCGGAATCCGACAGCACGCGGCGTTCGTTCTTTCTCGTATGGGCCATGGCCGAAACTCCTTTCGTGAACCTGTAGGGCGCACCTTGGCATGGCCACGCGGCGCAGTCATGACGAGCTGCAACAGCTAACCACCTTGAATCGCGCAAGTTTTATTGCATCGCGGCAGGTTTGCGTCGGCGCGGGCGAAATCGTGCTATGCGGTTTGCATCCGCTCTTCCTGGTTCAAGACACACCGCCGATGAAACCCGCCGCCGCGCCCGACGCGCATCCCGAGACAGCTTCGCCCCTCGCCGCCCGCGCGCTGCACCGCGACGGCATGGTGCTGGTGCTGGACAAGCCGGCGGGCCTGCCGGTGCATCCCGGACCCAAGGGCGGAGAGACGCTGCACGACCATCTCGACGGCCTGCGCTTCGGCCTGCCGCGCGCGCCCGAGCTGGCGCACCGGCTCGACAAGGACACGTCCGGCTGCCTCGTTCTTGGCCGCCATGCCAAGGCGCTGGCGTTGCTGAATAAATTGTTTGCGACCGGACAGGTGGACAAGACCTATGTGGCGCTCACCAAGGGCGCCCCGGACGCGGACGCCGGCCGCATCGACCAGCCCTTGGCCAAGCGCTCGCCCAATCGCGGCTGGTGGATGCAGGCGGTGCCGAAGGGATCGCCCGGCGCGCTCGATTCCATCACCGACTGGCGCGTGCTCCATCGCGGCGAGGGCCTGAGCGTGCTCGCCCTCTCGCCCCTCACCGGGCGCACCCACCAATTGCGCGCCCATCTCTCCAACCTTGGCTTCCCGATTCTGGGCGATGCCATTTATGGCGGCGCCTCGCGCCTGCCGGGCGGGCCGATGCTGCATTTGCATGCGCGCCGCATCGTGCTGCAAGTGGCGAAGAACGGGCCCAAGCTGGACGTAAGCGCGCCCTTGCCCGCGCATATGGTGGCGACGCTCCAGGCGCTCGGGATCGATCCTGAAGAGATTGGCGCCAGGGCCGACGCCGCCTTCGCCTGAACCAAGGCCCGAGGCTCGGCCCGCTTCCCTTCTCTCGTGACGCTCAGCGCGTCACGAGGCGGATGCCGAGCGCGATCGGCACGATGCCGGCGAGATCGAGCAGCGGCACGTGCTCGCCCAGCAGCAGCCAGCCGAACAGCAGCCCGAGCGGCGGCATGAGGAAGTGCAGCGCGCTCGCCTCGGTGGCGCTGGCGCGGCCGAGGATGAAATACCACAGGCTGTATCCGCCGATGGAGACCGCCAGCACCATATAGACGAACGATCCCACCAGCGCGGGGGTCAGGTGCACCGCGCTCATGCTCTCCGTGGCCAGGGCGACGGGCAGCAGCGCGAGCCCCCCGGCCAGGCTCTGCACCCCGCTCGCCATGAACAGATCGGCGGAGGTGCGCACCCGCTTGTAGACCAGCGTTCCCGCCGAGAGCGCGATCAGGGCCGCGAAGATGAAGAGCGTGCCCACCACATCCTCATGCCCGCCGGCGATGCGCGAGCGCAGCACCACGGCGACGCCCGCGAGGCCGAGAACCAGCCCCAGCAACTTGCGGCGAGTGAGATGTTCGCCCAGCACCGGCCCGGCGAGAAACGCCACGAGCAGCGGGTTGGCGCTGATGATCACGGCGGCGAAGCCCGAGGAGACGGTGACCATGCCGACGAAGCTGAAACCGAGATAGATCGCATTGTTCAGCATGCCCGAGACCGCGAGCATCGCCAGCTCGCCGCGCGGGATCGGCTTCAGCCGGCCGGTGAGCGCGCAGCCCGTGAGCAGGATCGCCCCCGCCAGCAGAAACCGCGCAGAGAGCAGCAGCAGCGGCGGACAATCCACCACGGCGATCTTCGCCGAGACGAAGGCCGAACTCCACAGCACGCAGAACAGGGCGACCAGCGCCGGGGTCGCGGCGGCCGGCGCAGAAGCGGCGGAGATCGGGGCGGCGGTCGGTTTCATGGGCGGCGATCCTGAAGCGGCGATCTGGAAGCGGCAATCCTGGGCGCGACCGGAGGCGCGCTTCGCCTGATTGTCTTAACGGCACGCATACCCATTGAAAAATTAAATGTCATGATGTCTATTAGTCGAAATTCGAATGGGTCGACACCGATGCTGGACCTTGATCTTCTGCGGGCCTTCGTCAGCGTGGTGGATGCCGGCGGCTTCACCCGCGCCGGTGCGCGCGTCCATCGCACCCAATCCACGGTCAGCCAGCAGATCCGGCGGCTGGAAGAGGCGGCGGGGTGCGCGCTGCTCCATCGCGAGGGGCGCGGCGTGCGGCTGACGGAGGAAGGCGAGCGGCTGATCGGCTATGCCCGCCGCATCCTGGCGCTGAGCGCCGAGGCCAAGGCCGCCCTGCGCCAGGACGCGCCGCAAGCGACCGTGCGGGTCGGCATTCCCGATGATTTCGCCTTGGTTCCGCTGACCCGCACGGTCGCGGCGTTCGCGCGCGCCCGCCCGGACGTGCGGCTTCATGTGTGCTGCGGCCTGTCGCGGACGCTTGCCGCCGATCTCGCGCGCGGCGACCTCGACGTTGCCTTGCTGAAGCGCGAGCCCGGCGGGGGGGAGGCCTTGGCGGTGTGGCCCGAGCATCTGGTGTGGATCAGCGCCGCCAATCACCCCGTGACCCCGCACGATCCGGTCCCCCTGGTGGCGTTTCCCCAGGGCTGCATCTATCGCAACCGCGCCATCCATGCGCTGGAGGCGGCCGGGCTCTCCTGGCGCATCGCCTATGAGAGCCCCAACCTCATGGGCCTCCAGGCGGCACTGGCCGGCGGGCTTGGAATTGCCCTGCTGGAGCGGCGCAACCTTTTGCCCACCCACCGCATCCTCGGCCCGGCCGAGGGGCTGCCCGAGGTACCGGACGGCGAACTGGCGCTGTGCCTCGCACCCCAGGCGGAAGAGGCCGCGCGCGACCTTGCCGCTTTGCTCGCGCGCTTCTGCGCCGCCGGCGCCCCGGCGGAACTCGCCGCCTGAGAAGGCGGCGGCCGGAGAGCGGGGCTCAGCTCTTGAGGCGATAGCCGGTCTTGAACATCCACATGACGGTGCCGAGGCACAGGGCGAAGAACAGCAACGTCATGGCGAGGCTGATCTCCACCCCCACGTCGGAAACGCCGAAGAAGCTCCAGCGGAAGCCGCTGACCAGATACACCACGGGATTGAACAAAGTGACGGTGCGCCAGAACGGCGGCAGCATGTCGATGGAATAGAAGCTCCCGCCGAGAAAGGTCAGCGGCGTGATGATCAGCAGCGGCACCATCTGCAGCTTCTCGAAATTATCGGCCCAGATGCCGATGACGAACCCGAACAGGGAGAAGGTCACCGCCGTCAGCACCAGGAAAGCCAGCATCCACAGAGGATGGGCGATGTGCAGGTCGACGAACAGCGCGGCCGTGCCGAGCGTGATGAGCCCGAGCATGATGGATTTGGAGGCCGCCGCACCCACATAGGCGATCACGATCTCCACCGCCGAGACCGGCGCCGAGAGCAGCTCGTAGATGGTGCCGACGAAACGCGGGAAATAGATGCCGAACGAGGCGTTGGAAATGCTCTGCGTCAGCAGGCCCAGCATGATCAAGCCGGGCACGATGAAGGCGCCATAGCTGACCCCGCCGATCTCAGCCATATGCGAGCCGATCGCCGAGCCGAACACGACGAAATAGAGCGAGGTGGAGAGCACCGGCGAGACGATGCTCTGCAGCAGCGTGCGCGCGGTGCGGGCCATCTCGAAGATGTAGATCGCGCGGATGGCATGAACGTTCATTGCGCGTCCCTCATCAGGCTGACGAAGATGTCCTCAAGCGAACTCTGCTGCGTGTGCAGGTCCTTGAAGGCGATGCCCGCACCGGCGAGGTCGCGCAGCAGGTCGGCGATGCCGGAACGCGCCCCATCGGTCTCATAGGTATAGATCAGCTCCGTGCGGTCGGCGGAAAGCGCCAGCTGATGGGCCGCGAGCCCGGCGGGGATCACATCGAGCGGGGCGGTGAGCTGCAGCGTCAGCTGCTTCTTGCCGAGCTTGCGCATCAGCGTGCGCTTCTCCTCCACTAGGATCAGCTCGCCCTTGCGGATGACGCCGACCCGGTCCGCCATTTCCTCGGCTTCTTCCAGGTAATGGGTGGTGAGGATGATGGTGACGCCGGAGGCGCGCAATTCGCGCATCACCCGCCACATGTCGCGCCGCAGCTCCACATCGACACCCGCGGTCGGCTCGTCCAGGAACAGGATGCGCGGCTCGTGGGACAGCGCCTTGGCGATCAGCACCCGGCGCTTCATGCCGCCGGACAGCGTCATGATCTTGCTGTCTTTCTTGTCCCACAGGGAGAGGTCGCGCAGCACCTTCTCGATATGGGCGGGATTTCGCTTCTTGCCGAACAGGCCACGGCTGAAGCTCACCGTCGCCCATACGGTCTCGAAGGCATCGGTGGTCAGTTCCTGCGGCACCAGCCCGATCTGGGAGCGGGCCGCGCGATAGTCCGTGATGATGTCGGCGCCGTCCACGGTCACCGTGCCGCCGCTGGGATTAACGATGCCGCAGACGATCGAGATGAGCGTCGTCTTGCCGGCCCCGTTGGGCCCCAGCAAGGCGAAGATCTCGCCGCGCCGGATATCGAGGGAGACGTCCTTGAGGGCGATGTGGCCGGACGCATAGGTTTTGGAGAGAGCGCTGATGGAGAGGATCGGCTGCATGGGCGGGGTATAGCGCGGGACCGGGGCGCGGTCGATATCGCAAGGTCGTGAACGCGCGCCGGGTCCGTCCAAAGCGGGCTGCGCACCAGCTGCGCAAGCCGTATCGAAGGCTAGGAAACACCTGCCCCGGAGCATCCGATGCCGATCGAAGACTTCAGCCGCGATGGTGCCGGCGCCCTGTGGCACGCGGTCCAGACGCGCGACCGCACCCAGGACGGCGCCTTCGTCTATGGCGTGCGCACCACCGGAATTTATTGCCGGCCGTCCTGCCCATCCCGCCCGGCGCGACGGGAGAACGTGACCTTCCATGCCGATTGGGCCGAAGCCGAAGACGCCGGCTTGCGCGCGTGCCTGCGCTGCCGGCCGCGTGCGGGGCCGGAGCCGAAGTCCTAGCGCGCGTGCAGCGCCGGTGAATATCGATGGGGCTTCAGGATTTGGAGACGTGCTCCGGCTTGCCCTTGCGTTTGGTGGCCGCCATCTTTTCCAGCTCCTTTTCGCTCATGGATTCGGCCATGGAGCGGGAGGCACCTTTGAGTTCGCTTTTCTTGGTATCGCCGCGCTTGGCGGAAAGGGCGGCGCCGGCCGCCATCTGCTGAGCCTTGGATTTTGCGGGCATGGGTTCCTCGCTGCGTGCTCCCCCGCGAAGGGAAACACCGGCGGCGGCGGAAGGTTCACTCGGAGGCTTTAGTCCTCGAAGACATTCTTGAAGCGCGCGTGGGCGTTCTCGATATGCACCCGCATCGCGGCGGCCGCCGCCTCGGCGTCGCGGAGCGCGAAGGCCTCCAGGATCCGCGCATGCTCGATGATCGCGTCCTGGGTGACGCGGGCATAGAAGCGCAGGCGGAACAGGTGCAGATGCACCCGCTGCTGGGTGATGATGTCGTGCAGCAGGTCGTTCTGGCTCGCCTTGGCGATCGCCGCGTGAAACCGGGCGTCCTCCTGCGCGAACGCGCTGTAGGCGGATTGCGGATCCTCCGGCGTCGGCTCGCGCATACGGGCCGCAAGGGCGGAAATCCCCAGCAATTCTTCCGCCGACATGAGCGCAGCCGCCTTGGCCGCCGCCGGCGGCTCGATCAGCAGGCGCAATTCGCACAGATTGTCGAATTGCTTGCGGGTCAATTGCGACGCCGCGCGGTAACCGGAGAGATGGACCTTCACCACAAGGCCCTGAACTTCAAGCTGACTGAGCGCCTCGCGGATCGGCGTCTGTGAAACGCCAAGCTCCCGTGCCAGACGATCGACGCCGATCCGCTCGCCTGGCTGTATTTCAAGAGACATCAACTTCTTGAGCAGGATGTCATAGACTTCACTGCCCAAGCGAATGGGCTTGGAAATCTGGTAGGTACTGCTCATCTGGCGCCCAGCCATGGTCTGAGAGAAGTGGTTCTCTCAATAATCATAAAAAAGTCAACGAAATGTCCGATTGAGGACGCCTCGCCCCTTGACTCAAGGAAATTCTAGCAGCCATGTTCGCCTCCATCAATTCCGATATCAAATCGGATCGGATTTAAGGGAGACGTATCATGGAGCTGTCTCGCCGCACGGCCATCGGCCTGCTTTCTGCCGCTGCCCTGCTGGGGTCCTTCGGCGCCGCTTCGGCCCAAGAGACCATCAAGATCGGCGTGACGGCGCCGCTCACCGGCCCGGCCGCCGAAATCGGCCACCTCCAGACCGAAGGCGCCAAGCTGGGTGTCGAGAAGGTGAACGCCGCCGGCGGTGTGCTCGGCAAGAAGTTCGAATTGGTCATCGAGGACGACCAGACCACCAATCCCGGCATCGTGCTCGCCTTTTCCCGCCTGACCAGCCGTGGCGACCTCGCCGCCGTGCTTTCCTCGGTGCGCTCCACCCAGGTGAACGCCATTTCGGGCGATGCCAAGAAGGCCGGCATTCCCGTGTTCTTCGGCGGCACCGATCCCACTCTGACCCATTCCGGCAATCCCTGGCTGTTCCGCGCCCGCCCCAATGACATCTATTCCGCCAAGGTGATCGCCGATTTCGGCGTCAACCAGCTGAAGAAGAAGAAGTGGGCGGTGCTCCATTCCACCGACGCGTTCGGCTCCAACGGGGCCAAGGCGCTGATCGAGCAGCTCAAGGGTCTCGGCGTCGAGCCGGTGCTGGTGCAGGGCTTCAACAACGGCCAGGCCGACCTGACCCCGGTGGTGCTCGCCGTGCGCCAGTCGGGCGCCGACATCATCGCCACCTATACGCCGTTCGAGAACGACGTGGCGGTGCTCGCCCGCCAGCTCAAGCAGTTCGGCGTGACGGCCACCTGGGTCGGCTCGGCCTCGGTCGCCTCCACCACCGCCATGCAGCTCGCCGGCCCGGCGCTCTATGGCACCTATGCGGTCGCCGACTTCAACGCCGACGCCAACCCGCTCGCCAAGGCCTATTTCGAGGAATTCTCCAAGAAGGTCGGCCGCGCGCCTGACTATACCTCGGCCTGGACCTATGATTCCGTGCTCCTGCTGGCGGAAGCCATCAAGAAGGCCGGCAGCACCGATCCCGCCAAGATCCGCGAGGCGATCCTCGCCATCAAGGATTTCCCGGGCACCGAAGGCACCTACAACTTCGACGAAAATGGCGATGGCCTGCGCGGCTACAACATCGTCAAGAACGAGAACGGCAAGATCGTCTTCGACCGCCACATCGCCTTCGACAAGTGATCGCCTGATCGCTTTCGCACCCTGCGCCGGGCCGGCCCCTTGAGGCTTGCCCGGCGCGGGATGTCTTACGCCCTCTCGCGCACAGGATCGGCGATGAGCTTGCTTCCTCAGCTTCTATTTACCGGGATCGGCATCGGCAGCATCTATGCCATGGTCGCCCTCGGCTTCGTCCTGCTCATCCGCTCCGCCAATGTGGTGAACTTCGCGCAGGGCGAGTTCTCCATGCTCGGCGCCTATTTCATGGTGATCCTGTTCGCCGGCTTCGGCGTGCCCTATCCCATCGCCCTCATCGGGGCGGTGGTGCTGATGGCGGTGTTCGGCGTGATCTTCGCCGGCATCACCTATTGGCCGCTGCGCGACCGGGGACAGATCCCGGTCATCATCTCCACCATCGGCGCCACCATCCTGCTGTCGAACCTGATCCTCGCCACCTACGGGCCGAGCCCGCAGGTGCTGCCCGGCCTGTTCGACGGCGGCGGCTTCCTGGTGGGCAACATCTTCATGGACACCCAATATCTCTCCATCATCGCGGTCACCATCGCGCTGGTGACGCTGCAGTATCTGGTGTTCGAGAAGACCATGGTCGGCAAGAAGCTGCAGGCCACCTCGCAGGACAAGGAAATGGCCAGCCTGCTGGGCATTCCAGTCATCGCCATGATCCTCGGCACCTTCGCCTATAGCGCCGCGCTCGGCGGCCTCGCCGGCATCCTGGTGGCGCCGATCCTGTTCGTGTCGGTCGGCATCGGCCCGCTGATCGCGCTGAAGGCATTCGCCGCCAACATCATCGGCGGCTTCGGCTCGATCCCCGGCGCGATCTTCGGCGGCCTGCTGATCGGCATCGTGGAGACGCTGGGCGCCGCCTACATCTCGGTTCCCTACAAGGACGCCTTCGCGTTCCTGATGCTGCTCGCAGTCCTGCTGGTCCGCCCCC
>NZ_JBAFWT010000024.1:0-80596 GCF_043195195.1 Roseixanthobacter psychrophilus
CATTGCGGGCGGGTGAGGGGGCTCGGGCGCTGCGCTTTGAGGAGACGGGGCGTTGCGTGGCGGGTGCCCCCCTCACCCCGGCCCTCTCCCCGGCGGGGAGAGGGGGAGTTCCGGGCGTGTCGAGGGCATGAAGGGGCCTCTTGGGTTTCGTTTCTTACCCTCTCCGGTCCCACCTCTCCCCGCCGGGGAGAGGTCGCCCGCATTGCGGGCGGGTGAGGGGGGCTCGCCTCAGGCGGTGCCGCCGCCGATGGCGTTCAGCACCACGTTCTCAATGCCGGCGGCGTCGAGCTTGTAATGGGCGTAGAGGTGGGTCGGCGGGGCGATCAGGCTGTATTCGTCGTGGATGCCATGACGGATCAGCTTCACCCCCGCGCCCACCTCGGTGAGCACTTCGGCCACAGCGCTGCCGAGGCCGCCGAGCACATTGTGCTCTTCCGCCGTCATCAGCAGCTTGGAGCGCGCGGCCGCCTTCAAGATCGCCGCCTTGTCGATGGGCTTGATAGTGGGCATGTCGATGACCCCCACCGAGCGGCCCGCCGCGTTCAGCTTGCGCGCCGCCTCCAGCGCCGAATGCACCGGCATGCCGCAGGCGATGATGGTGATTTCATCGCCCGCGACATGCTCGATCGCCTTGCCGAATTCGAACGCCACGCCGGGCGCGTACACGTCCGGCTCGCGGCCGCGGCCGATGCGGAAATAGATCGGCTCGGGATAGTGCGCCGAGGCTTTGATGGCGGCGGCGAGCTGGGGGCCGTCGGCGGGCGAGACCACGGTGAGGTCCGCGATCGCGCGCATGGTGGAAATGTCCTCGGTCGCGTGGTGCGAGGTGCCGTAGAAGCCGAGCGAGATGCCCGTGTGGTGGCCGATGAGCCGCACCGGCTGGCCGCAATAGGCGACGTCCATGCGGATCTGCTCGCAGCACAATAGCCCGAGGAAGGAGGCGAAGGTCGCCACATAGGGCTTGAGCCCGGTGGTGGCGAGGCCGGCGGCCGCCGTCACCATGTTCTGCTCGGAAATGCCGAACTGGATGTAGCGCTCCGGGAAGCGTTGAGCGAATTTGGACAGGCCATTGGAATATTG
This sequence comes from Roseixanthobacter psychrophilus, assembly GCF_043195195.1. NCBI lineage: Bacteria > Pseudomonadati > Pseudomonadota > Alphaproteobacteria > Hyphomicrobiales > Xanthobacteraceae > Roseixanthobacter > Roseixanthobacter psychrophilus. The sequence goes on from NZ_JBAFWT010000024.1 coordinate 1,081, forward strand.
CAGGTCGGCGGAGCCGGCCACCACGGGCTCGCCTTTCTCAACAAGGCCGATCAGGGCGTCGGAGAGATGGGAGAGGCCCGGCGTCTTGGCGTTCAGCTCGCGATACTGCCACGAGTTGGGCGAGAGCGGGCGGCTTGCGGGGGAACGGTTCGGGGACAGGGTTTCAGTCATGGCTCAGATGTCCCTGTTCATGATTTCTTCGATGGCGATCTTCGCATCGGACGGGTCGAGATAGCCGAGGTGCCAGCCGGGCTCGGTCTCCATGTAGGAAACGCCCTTGCCCTTGAGGGTGCGGGCGATGATGCAGCACGGCCTGGTGCGGGTTTCGTCCGCCTTCACTTGGCGCAGCAGGGTGGTGAGTTCTTCGAGATTGTGCCCGTCGACGATGTGCACCTCCCAGCCGAAGGCGCGCCATTTCTCGTCCAGCGGCTCGATGCCCATCACCTCGTCCACGGCGCCGTCGAGCTGGAAGCCGTTGCGGTCGATGATGGCGACCAGCTTGGAGGCCTTGTGATGGGCGGCGGAAAGGGCCGCCTCCCACACCTGGCCTTCCTGCATCTCGCCGTCGCCCAGCATGACGAACACGTTGAAGTCGAGCTTCTGCATGCGTCCGCCGAGCGCCATGCCGAGGCCGGCGGAAAGGGCATGGCCGATGGAGCCGGAGGAGAAATCGATGCCCGGCACCTTGCGCATGTCGGGATGGTCGCCGAGCGGGTTGCCGAGGCGGGTGTAATTGTCCAGCACCTCTTTCGCGATGTAGTCGAACTCGGCGAGGATCGGGAACAGGCCGACGGCGGCGTGGCCCTTGCCCATCAGGAAGCGGTCGCGATCCGGGCGGGTCGGATTGCCCTTCTCGATGTCCATGATGTCGTAATAAAGCGCCGCGAAAATCTCGGCGGCGGAGAATACCGAGCTGTAATGGCCGACCTTGGCCACTTCGATCAGCCGGATGGTCTCCAGGCGCACGAAGCGCGCTTTTTCCCGCAGCATCGCGATGGTTTCCGGGGTCGGCCGGAAGTTCGAGGCGTGCTGTGCGGGCGGTGAGGATGGGCTTGCGGCCGCGCTCATATGGGCTCCCAATGTTCCGGCCGCCTTCGCGCTGCGAGGGTGCGGGCGGCTTCGTGCAGCGAAACCGCGCTGCGTCCCCGCAGTCATAAAATATGATATATCATTCTGCAAGAAGATCCCGTGTGACCCCCTCACCCCGGCCCTCTCCCCGGCGGGGAGAGGGGGATTCTGGGCGGAGAGGAGAGGGGGCAGGATGCGATCTCTCGGGTCTCGTTTCCGCTCTTGCCGGTCCCACCTCTCCCCGCCGGGGAGAGGTCGCCCGCTTGCGGGCGGGTGAGGGGGCTCTGGCGCTGCGCTTTTGAGGCGACGGGACGTTGCAGGCGGGTGCCCCCTCACCCCAGCCCTCTCCCCGTGGGGGAGAGGGGGAGGTCTGGGCGGAAAGGAGAGGGGGACATGAAGCCACCTGTCGAGTTTCGTTTCCCGCTCTGGCCGGTCGCACCTCTCCCCGTGGGGGAGAGGGGGAGGTCTGGGCGGAAAGGAGAGGGGGAGTCCTGTTCTGTCTCACCTCTCCCCGACGGGGAGAGGGGGAGTTCCCGTGCTCCGGCGAGAGAGGGTCGTGCGCCAATTTCGCACACGACGAATTGCGGCGGTGTCATGCACGATATATCATATTCGCACTGCGTCACGGCGACGGCCCCAGGGCGGTGCCGTTTCGTCGCATTTGCAACGGGCGCGGCCAACGCGCCGGCTGGGGAAAAGCACAATGAAGGTTTTCGGAGCCCCGCGTCGCTATATCCAGGGCGCAGGCGCGCTCGTCCATCTTGGCACTGAGATCGCCCGCATCGCCAAAGATGCGGTGCTGGTGATCGATCCGTTCATCGATGCCGCCTATGGCGTGGCCATCGCCGATGCCTGCGCGGCGGCGGGCGTGGACCTGCGGCGCATTCCCTTCGGCGGGGAAAGCTCTCCGGCCGAAGTGGACCGCCTGCTCGAAGCCTGCGGCGATAAGCTGCCGAGCCTGGTGGCGGCGGCCGGCGGCGGCAAGTGCATCGATGCCGGCAAGGCGCTCGCCGGGCGGCTCGGCGCGAAGGTCGCGACCATTCCCACCATCGCCTCCACCGACGCGCCCACCAGCCATAATTACGTGCTCTATGACGACCATCACCGGCTGCTCGCGGTCGAGAAACTGCCGGCCAATCCCGACCTCGTGCTGGTGGATACGCAGGTGATCGCCCAGGCGCCGCGCCATCTGTTCCTCGCCGGCATCGGCGATGCGGTGGTGAAGCTGTTCGAGGTGGAACGCTGCGTGCGCGCCAAGGGCAAGAACATCTATGGCGGCGCGCCGGTGGAAAGCGCGCTGATCCTCGCGCGCGGCTGCTACGACATCCTGCGCGCCCATGCCGAGGATGCGCTCGCCGCCGTGGACCGTAAAACCGCCGACGATGCGCTCGATCTGGTGGTGGAGGCCACCGTGCTGATGAGCGGGCTCGCGTTCGAAAGCGGCGGCCTCTCCATCTCCCATTCCATGACGCGCGGCCTCTCCGCCGTGCCGAAATATGCCAATGCCCTGCACGGCTTCCAGGTGGCCTATGGCGGGCTGGTCCAGTTGCTGCTGGAAGGCCGCGACGCTGCCTTCATGGACGACATCATCGCCTTCTACGGCCGCATCGGCCTGCCGGTGAGCCTTGTCGCGCTCGCGGGCGCCGGGCCGACGCGCGAGGAGGCGGAGACCATCGCCCGCCTCACCCTGACCGCGCCCCACGCGCGGCATTTCCCCCGGGTGCTGGAGGAGGCCGAGATCGTCGCCGCCATCGCGGCATTGGAAGCGCGCGCGGGCTCCGGGTCGCAGGCGCTGCGGGCAGCAATATGATATATGTTCTGAGGGTTTAAGCAGGGAATCGCGGGATCAGATGGCCGAGCTGCAGCAAGTCGAGAAAGAGAATCTGTCGGCGCGGGTCTATGGCCGCATCCGGCGGGCGCTGATCGACGGGCAGTTCGAGCCCGGCGAGCGGCTGCGCATCTCGGCGCTGGCGGCTGAACTCGGCACCAGCATCACCCCGGTGCGCGAGGCGATCTTCCGCCTCGTGAGCGAGCAGGCGCTGGAGATGAAGGCCGCCACCGCCATTCATGTCCCGCTGCTGGACGCGGAGCGCCTGCAGGAGATCCAGCTCATCCGTGTGCAGCTCGAAGGGGTGGCGGCGGAGCGGGCGGCGGGACTCATCACCGACAAGCAATTGCGCAAGTTGGAGGCGATCCAAGCCGAATTCATCGCGGCGGCGGCCAGCAATCCCAAGAAGGCCAGCATCAAGAATCGCGACTTCCATTTCGCGCTGCTCGACATCGCCCGCTTGCCCCGGGTCGAATCCATCGTCGAGAACATGTGGACGCTGATGGGACCGCTTTTGAGCGTGTTCCATTCCACCATGCCGCCGCGCCAGATCGCCGGCAAGGACCACAAGCATTACGACGTGCTCACGGCGCTGCGGGCGCGCGATCCCCGCGCCGCGCGCGAGGCAATCCAGGCGGACATCGAATGGGGCCGGGTGCTGGTGGCCTGGGTCGAGGCGCAATCGCTTGCGCCCGCAGACAAGGATGCCGGCGCGCAGCGGCTGGGGTAGGGCGGGCGTTTTCGCTGCCCGATTTCCCCCTCACCTTCGGTGCGCGTTTCCCCTCACCCCAGCCCTCTCCCCGTCGGGGAGAGGGAGCGCCGATGGTTTCGGGCATAAGTGTTTTTGAAAACAACCGCTTCCGTCCGCACCACCCGTGTCCCGGCCCAGCGACGGCAACGCCGGAGCGCCGAGCCGGGACCCAGCGCAAGGTTCCTGCGAAGCAGCCAAACCGCGCCGCGCGCTCCTCTGAGGAAGCGCCTGCGGCGGTGTCGTTGCGCTGGGTCCCGGCTCGCGTTCCGCGCCAGAGGCGCTGCACTTTGCCGGGACGCGAGGTGGCATCCTCGCACCAAGCCTCTCGCTCCCGCGTGGGGGGAGGGGAAAGCCCCGCTCAGGCGATGCCGTAGCCGCCGTCCACCGGGATGATCGCGCCGGTGACATAGCCCGCCGCCGGCGAGAGCAGGAAATTCACCACTTCGGCTACGTCCGCCGGCGAACCCCAGCGCTGCATGGGAATGCGCGCCATGATGGGCGCCGCGCGCTCGGGATTTTGCAGGGCGCCGGCGGAGAGGCGGGTCTCGATCCAGCCCGGCGCCACCGCATTGACGCGGATCTTCTCCGGCGCCAGCGCCACCGCCAGCGAGCGGGTGAGCTGCACCACGGCACCCTTGCTGGAGGCATAGGCCGGGTTCCTGCCGGAGCCGAAATAGCTCCACATGGAGGCGATGTTCACCACGCTCCCACCCGCCGCCGCGAGCGCGCCACGGAACGCCATGGTGACGAGGTGCGAGCCGGTGAGGTTGACGTCGAGCACCCGGCGGAACCCCTCGGGCTCGAATTCCTTCATGTCGTGAAGGATCATGCCGGCGCAATTCACCACCGCCGACACCGCGGGATAGCGTGCGGCGAGAGCCGCGATAGCGGCGGCATCGGTCACGTCCAGCTCGGCGAAATCGAGGGCGAAATCCGCATCCTTGTCTCGGCCGACCGCAAGCGGCGTGTAGCCCGCCTGTGCAAGGCGTTCCGCGACCGCGCGGCCGATCCCCGTGCCGCCGCCTGTGACGATGGCGATCTTGTTGCTGCTGCTCACGAAAATGTCTCCGTCCCTGAGGGTCTCGCGGGCGCTTTACAGGCCGAGATAGCTGGCGCGCAGATGGTCGTCCGCCAGCAATTCCGCCCCGGTGCCGCGCATGGCGATGACGCCATTTTCCAACACATAGCCGTAATCGGCCATCTCCAGCACCTGAAACACATTCTGCTCGATGATCAGGATCGTGAGATCGCGTTCCTTGATCTTGGCGATGCTCTCGAACAGGCGGTCCACCATGATGGGTGCGAGGCCGAGCGAGGGCTCGTCGAGCGCCAGCACACGCGGCAGGGCCATCAGCGCGCGGCCCACCGCCACCATCTGCTGCTGCCCGCCGGAGAGGGTGGAGGCGTTCAGCGCCTGGCGCTCGCGCAGGATCGGGAACAGCTCGAACACCTCTTCCAGCGTCTGGTCGCGGCGCGCGCGGGCGCGCTTGTTCTGGGCGCCCACCAGCAGATTCTCGCGGATCGACATGCCGAGGAACAATTGCTTGCCCTCCGGCGACTGCACGAAGCCGCGCGCCACCACTTCGTGCGGCGGCAGGCAGAAGATGCTCTCGCCATGCAGCCGCGCCGCGCCCCGGTGCGGCCGCAGCAGGCCGGAGAGGGTGCGCAGCAAGGTGGATTTCCCCGCCCCGTTGGCGCCGATCAGGGCGACGATGGTGCCGGGCTCCAGCACCAAATCGATGCCGCGCAGCACGTCCTGGTCGCCATAGCCGGACCACAGGTCGCGAACCTCAAGCGCGGGCGTCGACATAGCGCTCTCCGAAATAGGCTTTGAGAACATCCGGCTGGCGCACTACGTCCTTGGGCGGACCGTCGGCGATCAGCTTGCCGTAGTCGAGCACGATCACCCGGTCCGACAGGCCCATGATGACCTTCATCACATGCTCCACGATCAGGATGGTGATGCCGAGGTCGCGCACCTTGCGCACCAGATGCACCATCTCGCCGGCTTCGTTCGGGGTGGCGCCGGCCACCACCTCGTCCATCAAAAGCAGCCGCGGCTTGGTGGCGAGCGCGCGCCCCAGCTCCAGCTTGCGGCGGTCGAAGGCGGTGAGATCGTCGGCGTCGGTATGGGCTTTGGCGCCCATGTCGAGGAAGTCCACCACCTTGTGCGCCTCCGCGCGGGCTTCCGCCTCGGCGGCGGTGCGCACGAAGCTGCCCACCATCACATTCTCCAGCACCGTGAGCCCGCCGAACGGCTTGGAGAGCTGGAACGTGCGGGCGATGCCGAGCCGGCAGATATCCCAGGGCTTGAGGGCGGCAAGGTTGCGCCCCTCGAACAGGATTTCCCCGGTGTCCGAGCGGATCGCGCCGGCGATCATGTTGAAGGCGGTGGTCTTGCCGGCGCCGTTGGGGCCGAGCAGGCCGAGGATCTCGCCCTGGTTCAAGTGGAAGGACAAGGTGGAGACGGCCTGCACGCCGCCGAACCTTTTGGAGATGCCCTTGACCTCCAGGATTTTCTGCGCCGCGCTCATTGTCCCTTGCCCTCCAGCGCGTCGGCCTTCACGGCGGCCTTGCGCGATGCGCTCTTCCTGGCGCGGCCGTCCAGCAGGCGTTGCAGCGGCACGATGATGCCCTTCGGGAAATAGATCACCGCCAGCATCAGCACGATGCCGTAGATCACCAGATGCAGGCCGAGGAAGCTGCCGCCGACGCTCGCCCGCACCATCTCGCCGATGGGATGCAGCAGCAGCGCGCCGAGCGTCGGCCCGAGGATGGTGCCCTGGCCGCCGACGATGGTCATGATCGCCATGTCGATGGAGATGTCGATGCCCATGTTCCGCTCGGGATTGATGTAGCGGAAGAGCTGCGCGTAATAGGCCCCGCCGAGGCCGGTGAGGAAGGCGCTGATGGCCAGCGCCGCCAGGCTGTAGCGGGTGGGATCGACGCCCAGCGCCTCCGCCCCGTCGCGATCGCCGCGAATGGCCTTGAGATAGAAGCCGAGGCGCGAGCGCTCCATCAGGGCGGTGGCCGCCATCACCCCCACCAGCATGGCGAGGATGATGTAATAATAGGGCACCTTGCCGTCGAACTGGAAGGCGAGGAAGCTGGTGCCGCCCACCGGCGGCACGGTCAGCCCCTGCGCGCCCTTCAGCGGAATGCCGAGGAAATCGTCGGTGTTCTCCAGCCAGATCCGCAGGATTTCCGCGAACGCGATGGTGGTCAGCGTGAAATACGGCCCCTTCAGGCGGAAGGTGGCATAGCCCACCGGCACCGAGAGCAGGGCCGCGAACGCGCCGCCCGCCAGCATGCCGAGCCAGGGCGTCACGCCGAGCTGGGTGAACAGCAGCACGGTGACATAGCCGGCCACGCCCGCGAAGGCGGAATGGCCGAGCGAGAGCTGGCCCACATAGCCGCACACGAAGTTCCAGGACGAGGCCATATAGGCGAAGAACAGGATCATCGCGATGGAGTGCAGGATGTAGCTGTCCTGCACGAACAGCGGGACCGCGAGGGCGATGGCCAATAGCGGCACGCCGAGAACGAGGGTGAGGGTGTGGCGCATGGGAAACCTCAGGCCCGGCCCATGAGGCCGGCCGGCCGCAGCAGCAGGATCGCGATGAACAGGCCGAAGGAGAAGATCGCCGCCGAGGTGGCGGTGACGAACTGCGAGGCGACGGATTCGAACACCCCCAGCAGCAGCCCGCCGAGGATCGAGCCGGGGATCGAGCCGATGCCGCCCAGCACCACCACCAGGAACGACTTGATGCCGAACGACAGGCCGATGTTCGGCGTGATGGAAAAGAACGGCACCAGCAGCGCGCCGAACAGGCCGAGCACCGCGCAGCCGAGGCCGAAGGTGACGTTGTAGACCAGCGGCACGTTGATGCCGGACAGGGCGGCGGCATCGCGGTTTTGCGCCGTGGCGCGGATCGCCCGGCCCATTTCCGAATGCTTCAGCCAGAACGACAGCGCCGCCGCCACCACGATGGCTGCGAGAAACCCGATGAGGCGCGCGAGATTGATGGGCAGGCCGGCGACGAAGATGGATTCATAGGTGATGTCCACCGCCACCGAGCGCACATCCGGCCCGAAGGCCATGAGCACCAGATTGTCCACCACGAGATAGACGCCGGCGGTGAGCAGCAGGGCGCTGGTTGGCTCCACCACCAGGGCGCGCTCACGCTTGAACAGCGGCGAGATCACCACGCCCTGCACGAAATAGCCCACCAGGAACAGGAACGGCACGGTGGCGAGGATGCTCACATAAGGATGCAGGCCGAGCGTCGCCCACAGCAGATAGGAGCAATACATGGCCAGCATGAGGAACGAGCCATGGGCGAAATTGATCACCCGCATCACGCCGAAGATCAGGCTCAGTCCCAGCGCCACGCCGCCGTAGATGCCGCCGATCAAAAGCCCGTTGATGACCGCGAACGAGAGGGTCAGCAGATCCATATATTGTACTCCCGTAAGGTCATGCTGGGGGCGGAGCGGGGTGATGCTTTGGGGCGAAGGGGGTATTCGCGTCCCGGCCAAAGGGAGCGCCGGCACCGGCCGCGCGGCCTGCGAGCCGGGATCCAGCGCAAAACGCCGCCGAAGGCGTCTCACTTTCGAGGGCGCTTAAAGGCGGCGCGCGGCGCGTCTTGCCTGCTGCGCAGGTGTTCCCTGGGTCCCGGCTCGGCGCTCCGGCTGCGCCGTCGCTGGTCCGGGACGCGAATGCGCCCCGGCGTCCATACCCCAGCGTCTCATGCGCTTTGAAAACGCCGGCGGGACCTTGCGACCCCGCCGCTCAGGCTAGTGGTCAGCGCTTGGACCAGTCGGGCACGGGCCACACCGGCTTGGTGGTGGCGGCGCGGTTTTCGACCGGCCACACGGTGAGGCGCTCGCCGCCGATATTCTCGGAGATGACGCCGTGGGCGAAGGTGTTCTGGCCCTGGTCGTCGAACTTGATGCGCTGGTAGCCGACGATCAGCGCCATGCCGGACGTGATGTCGGTGGCGGCCAGGGCGTCGCGGATCTTGTCGCGATCCGCGGATGCCGCCCGCTCCAGCACGTCCTTGATGATGTACATGTTGGACACGCCCTGGGCGCCGTAGGAATTGATGTCGTAGCCGGCCAGCGCCTTGAAGCGCGTGTTGGCGTCCTTCACCTTCGGGTCCTGATCGGTCTTCAGGCGGTCGATCTGCCAATCTTCCTGGACGAACAGATAGTCCACGGCCTTCTGCGGCACCGCCTTGTAATACGACGGGTCCTCGGAGCCGCCGCCCACGGAGTGGATGCCGTAGGGAATATTCAGCTTGTTCTCAAAATACTGGCGGGTGAACAGGATGTGGTCCGGGGTATAGGCGACGATGATCAGCGCGTCGGGCTTGGAGGCGCGGATCTTCAGGAGCTGAGCGGTGAAGTCCACTTGGTTGGGTGGGAAGCTCTCGTCGAGGGTGACCTCGTAGCCGCGTTCCTTGGCGAATTTCTTGATGTTCGCCATGTGGGAGCGGCCCCAGTCCGAGCCCTCATAGAACAGGCCGATGGTCTTCGGCCCCTGGCCGGTCTCCTTCTTCAGGAGGTCGATGGCGTCGAGCTGCTCGCGCGCGTCGTAAGTGGCCTTGTTGTTGGGCCGGAACACGTATTTGAAGCCGCGCTCGGTGATCTCGTCCTTGACCGAGCCGGTGACGATCCAGGGGGTCTTGTAGCGCTCGGCCACCTCGGTCGAGGGGAAGGTGACGGCGCTGTTATAGGCGCCCACCAGCAGCGAGACATTCTCACGCTGGATCAGCCGTTCGGTCTCGGACGCGCCGATATCGGGCTTGGACTGGCTGTCGGCGAAGATCAGCTTCAGCTTGGCACCGCCCATGGAAGCGATGCCGCCAGCCTCGTTGATCTGATCGGCGGCGACCTGCGCGCCCATCTTGGTCTGGTTGCCGATGGTGGCCGAACCGCCGGAGAGCGGCAGGACGAAGCCGATGGTCACCTCGGCCGGCTTCTGCGCCGGCGCCTGGGCATGGCCCGCGACCGGCGCGAGCGCGGCCCCCGCGACCAGGGCAGCAGCGAATCCCCATGCTTTGGGCAATGACAATGTGCGCATCTTTCCTCCCAGGTATTCAGGTCGTTCCCCGGCGGGCCGACCCTCTTTTTAGTATGCATGATATATCATGTTTTGCGACAAGGCTGTCAAGCCGGCGGTGGCGCGCGGGTTGGGAGGACGGGGCGGCTCTGGCGTCCCCGCTCGCCTCCACCATATCCGGGCCGGCGATCGCGCGGTGGAGGGGACGCGCGGTCGCCGGGGTCGCCGGGGTCCATGCCGGTGCGCGCACGCATTCATGCGTAGCTTGCATCACCACCGGGCCGCGATCGGGTGCATGATCGCCGCCGAAGCGGGACGAGCAGAGAGCGGGATCGTGGCCAAAACCCTGTACGACAAGCTGGTGGACGCCCACACCGTGCGCCGCCTCGATGCGGACGGGCGGCAGGTGCTGCTTTATATCGACCGCACGGTGCTGAACGAATACACCAGCCCTCAGGCCTTCACCGGCCTGCGCGAGGCGGGCCGGCCCTTATGGCGGCCGAAGGCGGCGCTCGGCACGGTGGACCATGTGAACTCCACCGCCAGCACCCGCACCGCCCGGATGCCGGATGAAGAGGCGCAGCGCCAAGCGGTCTATTTCGCCGAGAACTGCCGGGATTTCGGCATCGAATTGTTCGACGTGCTGCATCCCCAGCAGGGGATCGAGCATGTGGTGATGCCCGAGATCGGCCTCGTTCTGCCGGGCCTGGTGATCGCCGCCGGCGACAGCCACACTACCACCTATGGCGCGTTCGGCACGCTCGGCTTCGGCATCGGCACGTCCGATATCGAGCATTATCTGGCGACCCAGACCCTGGTCTACCAGCGCCTGAAATCCCTGCGCGTGACGGTGTCCGGCCGCCTCGGGCCGGGGGTGCGGGCGAAGGACATCGTGATGGCGCTGATCCGCGACATCGGCGCGTCGGGGGCGACCGGGTCGGCGGTGGAATTTGCCGGCGACGCCATCTCGGCGCTCAGCCTGGAAGGCCGCATGACCCTCTGCAACATGGCGGTGGAATGCGGTGCGCGCGGCGCGCTGATCGCACCGGATGAGACCGTCTTCGCCTATCTCAAGGACCGCCCGCGCGCGCCCAAGGGTGAATTGTGGGACATGGCGGTTTCCCGCTGGCGGGGGCTGGCGAGCGATGCCGACGCGGTGTTCGACCGCGAGGTGCACATCGATGCCGGCGCCATCGCCCCCATGGTGACCTGGGGCACCAGCCCCGACCAGGCGGCCCCCATCGGCGGGCAGGTGCCGGACCCGGCGCTGGAGGCCGATCCCGACCGGCGGCGCGACATGGAGCGGGCGCTCGCCTATATGGGCCTTACCCCCGGCACGGCGCTGGAGGAGATCGCCATCCAGCGCGCCTTCATCGGCTCCTGCACCAATGCCCGCATCGAGGATCTGCGCGACGCGGCTTCCGTGGTGCGTGGCCGCACGGTGGCGCCGGGCGTGCGGGCCATGGTGGTGCCGGGATCGAGCGCGGTGAAGCGACAGGCGGAAGAAGAGGGGCTGGACCGCATCTTCGCCGATGCCGGCTTCGAATGGCGCCAGTCCGGCTGCTCTATGTGCCTGGCCATGAATGACGACGTGCTGGGCGCGGGCGAGCGCTGCGCCTCCAGCACCAACCGCAATTTCGAGGGGCGCCAGGGCGCGGGCGGCCGCACCCATCTCATGAGCCCGGCCATGGTGGCGGCGGCGGCGCTCTCGGGCCGCATCTGCGATCCGCGCCCTTATCTTGGAGAAGGATGATGCAGCCGTTCACCCTGATCGAAGGCATCGCCGCGCCGCTGCCGGCGGCCAATGTCGATACCGACGTCATCATGCCCAAGCAATTCCTCAAGGGCGTCGACCGCTCCGGCCTGAAGGAAGGCACGTTCGCCGCGCTGCGTTATGGGCCGGACGGCGCGCCGCGCGCGGATTTCGTGCTCAATCGCGAGCCCTGGCGGGAGGCGTCGTTCCTGGTGGTGGGCGAGAATTTCGGCTGCGGATCGAGCCGCGAGCATGCGGTGTGGGGGCTCTCGCAGAACGGCATCCGCGCGCTGATCGGCACCTCGTTCGCCGGCATTTTCTTCGACAATTGCGCGCGCAACGGCCTCTTGGCCATCACGCTGCCGACGGAGGAGGTGGCTGCGCTTCTGGCGCGCGTCGGCGATCCCGAGACCTGCCGGATCGTCATCGACCTGCCGAACCAAACCATCTCCGCCGCCGGGCTTTCGCTTGGCTTCGAGATCGAGCCGACGCGCAAGGACGCGCTGGTTCTGGGGCTCGACGCCATCGGCACCACCTTGCAGGCGCGCAACGACATCGCCGCCTTCGAAACGGCCTATCTCAAGGGAAATCCATGGCTGGCCTGAGCGATCCCGACATCGTGCCGCTGGGCGCGGCGCCCCTCATGGAGGGGTTCACGCTGCTGGACGTGAGCGTCGGCGAGGGCATCATTATTCGTGCCGCCAAGGCGGGGGAGGGGCCGCCGCTGCTGCTGCTGCACGGCCATCCCCAGACCCATGTCACCTGGCGCAAGATCGCCCCGAGTTTGGCGCGCACCCATACCGTGATCGCCGCCGATCTGCGCGGCTATGGCGACAGTTCCAAGCCGGAGGGCGGGGAGAACCACGTCGCCTATTCCAAGCGCGAGATGGCGAAGGACCAGATCGCGCTCATGCGCCGCTTCGGCTTCGATCGCTTCGCATTGGTGGCGCATGATCGCGGCGCGCGGGTGGCGCACCGCATGGCGCTGGATTTTCCCGCCGCCGTGGAGCGCCTCGCCCTGTTCGACATCGCCCCCACCGCCACCATGTATGGGCGCACCGACAAGGCGTTCGCCACGCGCTATTTCTGGTGGTTTTTTCTGATCCAGCGCTTTCCCCTACCGGAGCGGATGATCGGCAACGACCCGGAATATTTCCTCAACGAGCATATCCGCGGGCAGATCAAGATTTCCGGCGCGACCGAGCCGGCCGCCTTCGCCGAATATCTGCGCTGTTATACGCCGGCGACCATCCACGCCATCTGCGAGGATTATCGCGCCGCCGCCACCATCGATCTTGAACACGACGCGGCGGACGCGGAAAAGCGCGTGACCGTGCCCCTGCTCGCTCTGTGGGGCGGCATGGGCACGGTCGGCGCGCTCTATGACGTGCTGGAAACCTGGCGCGAGAAGGCGCGCGACGTGCGCGGCCGGGCGATGCCTTGCGGGCACACGCCGCAGGAGGAGTGCCCGCAAGAGACGCTGGCCGAGCTGCGCACCTTCCTGGCCTGAACCTCACCGGGGTGAGGGCCAGGCGCAGCCTTGGTCTTATTCCGCCGCGCGGATGTTGAGCTTGGCTTCGGCGATGGAGGTCAGCTTCTTGTCCGCTGCCTTTTCCTCGTCGAGGGTGCGCTGGAGCACGCTGGCGCAATCGGCGCGGCCGAGGCGCTTGGCCCAGGCGATCAGGGTGCCATAGCGGGTCATCTCGTAATGCTCCACCGCCTGCGCGGCGGCGGCGAGGGCGGCGTCGAGCACTTCCTTGTCCTCGACTTCGCCGGCGATTTCCTCGGCTTCCTTGATGATGCCGTCGATCGCGGGGCAGGTGACGGTCTTGGCCGCGGCGCCGTGCATGCGGAACACTTCCTCAAGACGCGTCACATGGCCCTCGGTTTCCGTCAGATGCGCCTTGAAGGTCGCCTTGAGCTGGGGATCGCTCGCCTTGTCCATCATCTCCGGCAGCGCCTTGAGGATGCGCTTTTCGGCATAATAGATGTCGCGCAGGGTGTGGACGAACAGATCGTCCATGGTCTGAATGTCTTTGGAGAAGAAGCCCATGGTGCGGTCCTCGCAAGTTGGGTCGGATGGATTGGGATCGAGTGCGGGCGTGCGCTTGCACCCCGCTGCCCAATCAACCTCTCGCGCCGGGTGTTGTTCCGGAAAATTAGTATTCAGAAAGCTTGTGCCAAGCATTAGATGAAATAAATGATGCCAGCTTGGCAGTAAATTCGTTCGATTTGCATCGATTGAACGGGCTTCATCTCGGCCGTTGTGCGGGAACTGCGAGGGTTGCACGCAAGTTCTGGTGCTGAACCGAACGAGGTGAAGCGATGAACGACGACAGCCAGCAAGAAGACCGGATGGAGGAACAGACGCGGGCCAGGGCCTATCAGCTCTGGCTTGAGGAAGGTCAGCCAGAGGGCCGCGCCGATGTCCATTGGGACATGGCCCGCGAAATCGTCGCGCAGCAGGAGAATTACCTCGCCACCACCAAGCCGATCGGCGAGGCCGGGCCGGTCGAGGAATCCCTCGTCGCTCTCGACAATCAGGGAGAATTTCCGACCCTGACCGACCAGGGGGAGATGGAAACCCCGCGCAAGGGGACGCCGCCCCGGAGATAGCGGGGCGGCGATTTTATTCGGGCGCCGGGCCCTGTTCGCCGGGCCGTCCGGTGGGCTGGGTCTCGCCGCGCTTGGCGATGCCGACGATGGCCGCCTCGCGGGTCGGGTAGGGGCCCGCGAGCGGCGTGCCATCCTGCGTGACGGCCCACCACCCCGGCTGGACCCCCCGTGCGCCGGCCTCGGTGGTTTCTAATTCCTTGGGGTAAAGCATGCCTGCCTCCGTCGGTGGGATCTACCAAGGCAACGCATCGGCGCGGCGGGACGTTCCACGCGGGACCGCCGGGGGCTCGGCCGCAGGCACGCTGACAGGCGGAGAATTGAAGCGTACACTTCCTTCAAAGACGGGTGTCGCGGCAAGGTCGTGGCCTGCGCAACTGGCGCTTACCTGGTCCTGCGACGTCCCGAGACATAATCGGGAGGAAGCGCCATGACGATCCGAAATCCAGTCGAGTGGAGCGCAGACCAGCTCCGGCTCACGTTCAATGCGGCACGCGCCGCCGGTGCCGCCTTTGCCCCGCCGGCGGAAAGCTTGTCTACGCCGCTGCCTAGGGTGCGGCGCATCACCGTTTCCGACCTCGGCGATGTCCTGCGGCGCGGGATGGCGGATTTCGGCGCGTGCCGCACCGACATCGTCTTCATCTGCGTGATCTATCCCCTGGCCGGCCTGGTGCTGGCCCGGATCGCGCTCGGTTACGGCATGTGGCCGCTGCTATTCCCGCTGGTGTCCGGCTTCGCGCTCATCGGCCCGTTCGCGGCCGCCGGGCTCTACGAGATGAGCCGCCGGCGCGAACACGGCCTGCCGATCGCCTGGACCGACGGGTTCAAGGTCTTCGCCTCGCCCGCCCTGGCGCCCATGCTGCAATTGGGCCTGATCCTCACCCTCATCTTCGCCCTGTGGCTGGTGGCGGCCATGGCGATCTATTACGCGACCCTCGGCCCGCTGATGCCGGCGTCGTTCCAAAGCTTCGCGCGCGATGTGTTCACCACCCAGGCGGGCTGGGCGATGATCATCGTGGGGGTATCTGTCGGGGCGATCTTCGCCGTGGTGGTGCTCACCATTTCCGTGGTGTCGTTCCCGCTGCTGATCGACCGGCGGGTGTCGATGTCGACGGCGATCCGCACCTCGGTGGATGCGGTGCTGCTCAATCCCGTGCCGATGCTGGCCTGGGGCCTGATCGTCGCAGCGGCGCTGGCGCTGGGCGCCCTGCCGGGGCTGGTGGGATTGATCGTGGTGGTGCCCGTACTCGGCCACGCCACCTGGCACCTCTATCGCAAGGCGGTCCGCTGAGGCGGACCTTGCGCCGGGACGTCGGTTGAAATGAGGAGCTCCGCCTGGCCGTGCGTCAGGCGGTGAGGGCGGATTCGGCCTTCAGGGCGCCGCGCGCATAGACCCGCGTGAGATACAGCGCGGGGACGGTGAACAGCGCCATCAGCCCGTATTCGCCAATGGTGCCGAGGTGGAACAGACCGCCCAGGGCCCATCCGGCGGCAATTGCGGACGCGATCGTCTGGCATGCCACGAACACCGTCGCGCTCACCACGGTGAGCATGTGCTTGCCCTTTACCTTCGCCTGCATACCCATCTCCTGCCATCCGCGCGGGCGGCGCGGGCCATCACCCGTCGAGGCACCCCGAGCGCGCCGTCCGTCCGGTCCGTTGTGGACCCTGGGCGTCGCTGTCGGAAAAAGTCGGTTGCCTCCGTCCCCCCATGCTTTATTGCCCGCAGCCGCAAGACGCAACGCCGGCGGTGTCACGGCCCCGGCACTGCACCCGCCGCGCCGGGCGGCCTGGAGGACGAGAATGATCCACGAGAGCGCTCATGCCGGTCGCGGCATGGTGGCTGCGCCCCACGCCTTGGCGGTGGAAGCGGGACGCGAGATCCTGCGCGAGGGCGGCAACGCCATCGAGGCGGCGCTTGCGACGGCCGCTGCGATCGCCGTGGTCTATCCCCATATGAATCACCTCGGCGGCGATGGCTTCTGGCTGATCCGCGAGCCCTCGGGCCGGGTCAGCTATATCGAGGCCTGCGGCTTTGCCGGGGCGAAGGCGACGCAGGCCTTCTATCGCGATCGTGAATTGGAGGCGATTCCCCAGCGCGGCCCGCTTGCCGCCCTCACCGTTCCCGGCGCGGTGGGCGGCTGGGAGCTGGCGCTGCAGGCGGCGCGCAGCTTCGGCGGCAAGCTCAGCCTCGCGCGCCTGCTGGAGCCGGCGATCCTGCATGCCCGCAACGGCGTGCCGGTGACCTCATCGCAGGTGCGCCTGACGGCCGAGAAAAAGGGGGAGATGGACGCTTCTCCCGGCTTTGCGGAAACCTTCATGCCCGGCGGCAAGGTGCCGGAGCTGGGGCAAGTGCTGGCGCAACGCACGCTCGGCGATACGCTGGAGCATCTGGCACGGGCCGGTCTTGAGGATTTCTACCGCGGCGACATCGGCCGCGAGATCGCCTCGGATCTCGAGCGCATCGGCGCGCCGGTGACCCGGGGAGACCTTGAGCGCTATCACGCGGTGGTGCGTGCGCCGCTGTCGCTGCCCCTCGCCTGCGGCACCCTCTTCAATGCGCCCCCGCCCACCCAGGGGCTGGCCTCGCTGCTGATTCTCGGCCTGTTCGAGCGGCTCGGGGTCACGCGCGGGGACAGCTTCGCCCATGTGCACGGTCTTGTGGAGGCCACCAAGCGGGCCTTCCTGGTGCGCGACAAGGTGGTTTGCGATTTCGACCATCTCAAGCACGATCTTGCGGCGCTGCTTGCGCCCGCGGCGCTGAATGCGGACGCGGCGAAGATCGACATGGGGCGGGCCCTGCCCTGGCCGCAGCCGGCGCAGCGCGGCGACACCATCTGGCTCGGGGCGGCGGATACCTCGGGACTGGTGGTGTCCTACATCCAGTCGATCTTCTTCGAATTCGGCTCGGGCTGTGTGCTGCCGTCCACCGGCGTGCTGATGCAGAATCGCGGCGCCAGCTTCTCGCTCGACCCGAAGGCGGTGAACCCGCTCCAGCCTGGACGGCGGCCGTTCCACACGCTCAATCCCGCGCTCG
Source organism: Roseixanthobacter psychrophilus (assembly GCF_043195195.1). NCBI lineage: Bacteria > Pseudomonadati > Pseudomonadota > Alphaproteobacteria > Hyphomicrobiales > Xanthobacteraceae > Roseixanthobacter > Roseixanthobacter psychrophilus. Next base: position 18,195 of record NZ_JBAFWT010000024.1, read on the forward strand.
CGGTGCTGCGCGACGGGCGCATCATGGCCTATGGCACCATGGGCGGGGAGGGGCAGCCGCAGACCCAGGCGGCGGTGTTCACCCGCCATGTGATGTTCGGCGATTCCCTCGGCGACGCCATCGCCAAGCCGCGCTGGCTGCTGGGGCGCACCTGGGGCTCGGTCACCACCAGCCTGCGCCTGGAATCGCGCTTCGATCCGGACGTGGTGCGCGATCTGGAGCGGGCGGGCCATGTGCTGGAGGTGCTGCCGGAGGCCTATAGCGACACCATGGGCCACGCCGGCGCGGTGATTCTCGACCCGCGCGGCGATCTGGAAGGCGCGCACGATCCGCGCGCCGATGGCGGGGCGGCGGGCGTCTAGCGGCCAGCGAAGGGCAAGGAGCGGGCAGGCTGTGAGCTACAGGGTTCGGCCTGCAGGGTCGCCTCGCTGCGGGGCGTGGTCGTTCTAAGGCCAATCGTCATGCACGGGCCTGACCCGTGCATCCCTGTGGTAACGTTGGCGCCAGCCTTTCAAGGCCCGCGCGGTCGGCCCGGCGTGGGTGGCCGGGACGAGCCCGGCCACGACAAAAGAAAGAGCTACTGGATGACCTGCATCACGCGGTGAGTCTGCGGATCCACCAGCACGGTGCGGTTGTTGACCACCGTATAGCGATAGGGCGTCGCGCCATATTCGGCGGGGACTTCATAATAGGTGACGCCCTGGTCCGGGAGCTGCGCGCCCACAATCACCGGGTCGGAATAGGTGTAGGAGGGACGGCGTTGCTCGACCACGTAGGTCTGGAAGCGCGGCGCCTGATCGCCGATCATGGCGCCGACCACGGCTCCGCCCACGCCGCCCACGACTGCGCCCACCGGGCCGCCGACCAACGCACCACCGATCACACCTGTCGTGGCACCGGCCGCCGCGCCGCCTTGTGCTGCGGGCGCATTCTGCGCGAACGCCAGGCCGGGCACGGAAATAATGGCGCTAATAAGTACAAGCTTCTTCAACATGGAAGTATTCCTCCTGATGAGCAAGCTTGAGAGGTGATCTCGTAAGCTGCGCAATACAGAACAAAACAAATTCCGCGCCAAAGAGTTCCATTTCGTTATTGCGACACATCCTCAACGGCCAGGGATGGTACAAAAAAAGGCCCGGCGCTGGGCCGGGCCTTTTTGAAAAAAACGCGAAGACTCAGGCGGCTTCTTCGGCTTCCAGGTCGGTCTCGGCGTCGGCCTCGACTTCCACATCGGCTTCTTCGCCCTTGGCGACGCCGCGGCGGGGACCCTTCTGGAGGTTCTGCTCGATCATCTTCACCGATTCGGTGTCGGTGATGTTTTCCACCGCCGAAAGCTCGCGCGCCATGCGGTCCAGGGCGGCTTCGTAGAGCTGCCGCTCGGAATAGGACTGCTCGGGCTGGGCATCGGAGCGGTAGAGGTCACGCACGACTTCGGAGATCGCCAGCAGGTCGCCGGAATTGATCTTCGCTTCATATTCCTGGGCGCGGCGGCTCCACATGGTGCGCTTGACGCGCGCGCGTCCCTTGAGGATTTCCAGCGCCTTGGCGACAACGGGAGCTTCGGACAGCTTGCGCATGCCCACGGCGGCGACCTTGGGCACCGGCACGCGGAGCGTCATTTTGTCCTTCTCAAAAGATATGACAAACAGCTCAAGCTTGAAGCCGGCGACTTCCTGCTCCTCGATGGCCATGATACGACCGACGCCGTGCGAGGGGTACACGATGTGCTCACCCGTCTTGAAACCAAGGCGGATCTGGGCGCTCTTCTTTGTCGACATGCTCTTGACCACTCCTGATTCGGCCAGCGGCCGAACCGTGTTGGCGCGCGAACGCTCGTTTCCGGAACTTCCGGGCGATGGCGCACCTTGCGCTGGCGACTAGGCCGCGGCCGGTACGCCCGACGGCCCGCTGATGTCAGTCGAAGATTACAACCTTGCGTAAGCGTCCAAGCATCCGAACCGCCTTCGCGGCCCGGTGCTACCTTTCTCGCCCCAATATTCCCGAGAATGCGCTATCGAAAACCACGCGCGACGCGGCTGGTTGGAAAAGCAATCGACTGTAAAGGCTTGTATAACACAAAAACCGATGAAATCAAAGCACTACGCCGGCTTCACCGGCCATCCCCCGCAAGCCTCCCATGCGCTCCCTTAAGGTGGTGAGCTTTCTAAGCTTTCTCACATATAAGCATTTCTTTATATCTTGATTGCTCATCGGGCGCGCCCATGCTAGAGGGCTGCCACGAGATGAGATGCTCCGCACCGGCGGGGCCGCAGCACCAGGACGGAGAGACGACATGAGCACCGATTATGTGGTGAAAGACATCAATCTTGCCGACTGGGGCCGCAAGGAACTGGATATCGCCGAGATCGAGATGCCCGGCCTCATGGCAACCCGCGCGGAATACGGCCCGAGCCAGCCCCTGAAGGGCGCCCGCATCGCCGGTTCGCTCCACATGACGATCCAGACCGGCGTGCTGATCGAGACCCTCAAGGCCCTCGGCGCCGACGTGCGCTGGGCCTCGTGCAACATCTATTCGACCCAGGACCACGCCGCCGCCGCGATCGCCGCCGCCGGCATCCCGGTGTTCGCCGTGAAGGGCGAGAGCCTGGAAGAGTATTGGGAATACACCCACCGCATCTTCGAGTGGGCGGACGGCGGCGCGCCGAACATGATCCTGGACGACGGCGGCGATGCGACCTTGCTGGTGCATCTCGGCAAGCGCGCGGAAGCGGGCGATACCGCCTTCCTCGACGGCGCCACCAATGAAGAGGAAGAAGTGCTGTTCGCGGCCATCAAGCGCCGCCTGAAGCACAAGCACGGCTGGTACACTCAGCTCGCCAATTCCATCCGCGGCGTGACCGAGGAGACCACCACGGGCGTGCATCGCCTCTACGAGATGCAGAAGAAGGGCACGCTGCTCTGGCCCGCCATCAACGTCAACGACAGCGTCACCAAGTCCAAGTTCGACAATCTCTACGGTTGCCGCGAGAGCCTCGTGGACGGCATCCGCCGCGGCACCGACGTGATGATGGCCGGCAAGGTCGCCATGATCGCCGGCTTCGGCGACGTGGGCAAAGGCTCCGCCGCCTCGCTGCGCAATGCCGGCTGCCGGGTGATGGTGTCCGAGGTCGATCCCATCTGCGCGCTTCAGGCGGCGATGGAAGGCTATGAAGTCACCACCATGGAAGATGCCGCCAAGCGCGCCGACATCTTCGTGACCGCCACCGGCAACCTCGACGTGATCACCGTGGACCACATGCGGGCCATGAAGGACCGCGCCATCGTCTGCAACATCGGCCATTTCGACAGCGAGATTCAGGTCGCCGGCCTCAAGAACTTCAAGTGGCACAATGTGAAGCCGCAGGTCGACGAAGTTGAGTTCACCGATGGCAAGCGCATCATCCTCCTGTCGGAGGGGCGGCTCGTGAACCTCGGCAACGCCACCGGCCACCCGAGCTTCGTGATGTCGGCCTCGTTCACCAACCAGACGCTGGCGCAGATCGAGCTGTTCACCAAGCCCGGCGTGTACGACAAGAAGGTCTACACCCTGCCCAAGACCCTGGACGAGAAGGTGGCCATGCTGCATCTCGAAAAGATCGGCGTGAAGCTCACCAAGCTGTCGGACCAGCAGTCGGCCTATATCGGCGTGTCGCAGCAGGGCCCGTTCAAGCCCGAGACCTACCGTTATTGATGCCGGCGCGGCCGCACGCCGCGCTGCGTCATCACGCCCGTTCCGCGCCCCGGTTCTCGCAAGAGGCCGGGGCGTCGGCATTTTGGGCGCAGAACCGCCGCATCCCGCTGCCGCAGAGGCCCATTCCGGATTGAATAGGTGACCTTGGGAAGAGACCCGCATTGTCATCATTCGCGAAGAGAGCTAGGTGTGGGGAGGCTGCGGCTTGCTGCGGCCGCGCGCTGCTGGGGGGCTGCCTTGGACGGTTATGACCATCGATCGCGGCGCGCGGGATGGCGCCGGTGCGGCCCGTTGGGGCGCGGCCAGCGTCGATTTCCCATTCTGTCCCGGCCCCCTCGTTAAGCGCGCGGATCCAGCGACATGTCCCTGAGTGCGACCCGCGATCGAAAACGTATTTTGCCCTTCGCCGCCGAGATCGGCGCCCTGGGCGTGGTGTTCGGGGATATCGGCACCAGCCCGCTCTATGCCCTCAAGCAGGGCGTGCTGGCGGTCGGCGGCACCAATTTTCTTCCCGACGACGTGCTCGGCCTGCTCTCGCTGATCACCTGGAGCATCATCCTCTCGATCACGATCAAATATGTGATGCTGGTGCTGCGGGCCGACAATGACGGGGAAGGCGGCATCCTCGCCCTGGTCACCTTGCTGGACCTGCATCGCAGTGCGATCGGGCTGCGGTGGTACCTTCTGGCCGCCGGCCTGCTGGGCGCGGCCATGCTGATCGGCGATGGCGTGCTCACCCCCGCCATGTCGGTGCTTTCAGCCATCGAGGGGCTCGGCGTCATCGCCCCGCAGCTCCATCAATGGGTGGTGCCGCTCACCGTGGCGGTGCTGCTGGGGGTGTTTTTGTCACAGCGCGCCGGCACCGACAAGATCGCCAGCTTCTACGGCCCGATCATGCTGATCTGGTTCGGATCCTTGGCGGTGCTTGGGATCTATGGCATCGTTCGCGCGCCCCACGTGCTGGTCGGGCTCGATCCGCGCTACGGCCTGCAACTGCTGGTGGATCATCCCGGCCTTGCGGGCGTGATCCTCGGCGCCTGCTTCCTCGCCATCACCGGCGGCGAGGCGCTCTATGCCGACCTCGGCCATTTCGGCCGCAAAGTGATCGCGCGCGCCTGGCTTTCTGTGGCCATGCCGGCGCTGCTGCTGAACTATTTCGGCCAGGGCGCGATCCTGCTCACCGATCCCGCTGCCGTGCGCAACCCATTCTACGATCTCTGTCCCGATCCGATGGACATCCCGCTGCTCATGCTGGCCACCGCCGCCACCGTGATCGCCTCGCAATCCATCATCACCGGCGTATTCTCGCTGGCCAAGCAGGCGATCGAGCTTGGCTATCTGCCGCCGATGCGCATCCGCTACACCAGCGAGCACAACGAGCAGCATATCTATGTCGGGCGGCTGAACTGGCTGCTGATGATCGCCTGCATCGCTGTGGTGCTCGGTTTTGAGGGCTCGGACCGTCTCGCCTCGGCCTATGGCATCGCGGTGGCGTTCGCCATGGTCACCACATCGATCCTGTTCATCGCGCAAGTGAACCGGGCCTGGGGCTGGCCCCGGCCGGCGGTGATCGCGCTCGGCGTCTGCCTGCTCTCGCTCGATGCCGCCTTCGCCACCTCCAACCTCACCAAGCTGCATGATGGCGGCTGGCTGCCGCTGACCATCGCCGGCGTGGTGATCTTCGTCATGGTCAGCTGGCGGCGCGGTCTGGAGAGCGTGGTGGCGCAACAGGTGCGCTTCACCGAGCCGCTGGACGGCTTTATCGCGCGCAAGGACCGGGCGAACGACGGGGTGAGCCCGCGCACCGCCATCTTCCTGTCCCGCGCCGGCGCCATGACTCCGGTGGCACTCTCGCGCATGGCGGACGTGATGAAGATCCGCTTCAACCGCGCGATCGTGGTGTCGGTCTGGATCGTCGCCCGTCCGCGCGTGTCGCTGGACGAGCGGGTGCGGGTGACGCTGCTTGACGGCACCTTCGTGCAGGTGGACCTGCGCTTCGGCTACATGCAGCAGATCGACGTGCCCTCGGTGCTCGGCCCGGCGCTGAGCGCGCGCGGCATCGACCCGGACGAGGCGATCTATGTCATCGGCCACGAGCGCATCATTCCGCCGGACGAGATTTTCCGCCTGCGCGACGTGGTGGCGCACGTTTTCGCCTTCCTGGCGCGCAATGCGGAGCGCTCGGTGGATCGCTTCGGGCTGCCCCGCAGCCGCACCATGGAAATCGGCTATCCGGTGAAATTGTGACAGCGGCCTCGGCTTGCCTTGGACCGGCCGTGTTACGAAGCTAGAAACGCAGCGTCCGCGCCCTCAAGACCAACAACAAGGCGTAGCCGCAACGCGCGTTCCGACGTAAGGGAAAGAGGCCTCAAAAGAGCGCGCCACGGGTCGGCATCCCGGGGATGCGGCACAAAAAGTGGCCGGCGGGGAAATGGTGTTTCATGTTTCATGTCAAAGTCTGGCGGTTCCTGAAGGACAAGGTGGGCCTGCACGGCCTCGGCCTTATCGCGAGCCTTGTGGTCATCGGCTTTGCGGCGGTCGTGCTCTATCGGATGCTGCACAACCTGAAGTTCGACCAGGTGGTGCTGGCGCTGAAGGCGAAGGACCCGCACTTCGTGTTCGCCGCCTTCGTGCTGGTGGCCTGCGCGTATCTGACTCTGACGCTCTATGATTTCTTCGCCCTGAAAACCATCGGACGCACCCGCATCCCCTATCGCGTGGCGGCCATGGCGGGCTTCTGCTCCTATTCGGTCGGCCACAATGTGGGCTTCACCGTCTTCACCGGCGGCTCGGTGCGCTACCGCATCTATTCGGCCTGGGGGCTGACGGCGGTTGACGTGGCGAAGATCTGCTTCATCGCCGGTCTTACCTTCTGGCTCGGCAATATCGCGGTGCTGGGCCTCGGCATCCTGATCCACCCGGAAGCCGCCACCGCCGTCGATCAATTGCCGCCGCTGGTGAACCGCCTGATCGGTGTGACCGCGCTCATCTGCCTGTTCGGCTACATGTATTGGGTCAGCGCCGCGCCGCGCAAGATCGGCCGCTCCAGCTGGTTCGTCACGCTGCCGGCGGGCAAGTCCACCGTGATCCAGGTGGGGATCGGCATTCTCGACCTCACCTTGTGTGCGGCCGCCATGTACATGCTGATGCCGGCGTCGCCTTATATCGACCCGGTGTCGCTGGCGGTCATCTTCATCACCGCCACCCTGCTCGGCTTCGCGAGCCACGCGCCCGGCGGGCTCGGGGTGTTCGATGCCGCGCTGCTGATCGCGCTGCCGCAGTTCGACAAGGAGGAGATGGTCGGCGCGCTGCTGCTGTTCCGCCTGTTCTATTACATCGTCCCGTTCGCGATCGCCCTCACCATCCTCGGTTCGCGCGAACTGTGGCTCAGCACTCTGCGGCGGCGGCTGCGGCGCGAAAACGCGCAAGCCGCGGCGCATCTGCCGCCGGGACTGGAATCGCGCGACAGCTGACGGGCGCGCGCGATGTCTCAAGCCGGGCCGTGAGGTCGGGCTTGGCTCAGGGGGCCAGGGCCGGGCCCAGACCGGGCGCGGGCAGCAGGTTGCCCCCGTTCGGGATCTTCATGGTCCGTGTGCCCGGCGGCAGGAGGAACAGTTCGGGCTTTTGCGGGCCGCGGGTCAGCGACAGCGCCTCGAAGGCGATGTGGGTCTTGCCCTGAATTTCCACTTCGGTACGCAGAACGATCCCGTCCTCGGTGATGCAGGCGACCGCGGGTCCGGCGATCTGAGCGCTTTTCTCCACCCGCCAGAGGGTGCAGGGCTCTCCCGCCGCTTCCGAGGCGCCAAGCCTGGTGCCTTCTCCCGCCAGCGAAGCGATCTGGAAATCGGCGGGCAGGTCGGTCTCGACCCCCATCTTCGGCAGGCTCGGTGAAACCAGCACCACCTTGCGCGTGTCGAGGTTGAGGAAGCCCAGCAGCGTGCCCGGCACGGCGGGATTGCTGATCTCCATCCGCATGCGATTGCCCTGATGGGCCATGTCCACCTGCACGCGCCCGCCCAGCCGGGCCTTGAGGGCGAAATCGACCGTGGGCGTGGGCAGGGGATCGGCGCGGGCGGGGAGGGCGCCGAGGGCTGCTCCCGCCAGTGCGGACAGAATCACGCCAGCGCGCAGGTGAAGACTCACCCCTGTCGCAGAGGCGCGGCGCCGCCTGACCGATGTCATAAGAACTCGCTCCTTTTCGGGGTCGCGTATGGGTGGGCGATATCACTACAAGCCGGCCCCGGAAAGGCGACCGGAGCGCGCGATCACATGAATCTCAGATCAGGAAAGAAAAAAAGCTTGCGGAATGCGCTCGGTGGCGGCCTGCGTGCGGGCACTGTCTTATTGTCTTCGCGCAGCCGCTACAGCATATGCCAAAGCGATTCCCGCCGGGGACCTAAAAACGCTCCAAGGAGGGCCGCGCTTCATGACCCATCTGCCGATCCCCGTCTGGTCCGCGCCGACCCGCGCCGCGCCGAAGGCGCCGATGGCGGCGCGCGGCTGCTTGCGGGGGGCCGGTGGTGCGATGGGCCTCAGCGTGCCGGATGCGATGCAGAAGGAGCATTCCCGATCATGACGCGCGGCATTTTGCATGGCGGGGCGATGCCCTGGCTCACCTGCGCCGTCGCGCTGCTGGCCGTCAGCATACTGTGCGCGGTGGGCGCGGTGTTCGGCCTGATCGCGCCGGTGTTCGCGGTCTTGCTGATCCCGCTGTTCGCGCTCGGCCTGTTCTTCGTCGGGAAGGCGCGCGTGCCGCATGAGCCGGTGCTTGAAAGTACCCCGCGCGAGGAACTAGCGCCGCCGCCGCCGCGGGTGGACCCGCGCGTGGAGGCGGTGGTGGCCGCCTTGCCGGAGCCCGCGCTGCTGCTGACCCCGAGCGGGGAGATCCTGACCGCGAACCAGCGCGTGGCGCTTTCGGTGGGGCCGGCCAAGGTGGGCGATCCGCTGTCCTTTCTCGTCCGCGTCCCGGAGGTGCTGGAGGCCGTGCGCGCCGGTGCCCAGGACGGGGTGCCGCGGCGCGTCGAGTTCGGCGAGCGGGTGCCGCTCGATCGCTGGCTGGAAGCCCATGTGGTGCCGCTGCGGCTGAATCCGCGGCGTCCCGGCGCCGGCGGGCGGGAGGACCGCACGCCGGACACCGTGCTGCTCACCTTCCGCGACCTCACCCACCAGCGCCGGATCGAGCAGATGCGGGCGGATTTCGTGGCGAACGCCAGCCATGAGCTGCGCACGCCGCTCGCCTCGCTGCTGGGCTTCATCGAAACCCTCATGGGGCCGGCCCGCAACGACGTGGCGGCGCGCGAGCGGTTCCTCGGCATCATGGCGGCGCAGGCGCGGCGCATGTCGCGCCTGATCGACGACCTGCTTTCCCTCTCGCGCATCGAGTTGAATGCCCATGTGCGGCCGGAGACGCCGGTGGAACTGGGCGGCATCATCGCCCATGTCTGCGACACCCTCGGCCCGCTGGCGGAGGATCGCGGGGTCTCGATCGAGATCACCCGCCCGGCCGAGCCGGTGTTCGTGCAGGGCGAGCGCGACGAGTTGATCCGCCTGTTCGAGAACCTGGTGGAGAATGCGCTGAAATATGGCGCCAACGGACGCCGGGTCGAGGTCGCGGTCTGGGTCGAAAAGGGGCTGTCATCCTCGGCCGTGGTGTCGGTGCAGGACTTCGGACCGGGGATCTCGCCCGAGCATTTGCCGCGGCTCACGGAGCGCTTCTACCGGGCCGACGTGGCGGTGAGCCGGGACCAGGGCGGGACCGGCCTCGGCCTCGCGATCGTGAAACATATTGTGGCGCGTCATAGGGGGCGATTGGGGATCGAGAGCCGGCAAGATGCCGGGGCAACCTTTACGGTCCGCTTCGATCTCATCGAGGCTCCGAATAAAAGTATAGAAAAAACAATAGCATAAACTGTCATCGCCTTGTCACGTTGGGGTCATAGAACCGTGGCGGCGGGCCGTTAGAGTTAACCGGCCCCAATGTTGCGTCGCGGCAGATAGCCGACGGGCGACACCTATTGGTCAAGGAGAGAACCCCGTGAAGCTGACCACCGCTTTCGGCGCAGCAATTGCTGTTGCCGGCTCCCTTTTCGCTGGCGGAGCCTTCGCCGCCGACATCACCGGCGCTGGCGCCACCTTCCCGGCGCCCGTCTACCAGGCTTGGGCCGTCGCCTATAAGGAAAAGACCGGCACCGGCCTCAACTATCAGTCCATCGGCTCGGGTGCCGGTCAGACCCAGATCTTCAACCGCACGGTTGATTTCGGCGCGTCCGACGCGCCGGTCGACACCGCCAAGCTGGCCCAGCAGAACCTGCTTCAGTTCCCGGCGGTGATCGGCTCGGTGGTTCCGATCGTCAACCTCGACGGCGTCGAAGCCAACAAGCTCAAGCTGACGGGCCCCGTTCTCGCCGACATCTATCTCGGCAAGATCACCAAGTGGGATGACAAGGCGATCGCCGCGCTCAACCCCGGTCTGAAGCTGCCCAGCATCGGCATCGTGCCGACCTATCGTTCGGACGGATCGGGCACCACCTACGTGTTCGCCACCTACCTCGCCGACGTCAGCGCCGAGTGGAAGTCCAAGGTTGGCGCTGCCACCTCCGTGTCCTGGCCCGCGGGCGCCGGTGGCAAGGGCAATGAAGGCGTTGCCGGCACCGTCAAGAACACCAAGGGTGCCATTGGCTACGTCGAATATATCTACGCTTCGGCCAACAATCTCGTGACCACCGAACTGCAGAACAAGGCCGGCAAGTATGTCAGCCCCACCGTTCCCGCGTTCCAGGCGGCTGCTGCCAATGCGGATTGGGCGAATGCGAAGGATTTCGCCGCGTCCATGATCAACACCCCGGGCGATGCGACCTGGCCGATCACCAGCGCGACCTTCATCCTGCTGCCCAAGCAGCCGAAGTCCGCCGAGCAGGCCAAGGACGTGATGAAGTTCTTCGATTGGGCCTTCGAGCATGGCGGCCCGATCGCCGAGAAGCTGCATTACATCCCGCTGCCCAAGGATGTGGCTGAGCGCGTCCGCGCCGCCTGGAAGTCTGACGTGATGGTCGACGGAAAGCCGGTCTGGTCGAACTGATCGACCGTCCTTGTCATGAGGTAAGCTCGGGCCGGCTTCGAAGACATTCGCAAGCTGGCCCGGGGTCGATCCTGCTGCGCTTTGGGGAGTGCAGCAGGATGCTTTCACCAAAAGGAAAGACGACAATGGACGCAACGATGGCTGGGCTTCCTGGGAGTAGCGTTCAACCGGGGCACATCGGCACTGCCAAGCCTGTCGGCCGGATCGCCGATTTGGTCTTTGTCGGCCTGCTCTGGGGATGCGGCATCTTCGTGCTGGTGTTGCTGGGCCTCATCATCGCGATGCTTTTTGAAGGCGGCCTTCCCGCTTTCTCGGCTTTCGGCCTCGATTTCCTCTGGTCGGCGACCTGGAATCCCGTGACGGAGAAGTTCGGCGCCCTGGTCATGATCTACGGCACGATCTTCAGTGCCATCATCGCCGTCATCGTCGCGCTTCCGCTGTCCTTCGGTATCGCCTTCTTCCTCACGGAGATCGCGCCCCAGGTGATGCGTCGGCCGATCGGGGTAGCGGTTCAGCTCCTCGCCGCCGTCCCGTCCATCATCTACGGCATGTGGGGCTTCTTCATCATCTCCCCGCTCATGGCCGCCTATGTGCAGCCGCCCCTGATCGATTGGCTCGGTCCCATTCCGGTGCTCGGCGCCCTTTTCACGGGGCCTGCCCTGGGCGGCGGCATGTTGACCGCAGGCCTTATCATGGCGGTCATGATCCTTCCCTTCATCACGGCCATGTTCGTGGAGACGCTGGAATCGGTTCCCCCCATGCTGAAGGAATCGGCCTACGGCGTCGGCGGCACGACCTTCGAGGTGTACAAGAACGTGTCCGTGCCTTACGGTAAGACCGCCATGGTCGGCGCCGTGATGCTGGGCCTCGGTCGCGCGCTCGGCGAGACCATGGCCGTCACCTTCGTGATCGGCAATGCGACACGCCTCTCGGCCTCGCTGTTCGCGCCCGGCGCGACCATCGCCTCGACCATCGCCAACGAATTTCCGGAAGCCGCGCAGGGCTCGCTCAAGCTGGACTCGCTCCTCGCTCTGGGCTTCATCCTGTTCGTGATTTCCTTTATCGTCCTGGCGCTGTCGCGCTTCCTTGTCCGCTCCAACCTGAAGTCTTGAGGGGCCGGCCGCCATGTCGCTCGCAATCCGTCGCACCAAGGACCACGTTGTCAAAGCGGTGAGCACCGCGTTTGCCGGGATCGCCCTGTTTCTGCTGGCGTGGATTTTGTTCACCCTGGTCCAGAAGGGCCTTCCGGCCCTCGGGCTCAACGTATTCACCAAGATAACGCTGCCGCCGGGCCATAACGGGGGGCTTCTGAATGCCATCGTCGGGTCGCTGATCCAGATCGGCATCGCGATGGTCATCGGCACCCCCATCGGCCTCCTCGCAGGGACATTCCTGGCCGAGAATGGAAAGACCACGAAGGTTGGCCACGTCGCCAGGTTCGTGAACGACATCCTTCTCTCGGCGCCGTCGATCCTTGTCGGCCTGTTCGTCTATGCCTTCCTCGTCAACCCGTTCGGCGGGTTCTCCGGCTGGGCCGGCTCGGCGGCACTGGCGATCCTTGTGATCCCGGTGGTGGTGCGGACCACGGAGGACATGCTGAACCTGGTGCCCATCGGCTTGCGCGAAGCGGCCTATGCGCTCGGTGCGCCTCAATGGAAGGTCGTGATGATGGTGACCTGGCGCGCTGCGCGCGCCGGGATCATGACCGGCGTCCTGCTCTCCATCGCCCGCGCCGCCGGCGAGACCGCGCCGCTGCTGTTCACCTCGCTAGGCAACAATTCATGGTCGACCGATCTGTCGGCGCCGATGGCGAGCTTACCCATCGCCATCTATCAATATGCCGGCAGCCCCTTCGATGACTGGGTTGCCCTGGCCTGGGCCGGTGCCCTGCTCATCACGGTGTCCGTGCTGGTGCTGAACATCGTCTCCCGTCTCTTCCTCGCCCGGGCGGGCTGAGCGCCTGGACCCCTGGACAACCGCACATCAAGATCCAAGAGGCCGAAGATGAATTCCGCAGTGGACCCCACCTTCAACATCGCATCGTCCGTCTCGGCCAAGCCCGATGCGGTGCAGGCGCCGACCAAGATCAAGGTGGAGAAGCTCGATTTCTATTACGGGCAGAACCATGCGCTGAAGAACATCAATTTCGAGATCCCCGAGAAGCGCGTCACCGCGATGATCGGTCCCTCGGGCTGCGGCAAGTCCACCTTGCTGCGCGTGTTCAACCGCATGTACGATCTCTATCCCGGCCAGCGCGCCGAGGGTGGCGTCATGTTCGATGGGGTGAACATCGTCGGCAAGGACCTGGACCCGACCGTCGTGCGCACGCGCATCGGCATGGTGTTCCAGAAGCCGACCCCGTTCCCCATGTCGATCTATGACAACATCGCCTTCGGCGTGCGCCTGCACGAGAGCCTCAACAAGGCGAAGATGGACGAGCGGGTGGAAAGCTGCCTGCGCAAGGCCGCCATCTGGGAAGAGACCAAGGACCGCCTGCACACCTCGGCGCTCGGCATGTCCGGCGGCCAGCAGCAGCGCCTGTGCATCGCCCGCACCATCGCCGTGCAGCCGGAAGTGATCCTGCTGGACGAGCCCACCTCGGCGCTCGACCCGATCTCCACCTCGAAGATCGAAGATCTGATCGACGAGTTGAAGCAGGATTTCACGATCGTCATCGTGACCCACAACATGCAGCAGGCGGCGCGCTGCGCCGATATCACGGCCTTCTTCTATCTGGGAGAATTGGTTGAAGTCGCGCCATCCGACGTGATCTTCACCAATCCCAAGCAGATCAAGACCCGCGACTACATCACCGGCCGCTTCGGCTGAGCGAACAAGGATCTGCGAGATGTCCGACCATACCGTCTCGGCCTTCGATGCCGAGCTGAAGGAGATCGGCCGCAAGGTCGTCGAAATGGGTGGCCAGTCCGAGCGCATGGTGGCCGATGCCGTCGGCGCCCTGATCCGCCGCGATACCGCCGCCGCCCAGCGGGTGATCCTGCTCGACACGAGCGTCGATCACCTGCAGCGGGAAATCGAGGAAAAGGCCATCCTCTGCATCGCCAAGCGTCAGCCGGTCGCCAGCGACCTGCGTGACGTGGTGGCTTCGATCCGCATTGCTTCCGACCTGGAACGCATCGGCGATCTCGCCAAGAACGTGGGCAAGCGCGTGCTCGCCATCGAAGGGGAATACCATCCCCAGAAGCTGGTGCGCGGCGTCGAGCACATGTCCGACCTGGTGCTTGAGCAGCTCAAGGAAGTGCTGGACGCCTATGCCAGCCGCGACAAGGCCAAGGCCGTGGACGTGTGGGTGCGCGACAGCGGCATCGACACCATGTACACGTCCCTGTTCCGCGAGCTTCTCACCTATATGATGGAAGATCCGCGCAACATCTCGGTGTGCACGCATCTGCTGTTCTGCGCGAAGAACATCGAGCGCATCGGCGACCACGCGACCAATATCGCGGAAACCATCTATTACATGGTGTCCGGCCAGGTATTGTCGGACGAACGCCCGAAGGCGGATGTCTCCAGTGAGACCACCGTTGCTTTCCCGGGGGTTAGCCTTCAGGGGTAAAATCTGTGGCTGCGCGTATCTTGATTATCGAGGACGAGGAACCGCTGACCCTTCTGCTCCGCTACAATCTGGAGTCCGAGGGCTATTTCGTCGAAAGCGTCGGACGTGGCGACGAGGCCGAGACCCGGTTGCGCGAAAGCGTGCCGGATCTCGTGATCCTCGACTGGATGCTGCCGGGGTTATCGGGCATCGAACTGTGCCGCCGCCTGCGCACCCGTCCGGAAACGGAACGCCTGCCAGTCATCATGCTCACCGCAAGGGGCGACGAGACCGAGCGCGTGCGCGGCCTTGCTACCGGGGCTGACGATTATGTGGTGAAGCCCTTCTCCGTGCCGGAACTGTTGGCGCGCGTGCGCGCCCTGCTGCGCCGGGCGAAGCCGGAGCATGTCGCCACCCTACTGCGGGCCGGCGACATCGAGCTGGACCGGGAGACCCACCGGGTGCACCGCTCCGGCCGCGAGGTGCATCTCGGGCCAACCGAATTCCGCCTGCTGGAATTCCTCATGCAGAGCCCAGGACGGGTGTTCTCACGGGAGCAATTGCTCGACGGGGTGTGGGGGCAGGACGTCTATATCGACGAGCGCACCGTGGACGTGCATGTCGGCCGGCTGCGCAAGGCGATCAATCGCGGGCGCCAGTCGGATCCGATCCGCACCGTCCGTGGCGCCGGCTATTCCTTCAACGAGATGTTCGCCCGCGTTCACTGAGCGGATGACGAGGAAGGCCCATGGGTTGACTCATGGGTCTTCGGCCAAGCTTGGGCCTTCGGTCAAGCTAGCGCGGCGCCTGAGCGTAGCCCTCCCGGCCCCGTTCGGAAGCCGCTGGTATGATGCGGTCCGCGCTCAAGGCGGCATCATCCGAAGGTTGCGGTAGGTCATCCCAAACGAGGATATCGGCGTCCTCCCGTGTGATGGCCGCCCGATGGGGCCATGGCTAAACGTGAAGGCAACGGAGGATTTGGCCTCCAGTCTTCACGAGACCCTGCGCTATGGCCCAAGAGTCCCATCCCCTGCCGCCGTTCTCCGCGTCCGTATCCCGCGTGCGGACGGCATCCAACGCCAGCGCCGTGCGCCGCTGGAACGCGCTCCTGGCGGTGTGCCTCGGTGGCATGCTGCTCGCCTCGGCCTTCACCAGCGCTAGGGCGGGTGAGATCTCGCCGCCGCTGAATTGCGCGGAAGCCGCGTCGATCATCGCCCGCTCGGGCGCGGCGATCATCCGCAACTCACCGACCACCTACGACCGCTATGTGCGCGACGGCAGCTTCTGCGGCCCGGATGGGGCCACGACCCCGGCCTTCGTTCCGACCTGGGACAATCCGGATTGTTTCGTCGGATACAGCTGCGGCAATTTCCCTTCGCGCTAGCGCCGGAGCCGCTCAGGCTCAATCGCGCTCGGCGGCGAATCCCGCTCCAACTCTTGGATAGAGAAGGTTCACCGATCAGATGGGCCACTCAATCTGATCGGAACGTGTGCCAGGTGGCGCCGGATCGGCTGCTCCGCTCCTCCAAGCTGCGCCGATGGTCGAATAGGTGAGGGGCTTCTTCCTCAGCGTAATCTTGCCTTAAGATGCGCGCCGAGGAGACCCAAGCATGAAGAAAATCCTAGGCATCGTTGCCGTGGCCGCCACTTTGTTTTCAGGGGCGGCACAGGCGCAGGCGCCCGTGCAGCAAGATTATCCAAACCGGCCGATCCGGCTCGTTGTGCCGTTTGCGGCGGGCGGTTCCACCGACATCGTCGCCCGCATCATCGCTGCGAAGATGAGCGATATTCTCAAACAGCCCGTGGTGGTGGAAAATCGCGGCGGTGCCGGCGGCAATGCGGGGGCAGCCTCCGTCGCCCGCGCCGCGCCGGACGGATACACGGTGCTGATGGGCACGGTCGCCACCCATGCCATCAATCCCGCGCTTTACGCCAAGATGCCCTATGACCCGGTGAAGGATTTCGCGCCGGTCTCGCTGCTGGTGAATGTGCCCAATGTGGTGATCGTCCATCCCTCATTGAACGTGAAGACCACGGCGGAGCTGATCGCGCTGCTGAAGGCCAATCCGGACAAATATGAATATGCCTCCTCGGGCGTCGGCACGCCGCTGCACCTGTCGGGCGCGCTGTTCGAGAGCATGGCCGGCGTGAAGATGACCCATATTCCCTACAAGGGCGCGGGCCCCGCAATGCTCGATGTGGTCAGCGGCAATGTGAAGATCATGTTCGACAATCTGCCGTCCGCCATCGGCCAGATCCGCAAGGGCGCGGTGGTGGGCTTGGCTGTGACCACGAAGGAGCGCTCGCCGGCCGCTCCGGATATCCCGACCGTTTCGGAATCCGGCCTGCCGGGTTATGAGACCTATTCCTGGAACGCGATCTTCGCGCCGGCGGGAACGCCCATGGCCTATATCGACAAGCTGGCCGCGGCGGGCGCGCAGGCGGTTGCCGATCCTGAGGTCAAGGCGAAGCTGGCGGATCTCAGCGCCATCACTGTCGGCAGCAGGCCGGATCAGCTCGCCGCCCACGTGAAGTCTGAAATCGCCAAATGGGCGCCGGTGGTGAAGGCGTCGGGCGCCTCGGTCTCCGAATAATCATCGGCTATCCCGCCCCCCGCCTGCGGGGGGCGGCCATCTAAGACGCTGCCCCGCCTCGCGGGGGCGGCGATCAGGGAGGCGGTGCCGCGCCGGTTGGCGGCGCAAACGCAGTTCCTGTCGACCCGTCCAGGGAGGCCGGGCCCTTCAGCGCACCGGATCACATGCCGGTCTGTAGCGCTCGGCACCTTTTCTTAGGCGTGTCGGTGTCCGCGTCGCGCGCGGGCACCGAATGTGTGATGTCAGATCCGCGCCACCCG
This sequence comes from Roseixanthobacter psychrophilus, assembly GCF_043195195.1. NCBI lineage: Bacteria > Pseudomonadati > Pseudomonadota > Alphaproteobacteria > Hyphomicrobiales > Xanthobacteraceae > Roseixanthobacter > Roseixanthobacter psychrophilus. The sequence goes on from NZ_JBAFWT010000024.1 coordinate 35,374, forward strand.
CCGGTCGCGCCGGCGATCCTGCGTCGGCTGGTAGGCCATGCGCGCATGGGTCGCGCAATAGGGCATCCCCGAGAGGCTGCGCCCGCCGCAGAAATAGAAGCTCTCCGTCCCAGGCTCGCCGATCGGCCAGCGGCAGGTACCTTCGGTGAGGTTCATGATGGTGCAGCGCTGCCCCATGGCGACGATATTGTCGCCGCCCACCGGACGTGGCGCAGGCGCGGGTGCCACGAAGGCTTCGAGAGCGGGCGCCAGGGCGGTGTTGCCGTTGGTCTGCGGACGTTGCGGGGGCTTGTTCACCGGCGCTTCGGGCCGTGCTTTGCGCGGACGGGCCGCAGGCGCGGTGGATTTCGCCCGGCCGGACAGGCCGAGGCGATGCACTTTGCCGATCACCGCATTGCGGGTGATGCCGCCCAGCTCGCCGGCGATCTGGCTTGCGGAAAGCCCTTCACCCCAGAGCTTCTTCAAGAGTTCGACGCGCTCGTCGTTCCAGCTCATCGCTCTCCTCCTTTGACTCTTCTCCCGCCCCCAGGCGCGCGATGGCGCGCGGGTTCGCAGGGCCCAACGTCACTTGGGGAACAGGCCGCACGACATATCGTGGTCGGCCACGAGCAAACTACAATATGCACGCCCGCCCGCACAGAGTCGGAATGCATTCACGGGCCGTTGTCCCCAAGTGGTTACGATCAGGTTAACCGCCGCGCTCTGTTGACCTCACGCGCGCGATCATTAGAATCCCTTTTTGTCGGGCCGCCCCGCGAGGGCGGCCTTTGGCGTTTCTGATGTCACGCGAAGCGCTCTTCGCTTCGCGCAACCCCAAGAGGAGGGGTCCCGTGATCACCCCCGTTCTGCCGACCTATGCGCGCATCGACCTTGTTTTCGAGAGGGGAGAGGGCTGCTGGCTCGTCACGACGGACGGGCGACGCTTTCTTGATTTTACTGCCGGCATCGCCGTCAACGTGCTGGGTCATGCCCATCCTTATCTGGCGGCGGCGCTCTCCAAACAGGCCGGAAAGCTCTGGCACACCTCCAATCTGTTCCGCATCGTCGACGGCGAGCGCCTCGCGGAGCGGCTGAAGGCGGCCACCTTCGCCGACACCATGTTCTTCACCAATTCCGGTGCGGAAGCGCTGGAGTGCGCCATCAAGATGGCCCGGCGCTACCAATATGTGACCGGCGCCGAGACGAAGAACCGCATCATCACCTTCGAGGGGGCGTTCCACGGCCGCACGCTCGCGACCATCGCCGCCGGCGGCAACCCGAAGTATCTGGAGGGCTTCGGCCCCGACATGCCGGGCTTCGACCAGGTGCCGTTCGGCGATATCGCAGCGGTGAAAGCGGCGATCGGGCCGAATACCGGTGCCATCCTGGTGGAGCCGATCCAGGGCGAGGGCGGGGTGCGGGTGCCGCGGGCGGACTTCCTGCCGCAGCTTCGCGCGCTGTGCGACGCGCACGGCATGCTGCTGGTTCTGGACGAGGTGCAGAGCGGCGTCGGCCGCTCGGGCCGCCTGTTCGCGCACGAATCCGCAGGTATCGTGCCGGACATCATGGCCGTGGCGAAGGGCATCGGCGGCGGCTTCCCCATGGGCGCTTGCCTCGCCACGGAAGCCGCGGCGAAGGGCATGACGCTCGGAACCCACGGCTCCACCTATGGCGGCAACCCGCTCGCCATGGCGGTGGGCAATGCCGTGCTGGATATCGTGCTGGCCGAGGGCTTCCTCGACCGGGTCCAGGCGATTTCCACCCAGCTTGTGCACACCCTCACTGAGATCATGAACCGTCATCCCGCGGTCATCGCTGAGGTGCGAGGTCGCGGACTCCTGCTCGGCCTCAGGGCGCAAGGTCCCGCTGCCGAACTGGTGCTCGCCCTGCGCGAGGAGGGCCTGCTGGCCCCCGGCGCGGGAGACAATGTGGTTCGACTTTTGCCGCCGCTCATCCTCAGCGAGGACGAGATCGCCATTGCCGCCGAAAAGATCGAGGCCGCCTGCGTGCGGATCGAGGACGGCTTGGCAATGGCCCCGGCGAAGGGAGCCGCCGAATGAAGGACAATGGCGTGCGTCATTTTCTCGATCTGACGGAGATCCCGCCCACCGAGCTGCGGCGGGTTCTCGAAATGTCGAAGGACCTCAAGGCCAGGCGGAAGTCCGGCGAACGCGAGCGCCCGCTGGCCGGCAAGTCGCTGGCCATGGTGTTCGACAAGCCGTCCACCCGCACCCGCGTCTCGTTCGACCTGGCCATGCGCCAGCTCGGCGGCGACACGGTGATGCTCACCGGCGCGGAAATGCAGCTCGGGCGCGGCGAGACCATCGCCGACACCGCCCGCGTGCTGTCGCGCTATGTGGACGCCATCATGATCCGCATCCTCAGCCATGAGGATCTGTTGGAACTCGCCGCCTATGCCACCGTGCCGGTGATCAACGGTCTCACGCGCGTGTCCCATCCCTGCCAGGTGATGGCCGACGTGATGACCTTCGAGGAGCACAAGGGCCTGATCACCGGGCGCAAGGTCGCCTGGACCGGGGATTCCAACAATGTGCTGGCGTCCTGGATCCATGCCGCCCACTGCTTCGACTTCGAGTTGAACGTGGCGACGCCGAAGGAATTGTCGCCGCGCCAGGCCCTCAAGGAGTTCGTGAAGAAGACCAAGGCGCGGGTGAAATTCATCCGCGACCCCGAGGCGGCGGTGGAGGGCGCGGACTGCGTGCTCACCGACACCTGGGTCTCCATGGGTGACAAGGAGGCCGAGCGGCGCCACAATCTGCTGAAGCCTTATCAAGTGAATCGCGCGCTGATGGCGCGTGCCAATCCTGGCGCCATCTTCATGCACTGCCTGCCCGCCCATCGCGGGGAGGAAGTGAGCGACGAGGTCATGGACGGCCCGCAGTCGGTGGTGTTCGACGAAGCGGAGAACCGCCTGCATGCCCAGAAGGGCATTCTGGCCTGGTGCTTCGATACGCCCTCCGCGTGAGGCCATCGCCTGGGGCTATGGACGGCGCGCAGGATCGGACGGCGAGATCGTGCGCGTCGCGCCTGACGCAAAACCCATGCAGCACCGGTCGCAAGCCGGTGCTGTCGTATGAGGTGCCATGACCAACGAAACACTCTCCACGCCGCGTGCGGAGGCACCGGACAATACCGTCCTGCCGTTCCAGGTGGACGCGCTCGACATTCGCGGCCGCGTGGTGCGGATCGGCTCCATGCTCGATGCGCTGCTGGTGCATCACAATTATCCCGATGCGGTCAAGCGCGTCGTCGGCGAGGCGGCGGCGCTGACCATATTGCTGGGATCGTCCCTGAAGTTCGACGGCCGCTTCATCCTCCAGACCCGGACCGACGGGCCGGTGGACATGGTGGTGGTGGATTTCGTCAGCCCGGACAAGGTGCGCGCCTATGCCCGCTTCGATGCCGATGCGGTGGCGCAGGCGGAGGCCGGCAATGCCGCCGCTCCCGCCACCCTGCTCGGGCGCGGCCATCTCGCCATGACCATCGACCAGGGGCTGTCCGCCAATCGCTACCAGGGCGTGGTGGCCCTGGAGGGCGAGGGCCTGGAAGCGGCCGCCCACCAGTATTTCCAGCAGTCCGAGCAGATCCCGACCCGCGTCCGCCTCGCGGTGGGCGAGGAGATCAAGCCCGGCGGCGGGCCGTCCGCCTGGCGCGCCGGCGGCCTCCTGGCCCAGTTCCTTCCTGCCGAGGCGGGACGGGCGGCGCAGGGCGATCTGCATCCCGGCGATGCACCCGAGGGCAGCGCGCTCGACGACCTGACCCCGGACGATGCCTGGGTGGAGGCGCAGTCGCTGGTGGGCACGCTCGAGGACGTCGAACTGCTCGACGATGCCTTGCCGAGCGAAGCACTGCTCTATCGCCTGTTCCATGAGCGCGGGGTGCGGGTGTTCGAGCCCCAGCCGGTGATCGCCCATTGCACCTGCTCGCGCGAGCGGGTGTTCGGCGTTCTCTCGTCCTTCAGCCGCGAGGAGCGCGGCGGCATGGTGCAGGACGACGGGCGGATTTCGGTCACATGCGAATTCTGCGGCCGCAGTTATGGCTTCGCGGCCGAGGAAGTACTGGGCGGCGATGACGCGGCGTCCTGACGCCTTCTGACGCTCAAGGTCCGACGTCGCTTCTGGGGGCTCACCGCACCCAGAAGCGCGGCAGCAGCAGCACCAGCACCGTGAGGATCTCCAGGCGCCCGAGCAGCATGGCGAGCGTCAGCAGCACCAGCGCGCCCTCCGGCAGGCCGGCATAATTGCTCGCCGGACCGACAATCGGCCCGAGCCCCGGCCCGACGTTCGCAAGGCAGGCGATGGTGGCCGAGAGCGCGGTGCGCACATCGAGCCCCATGCAGTTCAGCACCGCCGCGACGATGCAGAAGGTCGCGAAATACAGGAAAACGAAGCCCAGCACCGAGGCAACGATATCGTCGGCCACCGGCGCCCCGCCATAGCGGATCGGGAACAGGCCGTTCGGGTAGGAGATGCGCTTGAGGTGTTGGCGGATCGCCTTGGCGGTGATGGCGATGCGAAGCGCCTTCAGTCCGCCCGAGGTGGATCCGGTGCAGCCGCCGAGGAACATCAGCACCAGGAACAGCGCGTCGGAGAGCGGCCCCCAATTGGTATAGTCCACGGCCATGAAGCCGGTGGTTGAGATCAGCGAGGCGACCGTGAACAGGGCGCCGCGAAACGCCACCTCGCCATGCGCCACCCCCTGCACGGTCTGCTGGACGAACGAGGCGAAGGTGAAGGCCGCCACGATCGCCAGGAACAGGCGCACCTCGGAATTGGTGAACAGCCGCGTCACATCGCCCGAGAGCGCGCGGATATAGAGCGGGAACGGCAGGCTCGCCAGCAGCATGAACACCACGGCCACATAATCCACCGCCGGCGTGGTGAAGACCTGGAGCGAGCTGTCGGAATTGGCGAAGCCGCCGCTGGACATGGTGGACATGCCGATGGTCACGGCATTGAACAGGGTGAGGCCCGCGACCGCATAGCTTGCGATACAGGCGAGCGTGAGCAGCACATAGGCCAGCAGCAGGCCCTTGGCGATGGCCCCGGCGCGCGGCAGGAACTTCTCCGATTTGTCGGAGGATTCCATGCGGAACAATTGCATGCCGCCGACGCTCAGCGTGGGCAGGACGGCGATGGCGATCACCACGATGCCGACCCCGCCGAACCAATGCAGCAAGGCGCGCCACAGCAGGATGCCGGGGGTCTGGTCGTCGAGCCCGGTCATGACCGTGGAGCCGGTCGTGGTGAGGCCGGACATAGCCTCGAACACCGCATGCACCGGGCTGAGCCCCGCCTTGCCCCACATGAAGGGAAGGGCGGCGAAGGCGGTGAGAACCACCCAGACCGAACTGGTCAACAGGAACGCCTGGCGCAGGTCCAGCCGGCGGAAATTGGCGCCGCGGCCGGTGACGCACAGGAGGACCCCGACGAAGACGGTCACCGCCGAGGTGCCGACGAACACCTGTTGTTCTCCCGAGCGGGCGGAATAATCCACCAGAGCGGGCAGCAGCATGCTCACGCCCAGGATGACCACCACCGCCCCGAGGGCCGCAGCGATGGGCCGCGCGTCAAGCGGCTGCGTGGCCTCGGCGGAGATGGTGGGAGCCTTGACCGCTTGCATGGGGGGCTAACATCTCAATTGAGGATGCGGCGCATGTCCGGCATGTCGAGGGAGAAAGCCGGGATCTCCACGGAGAAGGATTCGCCCTCCTCGGTCAACATCTCGTAATGCCCGCTCATGATGCCCATGGCGGTCGCAAGCGGCACGCCGGAGGTGTATTCGAAGCGCCCTCCGGGAGGGAGCACCGGCTCCTCGCCGACGACGCCGGGGCCGCGCACCTCTTCCACATGGCCATGGGCATCGGCGATCACCCAATGGCGTGCCTTCAATTGGACCACGCTCCCGCTTAGATTGACCACCTCGATGGTATAGGTCCAGAAAAAGCTGCCTTGCTCCGGGTCCGAGCGCTCCGCCACGTAGCGCGGCGTCGCCGTCACCTGGATCTGGCGCGTCGTCGCCCGATACATCCCAACCCCCTCGTATTCGTCCGTGTCACACACAGTGAACCCGCGAAGCGTCCCGGGCGCAACTGCGGCATGCGGTGGGAGACTCGCGGGGCGGGTGACTCGGCGTCACACCTGCCCCAGGGCCTGCGTGAGGTCGGCGATCAGGTCGCCCGGATGCTCCAGGCCGACGGAGAGGCGGACAAGTCCGTCGGATATGCCCATCTCAGCCCGCGCCTCGGGGGTGAAGCGCTGATGGGTGGTGGTGGCGGGGTGCGTCAGCAGGCTCTTGGAATCGCCGAGATTGTTGGAGATGCGGATCAGCCGCAGCGCGTTGGCGAAGCGGAACGCGCCTTCCTTGCCGCCACCGACCACGAAGGTGGTCAGCGTGCCGCCGCCCTTCATCTGCCGCCGCGCCAGCTCCGCCTGGGGATGGTCGGCGCGGAAGGGGTAAAGCACCTTTTCCACCTTGGAGGAGGTGGCGAGCGCATCAGCGATGGTGGCGGCGCTCGCCTGCTGGCGCTCCACGCGCAGCGCCAGGGTCTCCATGCCCTTCAGCAGCACCCAGGCGTTGAACGGCGAGATGGAGGGGCCGGTCTGGCGCAGATAGGTCTGCAGACCCTCGGTGACGAAGGCTTCCGACGACAAGATCACGCCGCCGAGGCAGCGGCCCTGGCCATCGATATGCTTGGTGGCGGAATAGACCACCACGTCGGCGCCGAGTTCGAACGGCTTCTGCAGCAGCGGTGTGGCGAACACATTGTCCACCACCAGCCGCGCCCCGGCGGCATGGGCGATCTTCGCCACCGCCGCGATGTCGATGATCTCCAGCGTCGGATTGGTGGGGCTTTCCAGGAACAGCACCTTGGTGTTGCTTTTCACCGCCGCTTGCCAGGCATTGATATCGGTGCCGTCCACCAGCGTGGTCTCGACCCCGAAGCGCGGCAGGAATTCCTCGATGATCCAGCGGCAGGAGCCGAACAGCGCGCGGGCGGCCACCACATGGTCACCGGCCTTCAACTGGCAGATCAGCGCGGCATTCACCGCCGCCATGCCCGAGGCCGTGGCACGGGCGGCCTCGCATCCCTCCAGCAGCGCCATGCGGCTTTCGAACATGGCGGTGGTGGGATTGCCGTAGCGCGAATAGATGAAGCCGGGATCCTCGCCCTTGAACCGCGCCTCGCAGGATTCCGCATCGTCATAGACGAAGCCCTGGGTCAAATAGAGCGCTTCCGCCGTCTCGCCATAGGGCGAACGGGTGGTGCCACCCTGAACCAGCAGGGTATCGGGATGGAGGGTGGAGAAATCCGGGGGGATATGGGCCAAGGTCTTCGAGCCTCAACTGAGGCCGAGGACGTGTAGGAAAGGGCGAAATGCCCTTCACGATCCCCGGCCTTTTAGCGATTTATTTAGCGTGGCAGCAAGCCGGCCGGCTCAAATTCACCACGGAACCGCATCAGTTAAAGCGCCTGGCGCCCTTGGCGTCAAGGGATGCGTCCGTTAAACCGAACGCAGGACAGGGGAGGCGGATCGCAGGTGGACCAGCTCAAACCGGGCATCTTGCCGTCACAGGCCATTGCCGCGCTGCACGAGGCCGGTGGCATCGTCGCGAAGCGGCCGTTCGACGACGATCAGATCCAGCCGGCCAGCCTCGATCTGCGGCTCGGCCGCACCGCGTGGCGCATCCGCGCCAGCTTCCTGCCGGGTGCGGGCATCAGCGTGAAGGAGCGGCTGGAGGATCTCGCGCTCCATAAGCTGGATCTCGCGGACGGCGCGGTGCTGGAAACCGGCTGCGTCTATCTGGTGCAGGTGTTCGAGAAGCTGAAGCTGCCGGCCGATGTCTCCGCCGCCACCAATCCGAAAAGCTCCACCGGCCGGCTCGATGTGTTCACGCGCGTGATCGCCGACGGCGCGCGCGCCTTCGATGCCATTCCGGCGGGATATGAGGGGCCGCTGTTCCTCGAAATTTCCCCCCGCACGTTTCCGATCCTCGCGCGCACCGGCTCGCGCCTGTCGCAGGTGCGGTTTCGGCGTGGGGTCTCCCGGCTCTCCGACCTGGAACTGCTGACGCTCCAGCGGATGGAGCATCTGGTGGATGCCGAAAAGCCCGACGTGGTCGGCGGCGGCATCGCGGTGGGCGTGGATCTCGCCGGCGAGGCCTGGGGCGGGCTGCTGGGCTTCCGCGCCAAGCGCCATACCGGAGTCGTGGACGTGGACCGCCGCGCCTTGCTCGATGTCGAGGATTTCTGGGAGCCGATCCGGGCGCGCGGGCGCACCAGCCTGGTGCTGGATCCCGATGCCTTCTACATTCTCGCCTCGCGCGAGGCGGTGCAGGTGCCGCCGGATTTTGCCGCCGAAATGGTGCCGTTCGATCCCCTCGTGGGCGAATTCCGCGTGCATTACGCCGGCTTCTTCGACCCCGGCTTCGGCCATGCCGCGGCGGGCGGAAGCGGCGCGCGCGCGGTGCTGGAGGTACGCTCGCGCGAGGTGCCCTTCATCCTCGAACACGGCCAGACCGTGGGCCGCCTGGTGTACGAGCGCATGTCGGCGCGGCCGACGGCCCTCTATGGCGAGGGGCTCGGCTCCAATTACCAGGGGCAGGGGCTGAAGCTCTCCAAGCATTTCCGCCCGTTCGCGCCGGCCGCCTGATCCTGGAGCGGTGCACGGGACGCGCGAACCGCTCCCGTTCGGGACGGGCCCGCATTCGCTTTACCCGAGCCGCTCTAGGCGGCTTCCCGCTCGCGCTCCCGCACCGCTGGCTTCGCGGCAGGGCGCGCGGGGATGGGATTGAGCACCGTTCCGAGATCGCCCAGCGGCCGCAGCACGGCTTCCGAAAAGCTGAGATAATCGGCGAGGAACGGCAGCAGGCGGCGGGCACTCTGGTCGGTGGCCATCTCCATCGCCACCGAAACCGCGGCATCGAGTTCCGGGGCTGTGCCGGGATTGGCGGCCGGCGTCGCGAGGCCCAAGGCCTGATCGAACGCTGAGAGCGTGCGTGCCCGCGCCGCTTCGAGGATCGTCACGGTCTCCGGCGGCGGCGACAGCGAATCCAGCCGGTGCGCGACATCCTCCAGCAACGCCAGATAGGTGATGAGGATTTCCAGGGTCGAGACCAGGGTCACCACGTCTCCGGCGGAGCGGAAGCCAAGCGAGGTCTCCGCGCCGAGGTGGGGCAGGCGCTCCGACAATTGCCTGAGATCGGCCGACAAGGCGGCGGTGACATTGCCGATTTCTCCGTGCATGCCACCCTTGCGCGGCCAGCAATTGGCGAAGGCGGTGCGACACTGGCTGACCATGCTGACCACCTGGTTGCGGATCTGGTCCGCGACATAGACCGGAAAAACGACGTAGGACACAACCAGCGCCACAATGGCGCCGATGGCGGTTTCATAGATTCGGGCGACCATGCCGTCGGCGCCGAGCCCGGTGACGAGGTGCAGCCCCACGACCACTGAAAGGCCGGTCGCGGCGGAGGCCACGTCGTAGCGGTCGCGCTGGGTGACGAGGCCGATCATCTGGGCAACCAGGCAGAGCGCGGCGAGCAGCCAGACATTCTGGTCCAGCACGATCAGGCAGACGATGCCGATCACCGCCCCGGCGAGCGTGCCGACGGTGCGATAGCGCACGCGCACATAGGTCTCGCCCAGGCTGTTGCCGAGCACGAACATCACCGTCATGGTCGCCCAATAGGCATGGTCCAGCCCGACGATCAGGTCGAGGATGGTGGTGATGGTCGTGGCGACCAGGCCCTGTATGGCCACCGCCGTGTAGAACGGCATGCCCTTCTGCGCCTTTTGCGCGACGGGCGCTGCCGCAGGCTGCGGGGCGCTCAGCGCGTCGGGCGCCGGCGCGTCGTGCCAACAGGCGGGATCGACGCTTTCCAGCCGCGACAGGTCCGTGACGACAAGGAACAGGCGGTCGAACGCCGTCACCGCGCGCAACAGCGCCAATTGCTCCTTCGGGGCGATGTCGGGCTGAATGGCCACCTCGCGCAACCGGCCGATGGCCTTGCGCATGCGCTCGGGCTCGTCGAACGGGTGGCCCAGCCCGCGTTCGAGATGGCGCGCGATCTGGTCGGCGCAGGCTGCCAGCGGCGCGCGCCAGGGGCCCGCCGCCTGCTGCGGCGGGGGAATGCAATCGCCCAGCAATTGGGTCGCCACCCGCAGCCGGTAGACCAGGGACCGCACCGCCTCGATATAGCCGCGCGCCTGGGGGTCCTCGGAGGCGGCATTCACCAGCGCGGCGCGCACCCGGATCTTGATACGGTCCAGCATCTCCGCTGGCGGCGGCGGGACGGTGATTCCCGACCGCACGCAGGCCCCGAGCAGATGAAGATATTCACCGACCGCCTCACCCGCTTCGATCACCGAGCTGGAATAGACCTTCAGCGCGGACGGGCGAGCGAGCGTGAAGCGCACGAGGAACGTGACGATCCCGCCTTGCACGGCCGCCAGCAGAAGCCACGCCGCCTGCATGCGCGTGGGATGCAGCACCGCCGCCACCGTGGCGACGATGATCAAAGCGATGCCGGTGCGCTGCCCCTCCATGCCGAACCGGCGCAGGTACAGGGCGATGCAGGTGAGCGGCACCAGCATCAGCTTCATGCCGAGTTCGTTGGTGGGATCGTTGCCCGGCGCCACCAGCACCACGGCAACCAGCAGGGAGAGGGTCAGCGCGAACAGCTTGGTGAAGCTTCGCGCTTCCGTGCGGCGGCTGGCGGAGGGGGTGAAATTGATCAGCACGAGGGCGGTCATCGCCCCGGCCATGGGAAAGATCACGTCCAGGTTGAGGCCGAGCGCGCGCGAAGTCGCATAGCCGAGGCAGATCACCAGGATGAAGGAGATCGCGAGATGGAGCGCGCGGGTCCTGTCGATGCCGCCGGGATCGTGATCGGAGAGCCAGCGCCCGAGGATGCTGACGAGGGTGGTCGGCTCCTGTGCGTCGGGCAGCAGCGGATTTGGCTTTTCGTTCGCTCCGCCCTGCGGGTCCTGCATCGCTTCCCCCGTGCGATTCAAGGCAATGGATCGCAAGGGTTCATGGCACGCGGAAAAAGTCCAGAGCGTGACGGCGCATACTCCCGACGCGAAGCCGGCTGCCGCGAACGGCGCCGGTCATCCCGTTTCGAGGGCCTCAGCGGACCATGTAGCCGTCGGAGGGCGCGATCATTACCGGCGCGTACTCCATCTGATAGGCCGGCACGTACACCCGCGGCGCCGGCAGGATCATCGTGGAGTTGCGACCCCCCACCGACTGGGACTGCTGGTCCTGGAGCAACATGTAGCCGCCATGGGCGCGCAGATAATCCATCTGCCGCAGCTGGATCTGGCTGTCATTGACCTGGTTGACGGAATCATCGGCCCGTGCGGCGGCGGACATGCCGGAGGCGGCGGCGAGGGTCAAGGCGACGAGGGCCGTGCCGGTGGTGATGAACTTGTTCATGGTTACCTCCTGGGCGCGGGCAAGCCTCCTCCCCTGCGCAAGCTGCGCCCAAAGGGACTTCGGCCCGTATGTTTGATCTGGTGGCGACCCGCTGCGTGGCATCTCGCATGCGAGCCGGTCTAAGAGGGAAACGCGGAAAGCGCGGCTTGGTTTCCTTGATCCGCGTTTTTCGTACCCGGCAGGCGCGGGCCTGCATTTTTTCGCCGTGCCGCACCGCACGCAAAAAGCGTTCAGTTTTTGCCGCGCATGCTCTAAAGCGGCGCAGGTTGCCGGGCGTCACGCCTCGCATCTGGAGGAGATATGATGGCGGCTGGCGCGCGCGTTCTTTCCCGCTACGAAGCCATGGTGCGTGCGGGGGACATTACCTCCGATCCCGCGCAGGCCGCGGTGGTCCAGGCCTTCGCGCGCCTGGAAGTGGAACTGCGCGATCGCGCCCTGGCGCGCAAATCCTCGGCGCTTGGCTGGCTGTTCCACCGCCGCACCCCGACCGCGCCGCGCGGCCTCTACGTCTATGGCGAGGTCGGGCGCGGCAAGACCATGCTGATGGACCTGTTCTTCGAAAGCGTGGAGGTGCGGGCCAAGCGGCGCGCCCATTTCCACGAATTCATGGCGGACGTGCACGACCGGATCTTTGCCGAGCGGCAGGCGCAGAAGCGCGGCGAGCGCAAGACCTCCGATCCGCTGCAGCCGGTGGCCGAGGATATTGCCAAGCAGGCCCAGCTCCTGTGCTTCGACGAGTTCCACGTCACCGACATCGCCGATGCCATGATCCTCGGCCGGCTGTTCCAGAAGCTGTTTGCCGACGGCGTGGTGGTGGTCGCGACCTCGAACGTGAAGCCGGACGATCTTTACGCGGGCGGGCTCAATCGCGCGCTGTTCCTGCCGTTCATCGCCATCATCGACGAGAAGATGGAGGTGCTGAACCTCGACGCGCGCACCGACTACCGTATGGAGAAGCTCGAAGGGCTCCCGGTCTGGTACGAGCCGCTCGACGCTGCGGCCCATGAGGCGCTGGACCGGGCGTGGGCGAAGATCGCCGGGCCGGACGGCGGGCGTCCGACCTCGATCGCCAATCACAGCCGGCAGATCCCGGTGCCGCTCGCCGGCAACGGGGCGGCGCGCTTCTCGTTCGCCGATCTGTGCGAGCAGCCGCTCGGGGCAGGGGATTACCTGAGGGTCTCGCGCGCCTTCCACACGCTGATGCTGGAAGGCATTCCGGTGCTTGACGGCGACCATCGCAACGAAGCCAAGCGGTTCATTTCGCTGATCGACACCTTGTACGACGGCGGCGTGAAGCTGATCGCCTCGGCGGCGGCGGAGCCGGAGAAGCTCTATCTCGGGTCGGATGGGGCGGAGGCCTTCGAGTTCGCCCGCACGGTCTCGCGCCTGCACGAGATGCGCTCGACGGACTATCTCGGCCGCACCCACGGCCGCGCCGATTCCGTCGCCTCCGGCGATACCACCGGCCTCGTGGAGACCTGAGCGCCGCGTCATCGTCGTGTTGTGGGTGTCCCGCAGACTGCAACCTGCGGCTTCGCCCTTGGACCAATTGGCAGTCGCGCGGCGATGGATATAAGCAGAGCCCGGGGTTCGGGCTGCGATTGTGCACTGCGCGCGTCTTGAACCCCTTGCCGGATGGGAGTAGTCAAGCCCCGCTCGGCCTTGGCCGCCCCATATTGCCCGTATCCGAGGACATCCCCCCATGGCGCGCAACAAGATTGCTTTGATCGGAGCCGGCCAGATCGGCGGCACGCTCGCCCTTCTTTCTGGTCTCAAGGAATTGGGCGATGTCGTCCTGTTCGACGTGGCCGAGGGCACGCCGCAAGGCAAGGCGCTGGATCTGGCGGAACTTTCCCCGGTCGAAGGCTTCGACTCGAAGCTCAGCGGCGCCAATTCCTATGAAGACATCGCCGGTGCCGACGTGGTGATCGTCACCGCCGGCGTGCCGCGCAAGCCCGGCATGAGCCGCGACGACCTGCTCTCCATCAACCTCAAGGTCATGGAGCAGGTGGGCGCCGGCATTGCCAAATATGCGCCGAATGCCTTCGTGATCTGCATCACCAACCCGCTCGACGCCATGGTGTGGGCGCTGCAGAAGTCCTGCGGCCTGCCCAAGGAGAAGGTGGTCGGCATGGCCGGCGTGCTGGACAGCGCCCGCTTCCGCTATTTCCTGGCCGACGAGTTCAAGGTCTCCGTCAAGGACGTGACCGCGTTCGTGATGGGCGGCCACGGCGACACCATGGTGCCGCTGATCCGCTATTCCACGGTCGCCGGCATCTCGGTTCCCGACTTGATCAAGATGGGCTGGACCACCCAGGAGCGGATCGACACCATCATCCAGCGCACCCGTGACGGCGGCGCGGAGATCGTCAACCTGCTCAAGACCGGCTCCGCCTTCTATGCCCCGGCGGCCTCCGCCATCGCCATGGCCGAGAGCTATCTGAAGGACAAGAAGCGCGTCCTGCCGACCGCCGCTTATCTCTCCGGCGAATATGGCCTCAAGGACATCTATGTGGGTGTCCCTGTGGTGATCGGCGCGGGCGGCGTCGAGCGCATCGTCGAGGTCGAACTGGACCGCACCGAGCGCGCCAATTTCGACAAGTCTGTTGCGGCCGTTCAAGGCCTTGTTGATGCTTGCCTCAAGATCGCGCCCGATCTGAGCAAGTGAGTTAAGTGCGCGACGGCGGCCTTCGAGCCGCCGTTTCCCTGTCGGGCGGATCAACCGCCGGCTTTGACACTGCCGAAATGTTCCACTCCGCATGGAGTGGGTCACTTCGAAACCCTTAGGGACGAAGCCCCATGAACATCCATGAGTACCAGGCGAAGGCGCTGCTGAAGAGCTACGGCGCGCCGGTTTCCCGCGGTATCGCGGTTTTTAGCGCGGACGAGGCCGAGAAGGCCGCGACCGAGTTGGGCGGCCCGCTCTGGGTCGTGAAGTCCCAGATCCACGCCGGTGGACGCGGCAAGGGCAAGTTCAAGGAGCCCGCGGCTGGCGAAAAGGGCGGCGTGCGCCTCGCCAAGTCGGTGGAGGAGGTGAAGGCCTTCGCGTCGCAGATGCTCGGCAACACCCTGGTCACCATCCAGACCGGCCCCGCCGGCAAGCAGGTGAACCGGCTCTATATCGAGGACGGCTCCGACATCGAGAAGGAATTCTACCTCTCGCTGCTGGTGGACCGCACCACCTCGCGGGTTTCGTTCGTCGTGTCCACCGAAGGCGGCATGGACATTGAGGACGTGGCCCACAACACCCCTGAGAAGATCGTCAGCTTCTCGGTCGATCCGGCCACCGGTGCGCAGCCGTTCCACGGCCGCAAGGTTGCCGACGCGCTCGGCCTCAGCGGCGATCTCGCCAAGCAGGCGGGCAAGCTGACCGACACGCTGTTCAAGGCGTTCGTCGCGACCGACATGGAAATGCTTGAGATCAACCCGCTGATCGTCACCAAGGACAATCGTCTGGTGGTGCTCGATGCGAAGGTGTCGTTCGACAGCAACGCCTTGTTCCGTCATCCCGACCTGGTCGAGCTGCGCGACCTGACCGAGGAAGACGCCAAGGAAATCGAAGCCTCCAAGTACGACCTCGCCTACATCACGCTCGATGGGACCATCGGCTGCATGGTGAATGGCGCGGGCCTCGCCATGGCGACCCTCGACATCATCAAGCTGTACGGCGAAAGCCCGGCCAACTTCCTCGACGTGGGCGGCGGCGCCACGGAAGAGAAGGTGACGGCGGCGTTCAAGATCATCACCGCAGACCCGAACGTGAAGGGCATCTTGGTGAACATCTTCGGCGGCATCATGAAGTGCGACGTGATCGCGCGCGGCGTCCTGGAGGCGGTCAAGGCCGTCGGCCTGGAAGTGCCCCTGGTCGTGCGCCTGGAAGGCACCAATGTTGAACTGGGCAAGCAGATCATCCGCGAGAGCGGCTTGAATGTGATCCCCGCCGATGACCTCGACGACGCCGCGCAGAAGATCGTGGGCGCGGTGAAGAAGGAAGCTGCGTGATGTCCGTGCTTATCGACGCCAATACCAAGGTCATCACCCAGGGCTTCACCGGCAAGAACGGCACCTTCCATTCCGAACAGGCGATCGCCTACGGAACCAAGGTGGTCGGCGGCACCTCGCCGGGCAAGGGCGGCACCACCCATCTCGGCCTGCCGGTGTTCGACACCGTGATCGAGGCGCGCGAAGCCACCGGCGCCGATGCCAGCGTGATCTATGTGCCGCCTCCGGGCGCCGCCGATGCGATCCTGGAAGCCATCGACGCGGAAATCCCGCTCATCGTCTGCATCACCGAGGGCATCCCGGTGCTGGACATGGTGAAGGTGAAGCGGGCGCTGTCCGGCTCCAAGTCGCGTCTGATCGGGCCGAACTGCCCGGGCGTGATGACCGCTGGCGAATGCAAGATCGGCATCATGCCGGGCAATATCTTCAAGAAGGGCTCGGTGGGCGTCGTGTCGCGCTCGGGCACGCTGACCTATGAGGCGGTGTTCCAGACCACGCAGGAAGGCCTCGGCCAGACCAGCGCGGTGGGCATCGGCGGCGACCCGGTGAAGGGCACCGAGTTCATCGACGTGCTGGAGCTGTTCCTGGCCGATCCGCACACCTTGTCGATCGTGATGATCGGCGAGATCGGCGGCTCCGCGGAAGAAGATGCGGCGCAGTTCATCGCGGACGAGGCCAAGCGCGGTCGCAAGAAGCCGATGGTTGGCTTCATCGCCGGCCGCACGGCGCCTCCGGGCCGCCGCATGGGCCATGCGGGCGCGATCATCTCGGGCGGCAAGGGCGGTGCGGAAGACAAGATCGCGGCCATGGAAGCGGCCGGCATCCGCGTCTCCCCCTCGCCGGCGCGCCTCGGCAAGACCCTGGTCGAAGTCCTCAAGGGCTGAACCCACAAAGGCCCGGCGCATCCGCGCCGGGCCGTTCGCCCTTTTTGCGGGCGTGCCGTTCTTCGCGCCACGACGGCACTGCGTGCATAGGGGACACATCCGCCCTGCGGAGAAAGCTGCCAAAAGGACACGGATTGTCCCTTCCGTGCTCCCTGCGGCAGGTTTATGTACGGGGCGTCGATTGTCGCACCTTCGGCTGAGCCGGGGGGGTGCCGATCGAAAGGCGGGGGCCTTTGTCGTCCCTGCCTCAACTTTATGGCAGCGCTCGGCTCTTGGGGCTTGGTTTTCGGCGCGAGTTGCGCTCTTAGACCACGGCGCCAAGGCCATCCGGGATTAAGCCCATGTCGCGTGCGGACCAGAACGAACAGCTTCTCGCCACCTCCTTTCTTTATGGAGGTAACGCTCAGTGGATCGACGACCTCTATGCCCGCTACGAAGCTGATCCAGCTTCGGTGGACGCGCAGTGGCAGAGCTTCTTCGCGGCACTGAACGAAGACCCCGCCCAGGTTCGCAGGAACGCCGACGGCGCCTCCTGGAAAAAGCCGGGCTGGCCGATCCATGCCAATGGAGAACTGGTCTCGGCCCTCGACGGCAATTGGATCGAGGTCGAGAAGAAGGTCTCGGACAAGGTCCAGGCCAAGGCCCAGAAGTCGGGCATCGAGCTTTCCTCCACCGACGTGCAGCAGGCGACGCGCGATTCCGTGAAGGCGCTGATGATGATCCGCGCCTATCGCATGCGCGGCCATCTGCATGCCGATCTCGACCCGCTCAAGCTCACCCCGCCGCGCGAGGCGCCCGAGCTGGACCCGGTGTCCTACGGCTTCTATGAGGCCGATCTCGACCGCAAGATCTTCATCGACAACGTGCTCGGGCTGGAATTCGCCACCGTGCGCGAGATGATCGCCATCCTGCGCCGCACCTATTGCCGCACCATCGGCGTCGAGTTCATGCACATCTCCTCGCCCGAGGAGAAGGCCTGGATCCAGGAGCGCATCGAGGGGCCGGACAAGGAAGTGAGCTTCACCCGCGAGGGCAAGCGCGCGATCCTCAACAAGCTGGTGGAAGCCGAGGGCTTCGAGAAGTTCCTCGACGTCAAATATACCGGCACCAAGCGCTTCGGCCTGGACGGTGGCGAAAGCCTGATCCCGGCGCTGGAGCAGATCATCAAGCGCGGCGGCAGCCTCGGCGTCGAGGATATCGTGTTCGGCATGGCCCATCGCGGCCGCCTGAACGCCCTGACGCAGGTGATGGGCAAGCCGCACCGCGCGCTGTTCCACGAGTTCAAGGGTGGCTCCTGGGCGCCTGACGAGGTCGAGGGCTCCGGCGACGTGAAGTACCATCTCGGTGCCTCGTCCGACCGCGAGTTCGACGGCAACAAGGTCCATATCTCGCTGACCGCGAACCCCTCGCACCTGGAGATCGTCGATCCCGTGGTGCTCGGCAAGGCGCGCGCCAAGCAGGACCAGTTGAAGGACAGCGAGCGCGTGAAGGTACTGCCGCTGCTGATCCACGGCGATGCCGCCTTCGCCGGCCAGGGCGTGGTCGCCGAATGCCTCGGTCTCTCCGGCCTGAAGGGTCACCGCACCGGCGGCTCGATCCATTTCATCATCAACAACCAGATCGGCTTCACCACCAATCCGCGCTATTCGCGCTCCTCGCCCTATCCGTCCGATGTGGCGAAGATGATCGAGGCGCCGATCTTCCACGTGAACGGCGACGATCCCGAAGCGGTGACCTTCTGCGCCAAGGTGGCGATCGAGTTCCGCCAGCGGTTCCACAAGCCTGTCGTCATCGACATGTTCTGCTACCGCCGCTACGGCCATAACGAAGGCGACGAGCCTTCGTTCACCCAGCCGCACATGTACAAGGTGATCCGCCAGCATCCCGGCGTGCTCGATCTCTATTCCAATCGCCTAGTGGAAGAAGGCGTGCTGGAGCCCGCCGAGGCGGACAAGCTGCGCGCCGCATGGCGCGAGCGGCTGGAAGGCGAATACGAGGCCGGCCAAGCTTATAAGCCCAACAAGGCGGATTGGCTGGACGGCCGCTGGGCCGGCTTCAAGGCGATCCACGAGGATGACGATCCGCGCCGCGGCGACACGGGCGTCGCGCTCGATCGCCTGAAGGATATCGGCGCGAAGATCACCCGCGTGCCGGAGGGCTTCACGGTCCACCGCACCATCCAGCGCTTCCTCGACAACCGCCGCAACGCGATCGAGACCGGCGAGGGGATCGACTGGGCGACCGGCGAGGCCCTGGCCTTCTGCTCACTTCTGGAAGAAGGCAACCCGGTGCGCCTGTCCGGCCAGGATGTGGAGCGCGGCACCTTCTCGCAGCGCCATTCGGTGCTGACCGACCAGGAGAATGAGGCGCGCTACAAGCCGTTCAACCATCTCAGCGCCGATCAGGCCAAGTACGAGGTCATCAATTCGATGCTCTCGGAGGAGGCGGTGCTGGGCTTTGAATATGGCTACACCCTCTCCGAGCCCAACACCCTGGTGTTGTGGGAAGCGCAGTTCGGCGACTTCGCCAACGGCGCGCAGGTGGTGTTCGACCAGTTCATCTCCTCGGGCGAGCGCAAGTGGCTGCGCATGTCGGGCCTCGTGTGCCTGCTGCCGCACGGCTATGAGGGCCAGGGGCCGGAGCATTCCTCCGCCCGCCTGGAGCGCTATCTGCAGATGTGCGCGGAAGACAATATGCAGGTGGCCAACGTCACGACGCCTGCCAATTACTTCCACATCCTGCGCCGCCAGATGAAGCGGGAGTTCCGCAAGCCGCTCATCCTGATGACGCCGAAGTCGTTGCTGCGTCACAAGCGGGCGGTCTCCAGCCTGTCGGACCTGGCGCAGGGCACCACGTTCCATCGCATCCTGTTCGACGATGCCCAGTCGCATCCGACCGCGGATTCGGTGAAGCTGGTGGCGGACGACAAGATCCGCCGCGTGGTGCTGTGCACCGGCAAGGTCTATTACGACCTCTATGAGGAGCGCGAGAAGCGCGGAACCACCGACGTGTATCTGATGCGCGTCGAGCAATTGTTCCCGTTCCCGCTCAAGACCCTGGTTCAGGAACTCGCGCGCTTCAAGAACGCGGAAGTGGTCTGGTGCCAGGAAGAGCCGAAGAACCAGGGCGCCTGGGCCTTCGTGCAACCCTATCTGGAATGGGTGCTGGAGAATATCGGCGCCGCTTCCAAGCGTCCGCGTTATGCCGGCCGTCCGGCATCCGCGGCCACTGCCACCGGGCTCATGTCCAAGCATCTCGCGCAACTGAAGGCGTTCCTCGAGGACGCCCTCAGCTGAGGACAGGCTCTCTCGCTCGACAACCCGCCCCAACGAAAGAAGACGATCCCCATGGCCACCGAGATCCGCGTTCCAACGCTCGGCGAATCCGTGACGGAAGCGACCATCGGCAAGTGGTTCAAGAAGCCGGGCGAGGCGGTGAAAGCCGACGAGCCTCTGGTTGAGCTTGAAACCGACAAGGTCACCGTGGAAGTGCCGGCGCCCGTCGCCGGCGTGCTGTCCGAAATCGTCGCCAAGGATGGCGAGACGGTCGGCGTCGGCGCCCTGCTCGGCATGCTCGGCGAGGGCTCCGGCGCCGCTGCGGCGCCGGCCGCGAAGGCTGAAGCCCCCAAGGCTGCGGCTGCAGCTCCGGCCAAGCCCGCGCCCGCCACGCCCGCGCCCGCCAAGGCCGCGACCTCCGACGCCAACGGCCCCGCCGTCGCCCGCATTGCCGCCGAAAGCGGCGTGTCGCCGGCGGGCGTGGACGGTTCCGGCAAGGATGGCCGGGTGACCAAGGGCGACATGCTCGCGGCCGTCTCCGCTGCCCAGTCGGCGGTTCCGGCCCCCGTCGCGGCGCGCGCGCCCTCCAGCGCCGAGGATGCGGCGCTCGAAGAGCGCGTGAAGATGACCAAGCTGCGGCAGACCATTGCCCGCCGCCTGAAGGACGCCCAGAACACCGCCGCCATGCTGACCACGTTCAACGACGTGGACATGAGCGGCGTCATGGGCCTGCGCGCCCAGTTCAAGGATGCCTTCGAGAAGAAGCACGGCACCAAGCTCGGCTTCATGGGCTTCTTCACCAAGGCGGTGATCCAGGCCCTGAAGGACATCCCGGCGGTCAACGCCGAGATCGACGGGCAGGATCTGGTCTATAAGAATTATTACAACATCGGCATCGCCGTCGGCACCGAGAAGGGCCTCGTGGTTCCGGTGGTGCGCGATGCCGACCGGATGTCGGTCGCCGAGATCGAGAAGGCGATTGCCGCCTACGGCCGCAAGGCCCGCGACGGCAAGCTCGGCATCGAGGACATGCAGGGCGGCACCTTCACCATCACCAACGGTGGCATCTATGGCTCGCTGATGTCCACGCCGATCCTCAACGCGCCGCAGTCGGGCATTCTCGGCATGCACCGCATCGAGGAGCGTCCGGTGGCCATCAAGGGCCAAGTGGTGATCCGCCCGATGATGTATCTCGCCCTCTCCTACGACCACCGCATCGTCGACGGCCGCGAGGCCGTGACCTTCCTGGTGCGGGTCAAGGAGACCCTGGAAGATCCGGCGCGCCTGGTTCTGGATCTCTGACGTTCGAATATCTTCCGCCGTCATGCCCGGGCAGTGCCCGGGCATCCACGCGACGCCCGGCGAACGTGGGTGGCCGGGCCCGGCCGTGACGACCTGATCGGAGTAGCCTCATGTCCTACGATCTCCTCATCATCGGTACCGGTCCCGGCGGCTATGTGTGCGCCATTCGCGCGGCCCAGCTCGGCCTCAAGGTCGCGGTGGTGGAGAAGCGCGCCACCCATGGCGGCACTTGCCTGAACGTCGGCTGCATTCCGTCCAAGGCCCTGCTCTACGCCTCCGAATTCTTCGAGGAAGCCGGCCACAAGTTCGCCAGCATGGGCATCGGCGTCGGCACCCCGACGCTTGATCTGCCCGCCATGCTCGCCTTCAAGGACAAGGGCGTCGACGGCAATGTGAAGGGCGTTGAGTTCCTGCTGAAGAAGAACAAGGTCGACGTCTATTTCGGCGCCGGCAAGATTCTCAGCGCCGGCAAGGTTGAGGTCACCCTCAATGCCGACGGCACCAAGCAGGTGGTCGAGACCAAGAATATCGTCATCGCCACCGGCTCCGACGTGGCGCAGCTTCCTGGCGTCACCATCGACGAGCAGCGCATCGTCTCCTCCACCGGCGCGCTGACACTGGCGAAGGTGCCGGGCAAGATGGTTGTTGTCGGCGCGGGCGTGATCGGCCTGGAGCTGGGCAGCGTGTGGCGCCGGCTCGGCGCGCAGGTGACCGTGGTTGAATATCTCGACCGCATCCTGCCGGGCATGGACGGCGATGTGGCCAAATCCTTCCAGCGCATCCTCGCCAAGCAGGGCTTCGACTTCAAGCTCGGCACCAAGGTCACGGGCGTCGACACCAAGGGCAAGACCCTGAAGGTCTCCATCGAGCCCGCCGCCGGCGGCGCAGCCGAGACGCTGGAAGCGGATGTGGTTCTGGTGGCCATCGGCCGCGTCGCCTACACCGCCGGCCTCGGCCTCGCGGAAATCGGCGTCGAGACCGACGCGCGTGGCCGCGTGGTGGTGGATTCCCACTTCAAGTCGAATGTGGACGGCATCTATGCCATCGGCGACGTGATCGCCGGACCGATGCTGGCCCACAAGGCCGAGGACGAGGGCGTCGCCGCCGCGGAGATCCTGGCCGGCAAGGCGGGTCACGTGAATTACGACGTGATCCCCGGCGTGGTCTATACCTTCCCCGAGGTCGCCTCGGTCGGCAAGACCGAGGAAGAGCTCAAAGAGGCAGGCATTGCCTACAACGTGGGCAAGTTCCCCTTCACGGCCAACGGCCGCGCCAAGGTGAACAACACCCCGGACGGGTTCGTGAAGATCCTCGCGGACGCGGCCACCGACAAGGTGCTGGGGGCCCACATCATCGGCCCCGAGGCCGGCGAAATGATCCATGAATGCGCCGTGCTGATGGAGTTCGGCGGCTCGTCCGAGGATCTCGCCCGCACCTGCCATGCCCATCCCACCCGCTCGGAAGCGGTGAAGGAAGCGGCGATGGCGGTGGAAAAGCGCGCCATCCACATGTGAGGCCTCTGCGGGCCGCCGGATGTCGGCGGCCCGCGCTCAGGTTTGCGTTCAGGTTCGCTTGCTGGGAATCGGCGCGGAAACCGTGACCGTCGAATCCGTCGTGACCACGTCATTGGCGGCCTCCGGCGGGCAATTGGCGAAGGCAGGTGCAGACAGTCCGGCGGCGAACACGGCGGCGCACAGCGCCTGGGTCAGAGTTTTCATCCTGCCATTCCCTGTTGCATGCCGCAGGACGCAGCCTTGCGGGTGGGGAAAGCTAAGCAAACTTCGCGCCAAAATTGCATCGCGCCAAAGACGGGAGCGTTTTTCCGCGCGTCACAACCCGCCGCCCTCAACCCGCCGCCCTTTCCGTCTAGCCGCGTGTGGCCTCAGGGGCACGGCGCCGCGCGTGCCTCCGGCGGCCTCATGTGGCGCTGAAGGTCACCGCTTCGATGCGCCAGCCGTCGGGGTCGAGCAGGAAGCCGGCGTAATAATCCGGGCCATAGGCGGGCCGGGGACCGGGGGCGCCATTGTCCGTGCCGCCAGCGTTCAGGCCGGCCGCATGGAACGCATGCACCGCCGCCCGGTCCTTGGCCTTGAAGCACAGGTGGGTTCCCGGTGGGCACCCGATGGGCGCGCCCTTGCGCTCCTCCAACCAGAACGGCGGGGTCTGCGCGGGATCTGCGTCCTGCGGACCGAAGCCGGCAGACCGCGTCGCGGCGGGGTCGTCATACAGCGCGGCGCGCACGATGCCGAGCGGGGCGAGCACCGCCTCATAAAAGGCCATCGCACGGTCGAGGTCCGTGACGCCGATGGAAAGATGGTCGAACATGGAGTGTCAGTCTCCTAGGGGTCGCGATTGGATAACAGTGTCGCTCGGGCGTGCAAGCGAGAGGCCAATGCCCGGCCCGGACGGCGCGACCGATCGCGCCACAGGCCATTGAAACGGTTCGGTTAGAACGCCATGTACCAGCGGCCTTGCTCTTGCATCGAGACCGGCAGGCTCGCTCGGGCGCGGGTCGCCGATGGGATGGGCCGAATGCACCGGCCATGGGTTTGATGTTCGTGAAACAGATTGGGCCGATGACCGTTCCTCCGCCTCCAGAACACAGCGCGCGCCCCGGCCGCTTCCACCCGCTCCTGGTGGTGCTGGCGCTGCTCTTCCTCGTCGAGGCCTGGCTCTGGCGGCACCTTGCCCCGGCTGTGCAGTGGTGCGCGGACCGGCTGCCGTTCGCGGCGTTCAAGGCCACCATCTCGCGCTGGGCGCACCGCTTGCCGCCCTATGGCGCGTTCTTCCTATTCCTCATTCCGCTGCTGCTGGTGGAGCCGCTTTACATCGTCGCGCTCTGGGCTTTCTCCCATCACCACTGGGTCCTTGGCACCGTCGCGGTGCTGCTGGAAAAGCTGGTGGGCGTCGCGCTGATGGCGTTTCTGTTCGATGTGTGCCGGGCGCAATTGCTGTCCATCGGCTGGTTCGCCTGGCTGTTCAACTGGCTGGTGCGGATCAAGACCTGGGCGGAGGCGGAGGTCGAGCCGGTGAAGCTGCGGGTGCATGCGCTGATGGCGCGCATCCGCGCGGCGCTTCCCGCCGACGGCGGCTTCTGGCAACGGGTGCGGGCGCTGCGGCGGCGGGCGTTCTCGCGCTCCTAGTCCCGGCCAAAGGAACGCCGCTTTCGGCGGGCTCCCTTGTCGGGGTCAAACCCCGAGGCTCAGGCGCGGGGATGAGCCGCGCGATAAGCCGCGAGCAGGTGCGTCTCGTCGAGGGCGGTATAGATCTGCGTGGTGGAGAGCGAGGCGTGGCCCAGCAATTCCTGGATCGCCCGCAAGTCGCCGCCGCGCGCCAGCAGATGGGTCGCGAAGGAATGGCGGAGCGCATGGGGGGTCGCGCTGTCCGGCAGGCCGAGTGCCCCGCGCATGCGCTCCACCGCGAGCTGGACGATGCGCGGCGAGAGCGGGCCGCCGCGCGTGCCGACAAACAACGGGCCGTCCGCCTCCAGCGGGTAGGGGCAGGCGCGTACATAGTCTGAAACCGCCGCGCGCACGGGCGCGATCAGCGGCACCATGCGGGTTTTGTTGCCCTTGCCCAGCACGGTGATGTGGTCGATCGCCCCGTCCTCGGGGATCTGCCCGGCCCGCAGGCCGAGCGCCTCGGAAATGCGCAGCCCGGCCCCATAGAGCAAGGCGAGCACGGCGGCGTCGCGGGTGAGCACCCAGATTTCCCGGTCTTCGCCGGCCCTGGTCTGCGGATCGGTCAGCGCGCGGGCGGACGAAACGGGGACGGGCTTGGGCAGGGCGCGGGCCACCTTCGGTGCCCGCACAGCGGCAAGGGCGGCGACCGAGCCCTGACCCTCGCGTTCCAGATGGCGGGCGAAGGAGCGCGCCGCCGCGAGCAGCCGCACCAGCGTGCGCGGGGCGACCCCCTCGGCCTTGCGTCCGGCAATGACCGCCCGCACATCGGACGGTTCGAGCGCGGCGAGATCGGCGAGGGTGGGCGCGCCGCCGAGATGGTCGGCGAGGCGGGCGAGCACCAAGGCGAGGTCGCGCGCGTAAGCTTCCAAGGTCTTCGGTGACAATCGGCGTTCGTGGGCCAGGCGGGCGAGCCAGGCTTCCACCGCCGCGCGCATCTCGGGGCGCAGCAGCGCCACCAGTCCGGCAATGGCACGGTCCGCTTTCTGTGCGTCGCTCATGGCCATGTCGGGGATCTCCTCACGCGAGTGCCGAGCCTAAAGCCGCGGCCGTTAAAGAAGCGCTGTCGGCCCCTCTTGCGCGAAAGATATATCTAACGATATAAGTGCGGTGAACATATCTTTAGATACATCTCAGGAGAATCCCATGTTTGGATGCAGACACCACGGCGAAGGTCGCCGTTTCGCGATGGCCCGGGGCGACGAAGAGGGCGGCTGGGGCCGGGGCGGTGGCCATGGTCGCGGTGGTCGGGGCGGCGGCGACATGTTCCGCCTCGGGCGCATGCTCGCCCAGGGCGACCTCAAGCTGCTGGCCCTCGCGCTGATCGCCGAGCAGCCGCGCCACGGCTACGAACTGATCAAGCTGATCGAGGAAAAGACCGCCGGTTGGTATTTGCCCAGCCCCGGCATCGTCTACCCCACCCTCACCTTCCTGGAGGAGGCGGGCTATGTGGTGGCGCAGAGCGAAGGCGCAAAGAAGCGCTATGCCATCACGCCAGAGGGCGAAACCTATCTCGCGCAGAACCGCGATTTCGCCGACGCCCTGCTCGGGCGGCTGGCCGAGATCGGCAATAAGATGAGCCGGTTCCGTCGCTGGGTCGGACGCGGCGAGGGCGATGGTCCCGCCCAGCCGGAACTGCCCCGCCTGGTGGAAGCGGCGCTCGACAATCTGCGTGACGTCTCCGGCAAGCAGCTTGAGGCCAATCGCGGCGCCGAGACGCGGATTGTGGAAATCCTCGCCCGCGCCGCCGCCGACATCCGCGAGGCGTGAGTGCCCGCTGCGCCCGTCCGCGCGGATCGCTTGCCGGTTCGCGCGGGTCAGGGCGGTTTTCGAGGACCATCGTCGCGGCGCCGGACATGCGCGCGCGGCGCGAAAAGATCGGTCGTAGAACTTCGTCGGAAATTGCGGTTTTATCGGCCGGACGAGGCCAAATACTCGCGTGTTCCGCGCTGTTCTTCTTCCTTAAACCCTTGTTTCACGTGAAACATTTTTTGCCGGATTGGGGCTGGCGGGCTGTTCTCGCAGGCGTTCGGAGCGCTTCGCCGCCCTATGGTTCGGGTGCGGCGGTCGTGCGGTAGCCGGCGCGTTTCAGTCGCACGATGGCGAGATCCAGCGCGGATAGGAATTGCGAGCGATCGCGCGGTGAGAAGGGCGGCGGACCGCCCGTCGTGGCGCCGGCCGAGCGCAGATCGTCCATCAGGTTGCGCGTCGCCAGGGCCATGCCGATACTGTCGGTGGTGAACGGGCGCCCGTTCGGCGCGATCACATCCGCCCCCGCCTTCACGCAGCGGCTCGCCAGCGGCACGTCGGCGGTCACGACAATATCGCCCTTCGAGACCCGCTCGGCGATCCAATCGTCGGCCACGTCCGGACCGCTCGGCACCAGCACCCGCTCTATGTCGTCCGAGCGGGGCAGGGCGATGGGGCTGTTGGACACCACGAACACCTTGAGCCCGTGGCGCTCCGCCACGCGATAGATCTCCGTCTTCACCGGGCAGGCGTCCGCATCGACATAAATGGCGATGGGCGGCGTGCGGGGGGCGGGCTTGGGTGCGGCGATCATGGAGGGTGCATCGCATCCTTGCCGGCGTGCTGCAACCCGATGGGGGATCGGCGCGTTGACGCGCGCACCGAACTTCCGCAATGAAAGCCCATGAAAAACCTGCTGACCGCCATGCGCACGCGCCTCGAGGCCGTTCCGCTTCTCGGGCCCGTCTTTACGCGGGTGAGCGGGCTTGAGCGCACCACCCTTGCCATCGTCGGCCTGACCGCCACCGCGCTCTATTTCTTCCTGGCATTGGCCGGCGAAGTCACCGAGGGCGAGACGCGCGGGCTGGACGAGGCGATCTTGCTGGCCTTGCGCAGCCCAACAGACAAGTCCGATCCCCTCGGCCCGCCGTGGCTGGAGGAGAGCATGCGCGATCTCACCGCGCTGGGCGGCACCACTGTGCTGGTGCTGGTGACATTGGCGGTGATCGCCTATCTGCTGCTGGTGCGCCGCCGGCTGACCGCCTTGATGGTGCTCGCCTCCATCGCCGGCGGGGCGGTTCTCAGCAGCGTGGTGAAGCTTTTGTTCGACCGGGCCAGGCCCGACCTCGTGCCGCACGGCATGGCGGTCTATTCCGCGAGTTTTCCGAGCGGCCATTCCATGATGTCCGCCATCGTCTATCTCACCCTCGGCGCGCTGCTGGCCCGTGCCCAGGTGCGCCAGCGGGTGAAGGTTTATCTGCTGGGCCTGGCCGCCTTCATCACGGTCATCGTGGGCATCAGCCGGCTCTATCTCGGTGTGCATTGGCCGACCGACGTGCTCGGCGGCTGGGCGCTCGGCGCCGCTTGGGCCGCCCTGTGCTGGCTCGCCATGTTGTGGCTGCAGACGCGCGGCGAAATGGAGCCGGAGACCCCGACCGCCGTGGAACAGGCCAAGCCCGAAGCCTGAACGCAAAAGGCGCCGCCGGGCGGGCGCCGCCTTTTGCAGATGGGTCAGGGACAGCTCAGTCGAACAGGCTGGAGACCGATTCCTCGTGCGCGGTGCGGGCCACCGCCTCGCCGATCAGGGTGCCGATGGACAGCACGCGGATGTTGCGCGCCACGCGCACCGCCTCGGTGGGCTGAATGGAATCGGTGATCACCAATTCCTTCAGCTTGGAGGCCGTGATGCGCGCCACCGCGCCGCCGGACAGCACGCCGTGGGTGATGTAGGCGTGCACCTCCTTGGCGCCGCGCGCCAGCAGGGCCTCGGCCGCATTCACCAGCGTGCCGCCGGAATCAACGATGTCGTCCACCAGGATGCACGAGCGTCCCTCGACATTGCCGATCACATTCATGACCTCGCTCTCGCCCGGCCGCTCGCGCCGCTTGTCGACGATGGCGAGCTGGGCATCGATGCGCTTGGCCAGCGCCCGGGCGCGCACCACGCCGCCGACGTCGGGGGAGACCACCATGACGTTGTCGAGGTCGAACCGGTCCTTGATGTCCCGCACCATGACGGGGGCGGAATAGAGGTTGTCGGTGGGGATATCGAAGAAGCCCTGGATCTGGCCGGCGTGCAGGTCGAGCGTCATCACGCGGTCGGCGCCGGCATGGGTGATGAGATTGGCCACCAGCTTGGCGGAAATGGGCGTGCGCGGGCCGGGTTTACGGTCCTGGCGGGCATAGCCGAAATAGGGCAGCACCGCCGTGATGCGCTTGGCCGAGGCCCGGCGCAGCGCATCGGTGATGATCAGCAGTTCCATCAGATGGTCGTTGGTCGGGAACGAGGTGGACTGCAGGATGAACACATCCTCGCCGCGCACATTCTCCTGGATCTCCACGAAGATTTCCATGTCGGCAAAGCGCCGGACCACCGCCTTGGTGAGGGGCGTGGAGAGATAGGCCGCGATGGCTTCGGAGAGCGCACGGTTCGAATTTCCAGCCACAAGCTTCATGGATGCGTTCTCGGTCGACACGGGCATGCCGTCTGCACGATGCAACGGCTACCTTAGAATTCGGGGAACCTGTAGGCACCCGTACCGGCTTTTGTAAAGCCTTTGAAACTCAGTGCTGCGCGAACGCCAGCGTCGTCGCCGGCTGCGGCTCGGCTTGCGGCTCCGCCTGGGCGATCGGGGGGCCGTCGGTTCCCAAGGGTGCGACGGCGGGCGCGGCGGGTGCCGCAGGAGCAGGTTCGCTCGCCGCGGGCGCTGGCGCCGCAGCCTGGCTCGGCGCGGGCGGCAGGCCGGTGGAAACGCGCCCATTGGCGGGAGCGCCGAGGCTGTCCGCCAAGCCGGCCATAGACTTGTTGGCAATCCGGGTGAGCACCTGCTCGTCGCAGACCGCCCAGGCATCACCCTTCACGCGCTTGGTGGTTTCCTCACCGGTGATGCGGGCGACGCGCTGCTTGTCGGCGTCGAACACATCCCAGGCATAGGCGACGGAGGTGGTGGATTTGTCGGAATGGACCGCGAGATAGCCGCGGACCCGGTAGGCGGCCTTATCGGTGCGAGAGACCACCGCCACCTGCTGGGCATCCGCCTCCGCGCTGAGTCGGGTGACCAGCTTGTCGAACGTGGGCTTGGGCGGGCCGTCGATGGATTCGAAGGACAAGGTGCGGCTCGCCGTGCTGGCGGTTCCGCCGTCGGTCTGGCATCCCGCCAGGGCAAGTCCAACACCGAGGACCAGAAGGCGCGAACTCCACCGCACCGTTTGCGTCCAGCGTGTGTTGCCTGCGTCCGACATGCGGCGCTCCCCGTCCGTGGTGTTCAGGAGGGTTAGCGGCAATCCGGCATCAGGTCCAGAGAAACGGTTAAGGCATCGTTAACGGGGGTAAAAATCCTGTGTGCCGGCTCAGATCAGGGCGATGGCCGCCACCATGCGGCCATAATCCGCTTCATGCCGATGGGTCGCGCGACGGTAGCTGAAGAAGCGCTCGGAGTCGGAATAGGTGTCCAGCTTGAGGTCTTCCACGGCGCCGATTCCCGCTTCCGCGAGGCGATGGGCGATGAAGCCGGGCAGGTCGAACAGGGCATGGCCTTCCCGCTCCGCAGCGATGAAGAAGCGCGCGAAACTGCGGTCGGTCTCGATGAAGCGCACGATGAAGTCTTCGCCCACCTCGTAGCTCGGCTGGCGGATCAAGGGGCCGATGGCGGCATGGATGTTGGCGCGCGTCGCGCCCAGTTCCTCCATGCGCCGGATCGTGCTTTCGAGCACGCCGCCAAATGCGCCCTTCCAGCCGGCATGGGCCGCGCCCACCACTCGGGCCACCGGATCGGCGAACAGCACCGGCCCGCAATCGGCCACCGTGATGGTGGCGCCGAGCCCCGGCACGGCGGTCACCACCGCATCGGCCTGGGGCGCGTCCTCACGGCTCCAGGGGGAGGTGAGGATCACCGCATCAGGCGAATGCACCTGCCAGCAGGCGACCAGCGCTTCCGGCGCGACGCCGATCTCGCGCGCCATGCGGGCGCGATTTTCCAGCACGTTGGCGGGATCGTCCTTCGAGCCGAGCCCACCGTTGAGGCTGTCGTACAGCCCTTGCGAGACGCCGCCGCGCCGCGTGAAGAAGCCGTGGCGGATGCTGGGCAGGGCGGACAGGGAGGGGGCTTCGACCTTCATGGCGTGTTCTCCGCAAAAGCTTCGGACGGGGCAAAGCCCGGCGGGGGATCACCCGATGCGGCAAAGGCCGGCCCGGCAAGGCAGAGCACTTTGAACAGGGTGCCCATCTCCTTCGCTCCCGTGCCGGTCAGCCGTGCGGCAGCGATCGCAATCTGCTCGGCTTGGGCGGGCGACGCCCCGGCCTGCAGGCGCTCGGCGCGCGCGGCAAGGCCGAGGCGCAGCAGGAACTCGCCCTGAGGGACCGGGCCGAAGGCCTGCGCCCCGGCGGCGACAGAGCTGCGGGCGAGCGCGGCGAAATCCACATGGGCCGTCAGGTCGGCTTCGCCGGGCGTTGCAAGCGGATCGACGAAAGCATGCGCCTTTATGGCCTGCAGCGTATCGCCAAAGCCGCTTATCGCATGGCCGTAGTCGATCACGAGCGCGGCACCGTCTTGCGTTGTGAGGCGCGTGGCGAGCGCGGCGGCGGCGGGACTTTCCAGCCGTTCCAGAAGGACACCCGGAGGATGGGGCAGCGGCACGTGGCGAGCGAGGCGGTCCACGAGGCGTGCGGGATGAGGATCGACGCCGAACGTAAGGTCTCCGGCGGGATCGAGGCCGATCCGCCGTTCGTGCCAACCGCCGCCGCTGCGGATGAATTGGGAGATCGGAAGGGCGTCGAAGAACTCGTTGGCGAGCACGAGGACCGGGCCGTCGGGCACGTCCTCCAGCCGGGCATGCCAGGACAGGGGATGCGCGCTCGCCACCTGGGACAGAGTCGCCTGCTGGCGCGCGCGCAGCACCGGGCTCATCTCCACCAGATGAATCCGCGCCGCATCGCCAAAAGCAGGCATCAGGCGGCACGCACGCAGCGCATCGGCCATCAGGGTGCCTCGGCCAGGGCCTAGTTCCACCAGGTGGATGGGATCGGGGCAGCCCATCTGCTGCCAGGCGGCAAGCACCCACAGGCCGAGCAATTCCCCGAACATCTGGCTGATCTCGGGCGCGGTGATGAAGTCGCCGCCCGCGCCGAACGGGTCGCGGGTCATGTAATAGCCATACCGGGGATGGCCGAGGCACAGGTCCATGTAGCGCGCCAACGAGATCGGGCCCTCGCTGGCAATCAGAGCCTTGATCTCCCGCGCCAGCGGGCTCGTCACCTCTGTGGCCCCGGGTCGAAACCGTGGGCGGGGCGGCTCAGGGCATAGATGACGATGCCGAGGCCCGCCAAGACCACCGGCAGAGAGAGAATCATTCCCATGGTGGTGCCGTAGGCGAGATAGCCCAGCTGCGGGTCCGGCTCGCGGAAGAACTCACCGAAGATCCGGCCGAAGCCATAGCCCATGCCGAAGATGCCCGCGGCGAGCCCGGGCCGCCGCAATCCGCCGAGCCGGACCACGACCAGCATGATGAGGAATAGCAGCAGCCCCTCGACGGCGGCCTCGTAGAGCTGGCTCGGATGGCGCGGCACATTGCCGCCGGTCGGGAAGATCACCGCCCAGGGGGCGTCCGAGGGGCGGCCCCACAATTCCCCGTTGATGAAATTGGCGATGCGGCCGAAAA
This sequence comes from Roseixanthobacter psychrophilus, assembly GCF_043195195.1. Classification (NCBI taxonomy): domain Bacteria; kingdom Pseudomonadati; phylum Pseudomonadota; class Alphaproteobacteria; order Hyphomicrobiales; family Xanthobacteraceae; genus Roseixanthobacter; species Roseixanthobacter psychrophilus. Next base: position 67,086 of record NZ_JBAFWT010000024.1, read on the forward strand.
ACAGCCCGATGGGCGCCACCACGCCGGCCACGTCCAGCAGCGAGGGCACGGGGATTCGCCGCGCGCGGGCAAACAGAACCAGCGCCAGGAGGGTGCCGGCAAGTCCGCCATGGAACGACATGCCGCCCTTCCACACCATCACGATCTCGGCGGGATGGGCGAGGAAATAAGGCAGGTTGTAGAACAGCACATAGCCGATGCGGCCGCCGAAGATTACGCCGAAGGTCGCCCAGAACAGGGCATCGTCCAGATCCACAGGCTTCATGGGCGGGCGTCCGCCCCACAATGCGCCCCGCGTCACCAGCCAGCGCGCGAGCTGCCAGCCGATCAGCAGGCCGGCGATATAGGCCAAGGCATACCAGCGGATGGCCAAGGGGCCGATCTCGATCAGCACCGGGTCGAGCGCCGGGAAGGGGATGGCGAAATTGATCATGAAACCCCCAGCGGGAGGTGGGCCGGGACAGGGCAGTCACCACGCGCGGGCCGTTGCCCGACAGAGCGTGGCATGTGCCCGCAGGCGCGGCATCCGTCAAGGTGACACAGGGTCAGTCTTGCGGTGCGGCGCGCCTATGCCCATTGTCATAGCAGGCAGAAAGCACGCGCCGAGTGCGCGTTGGAATGAGAGTTGGCTCCCATGACCCAGACCACAGGCCGGATTTTCGACGAAATGGCGCGCCTGGTGAATGACGCGGCCGGTGTTGCCCAAGGGATGCGCCGCGAGGCCGAGACCGTGGCGCGCTCGCAGATGGAGCGATTCCTGCGCGACATGGATCTCGTCAAGCGCGAGGAATTCGACGTGGTGAAGGACATGGTGGCCGCCGCGCGGCTTGAGAACGAGCGCCTCGCCCTGCGCCTCGCCGAGTTGGAGGCCAAGCTGGCCGCCCAGGTCACTCCCGCGCCCGGCGAGAGCTCCTTTTCCGGCACGCCGGGCGCCGGTCCCGGCCCCGTGTGAGCAAGGTTCTGGCAAGGCAGGCGTGCTAAACCACAATCTGTCGTAGCGGTGCCACGTTGCGCCGCGATATAGTGGGTCTATTGGCGATTCGTAGCCGGATCGTCGCGCAATGCGCGACGGGGCGCAGCTTCGTCAAGGCAAACCGGTCTCAGGCGGCCGGTGCAGCCGCCGGTACGCTGCGTCGCGCAAATCCTGGCTGGCTTTGAGTGCCCTGGCTTTGAGTGTCGTTGCTGCCGTAAACGACCGTCTCCGCGTCCCTCAAACCGCGAGGTCGAGGCATGTCTCTCATCGACATCGAAGCTGAAGCTCCGGCTAATCCCGTGGATCTGGTGGAACGGCTTGCTGCCGTTCACGACTGGTCCTTCGAGCGTTCCGACGAGGACGAGATCACCCTTTCGCTCAACAGCCGCTGGACGGACTGCCATGTCTCGTTCCAGTGGATGGATGAGATCGAGGCGCTGCATCTCGCCTGTGCCTTTGACTTCAAGGTGCCCGACAACCGCCGCACCGAGGTGCTCAAGCTCCTCGCGCTCATCAACGAGCAGATGTGGCTCGGACATTTCGACATCTGGTCGCAGGAAAACGTCATCATGTTCCGTCATGCGCTGGTGCTAACGGGCGGGGCGACGGCAAGCGACCGGCAGTGCGAAGCCATTCTCGGCGCCGCCATCGATGCCGTGGAACGCTATTATCCCGCGTTCCAATTTGTGGTCTGGGCGGGCAAGACTGCTCGCGAAGCCATGGACACGGCGCTTTTCGATACGGTCGGAGAAGCTTAAGACTGAGGCACCTTAAGATTGCGCTGGGAGGCGGTCACCGGCTCCCGCGCCCATGCAGGTGTGCCTATGTCGGTCGATCTTCTGAAGTCGTTGAGTGGACCCGTCGTCCTCGTGGGCGCCGGCAAGATGGGCGGGGCATTGCTCGACGGCTGGTTCCGTCTCGGCCTCGATCCTGCCCATGCGGTGGTGCTGGACCCCAACCTGCCGGGTCCAGCCGCCGCGGCGCTGCTGGCGCATGGCGCGCGGCCCAATCCCGAACTCTCCCAGATTGCCACCCCTGCCGTGCTGGTGCTGGCGGTGAAGCCACAGGTGGCGCCCGCGGTGCTCGCGACCGTGCGCTCGCTGGTGAAGCCCGGAACCGTCGTGGTCTCGATCATGGCGGGCCGGACCATCGGCTTCCTGCAGGAGGCCCTGCCGCGCGGCACTGCCGTCATCCGCACCATTCCCAACACGCCCGCCGCCATCGGCCACGGCATCACCGTTGCGGTGCCCAATGCGGCGGCCAACCAAGCGCAGCGCGATGTGGCCGCCGCTTTGCTCGGCGCCGTCGGTCCGGTCGAATGGATCGAGGACGAGGCACTGATGGATGCGGCGACCGCCGTATCGGGTTCCGGGCCGGCCTATGTATTCCTGCTCGCCGAGGCGTTGGCGCAGGCGGGCGTCGCCGTCGGCCTTCCGGCCGCGCTGGCCGATCGTCTCGCCCGCGCCACCGTTTCCGGTGCGGGGGCACTGATCGCACAGTCGGGTATCGAACCGGCGACGCTGCGGGCGAACGTCACCTCACCCGCCGGTACCACGGCGGCGGCGCTCTCCGTCCTGATGGATGCCTCCGTCGGTTTCGGCCCTCTGCTGGAGAAGGCGGTCGCGGCGGCCACGCGCCGTTCGAAGGAACTGGCAAACTGATCGGGCGGTGAGTCACACCTTGCCTCAAGCCCGGAGCGGACCGAAGGAGTGTGCGCCATGACGTGCGAGACCACACGCGATGCCTGCCTCAGGGCGTTTCTCGATCTGCTGGCACAGCGCCGGTTCGAGAAGATTGCGCTTGCCGACGTCGTGGCGCATGCCGGCGTGCCGCTCTCGCAGATGCGGGTGGAATACGGCTCGACCTATGATCTCCTGGACGCCTTTGCCCGTGCCACCGACCGCCGCGTTCTGTCCGAAAGCGGTGCTGACCAGGCGGGGCCCATCGAGGGGGAAAGTGCGCAGGAGCGCCTGTTCGAGGTGCTGATGCGCCGGCTCGACGCGCTCGAGCCCCATCGAGACGCGGTCGCCTCTCTGATGCGATCGGCGCGTGGCAACCCGGTGCTGGCGCTTCACCTGCTAAGGATCGGCACGCAATCCCAGCATTGGATGCTGGCCGCAGCCAGCATCGATACCACGGGGCTTGCCGGTGATGTCCGTGCGCGCGGGCTCGCGGTGCTGTTCGCGCGCATCGTCGACGTCTGGCTGAAGGACGAGGACCCCGGCTTGGCGCGCACCATGGCAGCATTGGATCGCGAACTTGGAACCGGGGCCAAAATGCTGGATGCGCTGGACGATCTCGCTTTCATCGCGATCCCCTGGCGCAAGCGCCGCCGCTCTGCGGTCGAGCCGCCGGCGGCGGATGCCGGCGTGGGTTGACCGAGGTTCGCGCCAAACGCTTAAAGTCTGCCCCGCAGAAGGAGCGGACGATGCGCGATGATGAGGCGATGCCGACCCCGGCAATCAGTTATGACGATTTTCTCAAGGTCGACATCCGCGTCGGCACCATCGTTGCCGCCGAATCGTTCCCCGAGGCCCGCAAGCCGGCCCTCAAGCTTCGGATCGATTTCGGCCCGCAGATCGGCATCAAGAAGTCGTCGGCGCAGATCACGGTGTATTACGCGCCTGAGGAATTGATCGGCCGGCAGGTGGCGGCGGTGGTGAATTTTCCCCCGCGCCAGATCGGCCTTTTCATGTCGGAAGTGCTCACCCTCGGCTTTCCCGATCCAGACGGCGCCGTGGTGCTGATCGGCCCGAGCCATGTGGTGCCGGACGGCGGGCGGCTGTTCTGAAAGGGCCGCGAGCAGCCCGGCGTGGCCGGGCTGCCGTGTCGAGACAGGTTCAGGAGGCGGCGAAGGGATGGTGGGCGGTCTTGGCTTTGGCGACCACATCGGCGGCCTTGGGCTCCCCGCTCACCGCCCGGGCGATGGCTTCCTTGGTGGCCTGGTAATTGAACTGCTGGATCTTGGCGTCGTCGGACGCCTCCCAATGGATGAACACGCCAACGCAGATGAAGATGTCGTCGGCTTCCTCGGCCGGGATGGTCCCGTCCTCGACCGAATCCGTCACCGCCTTGGCCACCGCATATTGCGCCGGGCCGAACATCTGCACCGCCTGGCGCGCGTCCTTGATGGTGACCTTGTTGAACAGCACCGTGTTCGGCTTGGCGAGCAGGTTCGGCGCGACCACCGCGAGCAGGGTGGTGAATCCGTCCTTGTTGTTGGTCAGGGCATTGACGAAGGCGGTTTCCGCCGACGAGCCGCGCGGCCCCATGATGAGATCGATATGGGCCACTTCATTGCCGTCGCCGACGAGGGATTCGCCGACCAACAGCTTGTTGATCTTCGCCATGTGAGCGTTCTCCATGCATAAGGCCGAGACGCCGCGCTTGGGTGCGCGGCTGTTTGTGCCCCGGCTATCCTTGCTGCGGCGTTCGGCGGGCGGTCGAACCGGTTGGCCAGATAGCGTTTTGGCGTGCGGAGCCTAAGCCCGGGCAGGCCCGTTCCGCAAGCGGAGTTGCCCCGGGTGCGGTGCTTCTCTGGCTACCGAACTTCGATCGGGATGTTGCCGGTGGCCGCTGCGCCGCGGCCGTCCCGCACGATCACGAACACGCGGTAATGCCCGGCATCGAGCCCCTGGATGCGCACGCCGTTCGGCGTCGGCTCGTGGAGGGCCTCGGGAAACAGCGGCGGCACCGGTTCGGCGTCCCCACCGACGCCGCGCACCTTGGTCTCCCCCGTGATCTGCCATTCCACCTTCAGCGGATCGCCGTCCGGGTCGGTCGCCGAAAGAGCTACCCGCGCGCCGGCGTTGCGGTCGAAGCTCGAGGGGCCGTCCAATTTGAAGGACAGGATGCGCGGGGCGTGATTGACGCCGACCGGCAGCTTGGCGTCGGGACGGCTCTTCGGCCCGGCCGGCGGCTGGCCGCCCCAGGAATCCGCCATGGCTTCTACCGCCTCGGTCCATTCGCCGGTTGGCAGAAACAGGCTGTGCCAGGTGGGCGTCACCTCCTGCTTCTGGCCCCAATAAAAGGGCAGGGCACCGGTGTGGCTCTGTTTCAGCACGGTGAGATAGCGCCGCATCTGGTCCGCCTTGGCGGTGGATGTGGGTTCGATGGGCGCGCCCCAGGCGGTCTTGCCGGCTTGCCACTGTCCGATGGCGCCCAGTTCCGTGATGATGATCGGGCCGGTCCATCCCTGGCTGCGGGCCCGGCCGACGATGGTCAGCAGGCTGTCGCCATAGGCGTTGAGCCCGAGTACGTCGATGCTGGGCGCCAGTCGCTTCAGGATCTCGACCTTGTCGGTCCCGGTATCGGCCAGTACGGCCATGACGGGATGGGCGGGATCCAGGCTCTTCACCAATTTGGCCGCCTGCTCTAGGGCGGGCCAGACCGGCTCGGCCTCGGCGGCGGTCAATTCGGTCTCCACCTCGTTGCCGAGGCCCCAGAGCAGGAGGGCCGGGTGGGTGCGATAGCGCTCCACCATGCGCTGCAACTCGGCGAGCTGGCCTTCGGCTGCGGCGCGGTCACCATAATTGAACCCGCGCCGGGGATGCTCCAGCCAGAAACCGACGATCACTTTCAGCCCTGCGCGCTGGGCACTGTCGAGGATCTCGCCGGGATCCTGCCCATAGGTGCGGATGACCGTGGCTCCGGTCGCCTTCAGGTCCGACAGGCGCTGCGTGCCCGCCGCGCCATTGGGCACGAAGGGCACGCCATCCAGCAGCAGCTCCGTGCCGCGTACGGTCACGCCGGTCGCCAAGGCCGGGGCGGCGGTCACGAGCGCCAGCAGGAACGACAGGGCGGATGCCAGGGAGGGACGCACGGACGACTCCTGAGGAACGGACGATGAACGCAGATAAGGACCATGACGCGGGGAAGACAAGCGAAGCAAGGTCACCTTATGGTGCCAGGTGTCGCACTGCGCACGATGCGGACAAGACGACAAAGGCTCGCCAAAGCCGAATAACAGGAGGACGCCCGCGTGAATCTCGCCCGCAAGCTCAAAGCCCGTGCCGCCGAAGGCCGCCCCGTCCGGGTGGGTCTGATCGGTGCCGGCAAGTTCGGCTCCATGTTCCTCTCCCAGGTGCGCACCACCCCGGGCATGCATCTCATCGGCATCGCCGACCTCTCGGCAAGCCGCGCCCGCGCCGCTCTGACGCAGACCGGCTGGGACACGGACGCCGCCGTGGTTGCCGATTTTGACGCGGCTCGCCGCACCGGTGGCACGGTCATTACAGAGGATGCGCAAGCGCTGATCGCCGCCGAGGGGCTGGAGGTGATCGTCGACGCCACCGGCAGCCCGTCGGCCGGTATCCGCCACGCGCTCGCGGCGATCGCCCATGGCCGGCACGTGGTGATGGTGACGGTGGAGGCTGACGTGCTCGCCGGCCCGCTGCTGGCGCGCCGCGCCGATGCGGCGGGGGTCGTTTACGCTGCCGCCTATGGCGACCAGCCGGCGCTGGTCTGCGACATGGTGGATTGGGCGCAAACCTGCGGTTTCAATGTCGTGGCGGCGGGCAAGGGCACGCGCCATTTGCCGATCTACCACCAATCCACCCCGCAGACAGTCTGGAAGAATCTGGCCATTTCCGAGGAGATGGCGCAGGCCGGCGGGATGAACCCGCAGATGTTCAATAGCTTCGTGGACGGAACGAAATCCGCCATCGAGATGGCCGCCATCTCCAACATGACCGGCCTCAAGGCGCCGCGCGACGGGCTGCTGTTTCCGCCCTGTGGTGTCGATGATCTGCCTCGCATGCTGTGTCCGCGCGCCGACGGAGGTCTCCTTGAAGAAGCGGGCATGGTGGAGGTGGTCTCCTCCCTGGAGACCGACGGCCGCCCGGTGTTCCGCGATCTGCGCTGGGGCGTCTATGTGGTGCTGGAAGCTGATCCGTCGTCGTGCGGCGACTATTCGCGCCGCTGCTTTAAGGAATACGGGATGATTACGGACCCGTCCGGCCGCTATACTGCGCTATATCGGCCGTTCCATCTCATCGGCATGGAACTCGGCGTCTCGGTTGCGGCGGCGGCGCTGCGGCACGAGGCCACTGGCAGCGCCATCGGCTTCTTCTCGGATGTCGCCGCGACCGCCAAGCGCGATCTCAAGGCCGGCGAGATGCTCGATGGCGAGGGTGGCTATACTGTCTATGGCCGCATCATGCGGGCGCAGGATTCCCTGCGCGATGGCGTGTTGCCCATCGGCCTCGCGCATCACGTGAAGCTCAAGAACGACGTGCCGAGGGGGCGGGCCGTGCGCTGGGCCGACGTGGAGATTGCCGACAGCGACACGGTGCGTTTCCGCCGCCAGATGGAGGCGGACTTCGCCACCGCGGAGCCGCTTCCCGCTTAAGGGCGGAACTTCCGCCTGCCGGCGCGAGTCTTGCTCGCGCCGGCCTCGGCTATGGTCTAAGCAGGGCGCCGCAAGGATCGGAAGGACCGCCCCGGTATGTTCGTGCTCGCCCACCTCTCTGACCCGCACCTTGGCCCCATTCCCGAGGCGCGGCTCTCCGAAATCCTGGGTAAGCGGTTCTTTGGTCTCATGAACTGGATCGGCGCCCGGCGCCGGAATTTCGGCGCGATCACGCTCGCCGCCTTGATGGACGACCTCCAGCTCCAGGCGCCCGACCATATTGCGGTGACCGGCGATCTGGTGAACCTCAGCCTGCCGACGGAATTCGACACCGGCGCCACCTTCCTCGCCTCGCTCGGAGCCCCGCAGGACGTCTCCGTGATCCCCGGCAACCATGATGCCTATGTCCGTTCGGCCCTGAGCTATCATCTGGAGAGATGGGCCCCTTTCCTCGCAGGCGACGATACCTGTCCGGATACGCCCCTCGATGTTTCCGCTTTTCCCTATGTGCGGCGGCGCGGGCCGGTGGCCTTGATCGGGGTGTCCACCGCGATTCCGACAGCGGTATTCCTCGCCAGTGGGGAAGTCGGCGACGCGCAATTGCAGCGGCTACGCCACCTGTTGGTTTCATTGAAGGAAGAGGGTTTGTTCCGGGTCGTCATGATCCATCACCCGCCGGTCGGCGGGCGCCATTACCATCGGGACCTCCGGGATGCCGCGGCGTTTCGCGAGGTGGTCTCGCAGGCAGGCGCTGAGCTGGTGCTCCACGGGCATGACCACCGCGCGTCACTTGGTGTGATCGAGACTGTGGACGGGTCTGCCCCTGTGGTGGGTGTACCCTCGGCGTCCGCGGGCCCCGAGGATAGCCGGGGAGCCGGTCGATATAATCTCTACCGAATTTCTGGCGCACCGGGGGCGTGGCAGTGCGAGATGGAAAGCCGGGGCTACATCGCTGGCGAGACCGGCGTCGCCTCCAGGGGTGTGCGCCAGTTGGTCGGTGCGCCCTCGGCGCCGCCGGTTTGACTCGCCCTTCCCAAAGGTTCCATCTTTCCAAAATGTAATGTTGATGAATTTGTATTAATAACTGACTTGAGCCGGGGTTTATTTAATTACCGATGTTTAAGTTGCGTGCAGCTGTGATGAATTTAAGAGTTACGTCATCCCAGGAGGATGACATGAAGACCTCAATCACCGCCGTTGCCACCGCTGCCCTTCTTGCCGGTTCGCTCGCCGGGTTTGCCACCGTCGCTTCCGCGCAGAGCGCCGCACCGGCGGCGCCCGCCGCCACGCAGACCCAGGGCACTGCGGGCCCCGGGCGGGGAGACCACGGGCGCTGGCGGCCAAGCCCGGCAGATCGTGCCGCCCTCACCGACGCTCGCATTGCCGCCATTAAGACCGGGCTGAAGCTCACCCCCGACCAAGAGAAGCTCTGGCCCGCGGTCGAGACCACCTTGCGCGACGTCGCCAAGGAGCGCTCCGCCCGCTTTGTCGAGATGCGCAAGGAGCGCCAGGAGGCCACCCAGCCCGACGCCATCGAGCGGCTGCGCGATCAGGCCAAGCTCTTGAATGCCCGCGCCGCTGATCTGCAGAAGATCGCCGATTCCGCGGAACCGCTCTACAAGACCCTGGATGAGGGCCAGAAGCGCCGGCTGCAGATCCTGGTGCGCGAGGAAATGCCGCGCGGTCCGGGGCACAAGATGCACCACGGCGGTCCCCAGCGCGGCTGACCGCAAGTTATCCTGTCCGCGGCGCTGCCGCGGGCTTCAGGATGTCACGCACTAAAACGCCAGCCTTCGGGCTGGCGTTTTTCGTTTCGACTTTTGGCGCGTTTCACTTCTCTCGGCTATCTGCATCGCCTGCCGATCCCCAAGATCAAGATGGATAGCAACTTCATCGGCAATGTGGCGATAGACGAGCGATCACGCATCATCGCCTCCGCCAGACCCGGACCGTGATCATGTCGCCGTCAACTCATGAGCGAAGCGCATGGTCCGTGTGAAGAAGATTGATTTTCCACGCCTTCCGCACGGAGATATTATAGTGCTTCGGGTGGTGGGTTTTGGGTCACGGAGCGTGTCTCCGGCCGCGACTTCTCAACTCAGTCCGTCGCGTCGTCGAACCTTCAGCCCGAGGGGTCAGGACGTTCCGTTCCACGCCTCAGGTGACCACGGCATGCGCTCTTCCCCCGTCCATCCTTCCGCGGCGTCCGATTTCACCACGCCTGACGCGATCCGGCCCAACCCAAAGACCAGTGATCCGAGGCCAGGGTTCAGCTCGGGTGGCACCGTGTCCGTGGTGCTGGTTCTGTGCGCGGGATGCCTGATCGCTTTGCTCACCTTCGGGCCGCGGGCCGCTTCCGGCTTCTTTCTTCTGCCCATGTCGAACCAGTTCGGCTGGGGCCGCGATGTGTTCGGCTTCGCGCTTGCGGTGCAAAATCTGCTCTGGGGCCTCGGGTCGCCCTTCGCCGGCGCCATCGCCGACCGGTTCGGCATCGTGCGGGTGATGTGCGTCGGTGCGGTGATTTATGCCGCCGGACTGGCGTTGATGTCGGTGGCCATCACCCCGGGCCTGCTCAATGTGAGCGCCGGCGTGCTCGTCGGCTTCGGCCTGTCCGCCTGCTCGTTCAATCTGGTGCTGGCAGCTTTCGGCAAGCTCTTGCCGGAGCGCTGGCGCTCGCTCGGTTTTGGCGCGGGAACCGCAGCCGGTTCGTTCGGTCAGTTCCTGTTTCCTCCATTGGCGACGGGGCTGATCTCGCAGGTCGGCTGGCAGGAAACGCTGATGATCTTCGCAGCGGTGCTGTTGCTGGTGGTGCCGCTCTCCTTCGCCCTTTCGACGCGCGGTACCACGCGTGCGGGGGCGACCAGCACGGCGGGGACGCCGCGCCAATCGATCCGCGGCGCGCTTGGTGAGGCCTTTGGCCATCCAAGCTATGTGCTGCTGGTGCTCGGCTTCTTCACCTGCGGCTTTCAATTGGCGTTCGTAACAGTCCACATGCCGGCCTATCTCGCCGACCACGGCATTACCGCGACCGTCGGTGCTTCCACTCTGGCACTGATCGGACTTTCCAACGTCGTCGGTTCGATCAGCGCGGGGGTGCTCTCCAACCGCTTCTCGCGGAAGTACCTTCTGGCGGCAATCTACGCCGCCCGGGGCGTCGCCATCGCGGTCTTCATCCTTTTGCCGATCACCCCGCTGTCCTGCCTGTTGTTCGGGGTCGCAATCGGCTTGCTGTGGCTGTCCACCGTGCCGCCGACCTCCGGCCTGGTGATGCTGATGTTCGGCACCCGCTACATGGCCATGCTTTATGGCTTTGCCTTCTTCAGCCACCAGGTGGGTGGATTCCTGGGCGTGTATCTCGGCGGCGCCCTTTACGAGGCGTTCGGCTCTTATGACGTGGTGTGGTGGCTTTCGGTGGCGCTCTCCTTTGCGTCCGCCGTCATCAATCTGCCGATCCGGGAGGTGCCCGTGGAGCGTGTGGTTGCAAGCGGCGTATGAGCGGTGCGCTTGCCGCAACGGCATTTCACTGAAGCGATCACCCTCAGAGCTTGCCGACTGGAAAAGCTGGCTTCCCATCCTTGCCCCGGCCGGTGAGTCCGGTGCATGGTCTTTGTTAACCAAAATCGCTTATCGAAGAGACATGCGAAGCATTTTCCTTGCGGCTGCCGGATTGACCTTGCTCGGGGTGGGGTCAGCAGGTGCTCAGAGCCTCAATCCCGAACAGGCGCGCGCATTCGTCGTGGGACGGACGTTCGCGTTCAACTGCTTTGAAGGGACGACCGGTGCCGGCCGTATCTTCTCTGACGGTTCCGTCGCAGGAACCATTACCTTGCGCGCGCAAGGGTCGGCACGCTACGTCCGCCTGCCACCCAATACGGTGCGGGTGCGGGGCGAAAATGTGTGCGGCTTCATCGATGGCATGGCCTTCGAGCCGTGCTTCGAGGTCAACAAGACCGGTGCCGCAACCTTCCGCGGTACGCTCGCCGGTGTGGAAACAATGTGGTGCGAGTTCACACGCCTCGGGGCAGACACGCCCCAAGTGGCTTCCCGGCGCCGGCCCAAGACGCGCGACAATGCGGTGGCGCAGTCCCAGGCGGAATAGTAAACGGCCCAAGTAAGGAGCTTCACCAACGCTCAATCGGCCGAGGTCGCGTCCAGGCCGCCCGGCTTGCCCTCGCTGTCCGGGCTACCTTCCTGAAGTCCGTCCGGACCGGGAGCACCCAGAACGCTTGGCGCAAATTCGCCCGCCGCACGTTCTCCCAGGGGAATCTCGGCCTTTGCAAGCTCGCTCTCAGCGGGCCGGGCCTCTTCCTTTCCCTCGATGGCGGACCGGTGGCGCATCAATTCGCGTCCTACGTGATCCATGAAGGCACGCACACGTGCTGTAGCCCTCAGGTCGGGGTGGGTCACCAGCCATAGGCTCGCGACCATGTCTGCGTCGGGTGCTACCAGCCGCACCAGACCGGGCGTGGCAGCGCCGATAAAGCATGGCAGGACGGCGAGGCCGATTCCTGCTGCTGCGGCCTCGGCGAGGCCCAGCACGGTATTCACCTTATAGACGATGCGGTCTTCGCCCGCTCGTTCACGCAGCCATTTCATGGCTCCGACCTGGGCGAAGTTCTCGCTCAGCCCCACCCAATTGTGGGCTCGCAGGTTCGCGGCGTCGAACGGCGCTTCGGCCAGGAGGTCGGGCCGGCCATAGACTCCCCATCCGATGGTGGCGATGCGCCGTCCGACCAACGTGTCGCCCGGCCTGTCGGTGGCGCGGATCGCGATGTCGGCATCGCGTTTGGTAAGGCTGAGCGACTGGTTGGATACCAGGACTTCGAGACGGATCTCGGGATAGGCAGTGTGAAAGGAAGCGAAGATCGGTGTGAGCAGATGCACCAGAAGCGTGTCGTTTGTGGTGACGCGCAATTCCCCGGATGGCCGCAGGTCCTGCCCCGTTATCCGCCGCTCCACCGACAGGATCTCCTCCGCCATGCGGTCGGCGAGCCTGACCATCTCTTCCCCCGTCGGGGTCGGCGCATAGCCGGTTCGGGCACGCTCGAAGAGGCGTGTGCCGAGGGTCGCCTCCAAGGTGCCAAGGCGGCGGAACACAGTGGAATGATTGACCCCCAAGAGGTCTGCCGCGCCCGCGAGGGAACGCGTCTCGGCGACGGCCTTTACGAGCCGAAAGTCGTCCCAGGCAATCATGTGTGCATCCATGCAATCGAAACTCTGCAATGGCGAGTATGGCTGTGCGGCAACGGGAAAGCTACCTAGGGGTCAATCCAATCCAACCCCGGAGGCTTCCATGATTGACCAACGTCTTGCTCCTTACGGCCTGTTTCTCCTGCGTATCACCCTCGGCGCGATGTGGGTGTCCCATGCGCTGATCAAATACGTCGTGTTCACCGTCCCCGGCTTTGCCGGCTATCTCACCAATATGGGCATGCCGGGGTTTTTGGCTCTGCCAGTGATCGGCGTCGAACTGGTCGGCGGTCTTCTGATCCTCACGGGGATCTACGCTCGCCAGGTTGCGGTGCTGATGATTCCAGTGATGCTCGGCGCGCTTTCGGTGCACATCGGAAACGGCTTCCTATTCTCCGGCCCAGGCGGCGGGTGGGAATATCCCGCCTTCCTGATAATCGTCTCGGTTGTGGTGGCGCTGACGGGTGAAGGCGCGCTTGCCGTGCGGTCGGCGCCTGCGCTGCGCAGTCCAGGATTTGTCCGCTAATTGATCTGCGGTAGCCGGCTGGGGTGCAGTCCGTTTCCCAGCCGGCGAATCCAAACAGGGTCAAAATAGCGGCCAAAATTTACGAATTGGTCTTGTCCGGAACGATTCCGAACCGCAAGCGCAGCAACGGCGTGATTGTACCGCCGTTAGCGAGCGCCTGGATCAATTCTTGTCAAAAAAGGAATGTGCCCAAGAAGCGGGCGGGGATGTACCCGGTGCGGTGCAAACTCGCTGCGATAGGAAACCGTGTGCCCTTTATGGTCTCATTTAGCTCAAAACCCATATGTTTCCACTGGTATATTTTCTTTGTTGCATAGCGGCATATGACTATTTGTTTGGGACCCGCCCCCATCTACGCTCGGCAAAAAGGCTTACATCCTTTCATTCCATAATTTAAATAAATAACGGTTGGCGTTTAGCTAGATAAAATCATCCACCTGAGCACGGATAATCAGGGAGTGGAGGCTACTGAG
>NZ_JBAFWT010000025.1:0-80100 GCF_043195195.1 Roseixanthobacter psychrophilus
TTCGCCGTGCTGTTCGGCATCGCGCTGGCCGCCATCGGCGATCGCGGCAACCCGGTGATGGCGGTGCTGAACTCGCTCTCCCAGGCCATGTTCCGCCTGGTGGCGATCCTGATGAAGACCGCCCCCATCGGCGCGTTCGGCGCCATGGCCTTCACCATCGGCAAATACGGCATCGGCTCGGTGGCCAACCTCGCCATGCTGGTCGGCACCTTCTATCTGACGGCCGGTTTGTTCGTGTTCATCGTTCTGGGCGCGGTTGCGCGCTACAACGGGTTCTCGATCATCGCCCTGCTGCGCTACATCAAGGAGGAATTGCTCCTGGTGCTGGGCACGTCCTCGTCCGAGGCGGCGCTGCCGAGCCTGATGGAGAAGATGGAGCGGGCCGGCTGCGCCAAGTCGGTGGTGGGGCTGGTGATCCCCACCGGCTATTCGTTCAACCTCGACGGCACCAACATCTATATGACGCTGGCGGCGCTGTTCATCGCTCAGGCAACCGGCATCGACCTCAGCCTGACCGACCAGGTGGTCCTGCTGCTGGTGGCGATGCTCAGCTCGAAGGGCGCGGCCGGCATCACGGGGGCGGGCTTCATCACCCTTGCCGCGACGCTGTCGGTGGTGCCGGCGGTTCCGGTGGCGGGCATGGCGCTCATTCTCGGCATCGACCGCTTCATGTCGGAATGCCGCGCCATCACCAACTTCATCGGCAATGCGGTGGCCACCATTGTGGTCGCGCGCTGGGAAGGGGAATTGGATAAGGACCAGCTCGCCCGCGCCCTCGCCGGCACCCTCGATCCCGACACGCTGCTGGATCGCCCGGTGGTGCTGGAGGGCGAAGCGGTCGCCGTCCGTCCGGCGGCCTGATCCTCGACCGTTTCGGTCTCAACCAGGCGCGGCGCTCTTCCTCGGGAGAGGCGTCGCGCCTGCATGCTTCCTCCTCGCAGGGCCCCGTGCAGGGCGGCCCTGCGCCCCCTTCATTCGATCCCCAAGCGTCCGACGCCGGGCTCAGAGCGCAGGTGCCGCTTCGCCTTCGCCCTCATCCCGCCATCCCGCGACGCTCTGGGGAAGAATGAAGGGGCTGGAGGGAACAAGGTTCACTCGGACCTGAACCCCGAACCCCTGCGCCAATATCGCATCCGTCAGCACCTGCTCCGGTGGTCCTTCCGCCAGGATGCGCCCCATGGCGAGCAAGAGGATGCGATCCGCCACCATGGCGGCGAGGTTGAGATCGTGCAGCACCGCCAGCACGCCGCCACCCGCCGCCGCATGGGCGCGCGCGAGGCGCAGCACCAGGAGCTGGTGCGACAGATCAAGGCTGGAGGTGGGCTCGTCCAGCAGCAGATAGCGCGGCGTGGTGGGATCGCCGCTCTCCAACTGGCCGAGCACCCGCGCGAGATGAACCCGCTGGCGCTCACCGCCCGAAAGTGAATCATATCGGCGCGCGGCAAAGTCCGGCAGATCCACGCGCGCCAGCAGCCGCGCCACATGGGCCGACGTGCGCCCGCCCGCGCCGCCGCCGAGGCCGATGGCCACCACTTCGCCCACGCTGAAGGGAAAGGCGACGTCGGCGGCCTGCGGCAGCACCGCGCGCCGCCGGGCGAGGGCCGGGGCGGCAAGGCCCGCGAGATCGGCGCCATCCAATGTCACCCGGCCGCGCGTCGGCTTGCGTTCGCCCGCCAACAGCTTGAGCAGGCTGGATTTTCCCGCGCCATTGGGGCCGACCACCACCGTGACCGCGCCGGGGCGGATGGCGATGCTGACGCCGTCGAGCAAAGTCTTGCCATTGAGGGTCAGGCCCAGATCATGGGTCTCGTACATGCCTCACCCGATCGCCGTTCGGTGCCGCAGCAGCCAGAGAAAGAACGGCGCGCCCACCAATGCGGTGACGACGCCGAGCGGCAGTTCCGCGGGCGCGGCGATCATCCGAGCGAGGATGTCGGCGCCGAGCAGGACCGCAGCGCCGAGCAGAGCGCAGGCCGGCAGCAGGGCGCGATGGGCGGGGCCGATGGAGAGTCGCACCAGATGGGGCACGACGAGGCCGATGAAGCCGATGACGCCGGTCGCGGCCACGCACGCGCCGACGCCCGCCGCCACCAGGATGATGGCGATGCGCTTGAGATGTTCCACCCTCAATCCCAGGTGGAAGGCTTCCGCTTCGCCCAATGCCAGCGCGTCGAGGCCCCGCGCCAGCAGCGGCGAGGCGGCCAGCAAAGCGAGGACGAAGGGCGCCGTCATGGCCACCTTCAGCCAGGTGGCGCCGCCGAGGCTGCCGAGGGTCCAGAACAGGAATTCGCGCGATTGCTGCTCGCTCGCCATGAACACCAGCACGCCGGTGCCCGCGCTCGCCAGCGCGCCGAGCGCAAGGCCGGCGAACAGCAGCGTCGCCATGGAGGTGTAGCCCTCCCGCATGGCAAGCCGGGAGATCAGCAAGGTGGTGGCGAGCCCCCCGGCGAAGGCGGCGAGCGGCAGGCCGAGCGGACGCATCGCAACAGGGAGCGCGGAAGCGGCACTCGCGCCGAGCACGATCCAGGCGACCGCGGCGAGGGCCGCGCCGGGCGATACGCCGATGAGGCCGGGATCGGCCAGGGGATTGCGGAAAACCCCTTGCATGATCGCCCCGGCCACCGCCGTGCCCGCCCCCACCAGCGCGCCCAGCACGGCGCGCGGGAGGCGCACGTCCAGCACGATCACCCAATCGCGCACCCCCGCGCCAGCCGGCGTGACGTGCCCCGCCAGCGCTTGCGTCAACACTTGCCAGACGCGCGTGAGCGGCAGCGTCACGGGGCCGATGGCCAATGCGGCGAAGAAGGCAAGGAGGGCGAGGAGCGCGAACACCCCCAGCCCGGTCCGCGCCGACCACACCGTGGTGCGCTCTGAGCGCGGCTGTCCGCTGACGGTCTTGCCGCTCAACGCATCGCCATTCATGGCATCGCTTCCTGTGCCCAGGAGCGCGGTGGCAAAGAGGGAAGGGTTTCGCCGGGACGCAGCGCAAGGGCGAGATCGCGCACCGCCTGCGGCGTGCGGGGGCCGAACCCGAGGAGATAGGAGCCGGGCAAGGCCACGAAACGATCGTCTCGGGCGGCCGTGGTGCCCTTGAAGGCGGGCAAAGCGAAGATCATGGGCGCGGTGAGTACCTGTCCCGCGCCGCTCATCACAACCACCGCCTGCGGATCGGCGGCGAATGCGGCTTCGTCCACGGCGGGCTTGTAGCCGGTGATGCCGGACATGGCATTCTCCGCCCCCGCGAGGCGGAGCATGGCGTCGGCGCTGGTGCCGGCGCCGCCCACCACGGCCGTGCCGCTGGCGGCGGAGAGCACGAAGGCGGCGCGCGGCCGGTTCTCAAGGCGCGCCACATCGCCTGCAACCTGCGCGAAATCCGCCTTCAGCGCCGCCACCAACCGTGCCCCGGCCTCGGTTGCGCCGACCGCGCCGGCCACAGCCTCCACCTTGCGGATCACGCCCTCGGCATCGTGCCCCTCGGGGATCATGACCACCGGCACCGAGGCGCTCTTGAGCACCGCCAGCGTTTCGGGTGGACCGGACCCCTCGATGGCGAGGATCAGGCTCGGGCCGACGGAGAGCACGCCTTCGGGGGTCAGGGTGCGCGCATAGCCCACATTGGGCAGCGCCCCGGCGGCGGCGGGGTAGGTGCTCGTCTGGTCGACGGCGATCACCTTGTTGCCGAGGCCCAGGGCGAACAACGTCTCGGTCACGGCGCCACCGATGGAGACGATGCGGGACGTGTCCTGTGCGGGCCGCCCATCCTCTGTCGCCGCGGGCGCGAGCCCGCAAATGAACAAGATAGCCATTAGAATTGATACAAGTCTAATTCTAATGGCCCTCTTGTAAGTAGTAAAATGATTTGAAAGTCGAATCATTTCGTTTTCCTCTTCATGAGATGTGCTGGATTAAGCGCTAATTTTTGAACTTTTATAATGAAAAAACAAAACGAAGCGCATGCAATATGAGATGTTTTCATGCGCCAATCGGAATTGCATTACAATATTAGAGCTAATCCACTTGACCTGACGGTGACCACACCTTAGGCGAAGGGTGGGGCGCATCGCTGCGCCGAAGCTCGCAAAGCCCTCTCGGGTGGTAGCCAGAAGCCTCTTCACCAGGAGCCTTGACATGACTCGCACCCTCGCGGGACAGCGAACGCACGTCCGCTTGCGCGGAGCCCGGCTATCCAGCGTCGCGATCGCGGCGATCTGCGCCGGCACCGGCTTCGCTTGGGCGCAATCGGCGCCCCAGGCGGTCCCGGTGCAGATCGTCCAGCCCGGACCGGACGATACCATAGCGCTGGATGCCATCACGGTGGTCGCAACCAAGACCGAGCAACTCGCCATCGATACGCTGGCTGGCGTCAGCGTGCTGCGCGAGGACCAGCTTGAGCCGCTCATGGCCAGCCGGATGTTAGACCTATTCACCGGCATGCCCGGCACCACGGCCCTGCAGAACGCAAACTCCTCCGGCACCTCCATCAATATCCGCGGCCTGCAGGATTTCGGCCGGGTCGCGGTGATCGTCGATGGCGCGCGGCAGGATTTCACCCAGCTCGGCCATGCCAATCAGGCCGGCAGCTTCTTCCTGGAGCCGGGGCTGGTGGCCGGGGTGGACGTGGTACGCGGACCGGTCTCCAACATCTTCGGCTCGGGCGCCATCGGCGGCGTGGTGACGATGCGCACCAAGGATGCCAACGACATCATCCTGCCGGGCAACACCTGGGGCGTGGAAGGCAATTCCGAGTTCGGCTCCAACGGCCCCATGGGCTTCGGCTCCCTGTTCGCCGCCACCCATATCGGCCAGAACGTGGATGTATTCGCCGGCGGCACCTATCGCAGCCAGTCCGACTACAAGGACGGCAATGGCAATGTGGTGCAGAATTCCGGCTATGACACATGGACGGGCATCGCCAAGGTCACGGTGCGCCCGGCCGATTTCCATGAAGTGAAGGTCACCGCGCTCAATTACGACAGCAGCTACACCACCAGCGACGGCGCGGTGACGCCGACCTCCACGCAATATGCCACCGACGTCACGAACCGGACTGTGACGGCGAGTTGGAACTATTCGAACCCCGACGACCGCCTGTTCGATTGGCGCAGCAGCGTCTATTGGAACCAGGTCGCGCTCGACCAGACCAAGGTCGCCGGCAGTTCCAACCTCATCACCGGCGCCGTGGGAAACCCCCGCAGCTTTACCATCGATACGCTCGGCTTCGACGTCAATAATACCTCGCGGTTCGACTTCGGGCCGGTCCGCAACGCCGTTACCATCGGTGGCGATTACTTCCATGACGAAGTCAGCAACATCGACAATTACGGCTTCGGCGACGGCTACAACCCCTCGGGCGAGCGCGGCGTCGGCGGCGGGTTCGTGCAGTGGCAGGCGAACTATTCCACCTGGTTCCAGGCGATCGCCGGCCTGCGCTATGACAGCTATGAATTGTCCGGCGACGGTACGACCAATAGCGGCGATCATCTCTCGCCGAAGCTGACCATCGGCATCACGCCACTGTCCTGGTTCACCTTCTACGGCACCTATGCCGAGGGCTATCGCGCCCCGAGCGTCACCGAAGCGCTGGTCGCCGGCCCGCACCCCGCCGTGTTCCCCGGCGGCGCCGCGCCGTTCAGCTTCGTGCCGAACCCGGACCTCCAGGCGGAAGTCGGCAAGAACAAGGAACTCGGCGTCAATATCAAGTATGACGACCTGTTCACGAAGGGCGACAAGGTCCGCATCAAGGCGAACATCTATCGCAACGATGTGGAGAATTATATCGACCTCGTGACCTATGGGCCGGCCTCCTGCCTAGTCACGCTGCCGTCTTTCGTGCGGTGCCCGGCGGCGCTGCAGAACCCCTATTCGCTCGCGCAATACCAAAATGTCGCCGAGGCTCAGCTTGAGGGCTTCGAGTTCGAGGGCAATTACGACGCGGGCTTGTGGTTCGCGGGCCTTTCCGGCCAGACCAGCACCGGCAAGGCAACCGCCGGCCCCACCGCCGGCCAGCCGCTAGCCTCGGTGCCGCCGGACCAGATCACCTCCACGGTCGGGCTGCGGTTCCTGGAGCGCAAGCTCAGCCTCGCCCTGCGCTGGACCGCGGTGGCCGCCAAGACGGCCGAGGATCTGCCGACCAATTCGGTCTACGACCCCTCGCCGAGCTTCAATCTGGTGAGCGCCTATCTCGGCTACCAGCCCTCGGAAAACGTGATGATGCAGCTCTCGGTCGAGAACCTGCTGAACGAGCAGTATACCCAGTTCGAGAACTTCCTGCCGAGCGCCGGACTCACCGTGAAGGGCGGATTGACCATCCGCTTCGGCGGCGGCGCCCTGGCCTCCGGCGCGCCCGCGCGGATCGTGAAATGAGCGGCAAGATATTCATTCCAGGCCGGACACCGGACATCCGGGCGTCGATGGAGCGCGGTCTATGACGGTTCACGAAGAGATTCTCGAAGAAAGCCGCGCCAAGCGGTTGCGCGCGGCATCGACGGCGCTTCACGAGCAGGTCGACGCGGCCGTGATGGCTGCCGCGCCGTTCGCCGACCTGGGCAATTATGCCCGCTTCCTGCGCTTCCAGTATCGGCTGCACCGGCAAGTGGCGCCTCTGTACGCGGCGCCGTTTCTCCAGCCGATCCTGCCCGGACTTGCCGAGCGCGAACGGCTCTCGGCGGTGGAGCGCGACTTTGCGGACCTCGGCGTGCCGCTGCCCGAATTGGCCCATGAGATCCCGATCCTCCCCACACCCGAGGCGCTGGGTTGGCTCTATGTGGTGGAGGGCTCGAACATGGGCGCGGCCTTCCTGTTGAAGGCGGCGAGCCGGATCGATCTGTCCGAGGCCTTCGGCGCGCGGCACCTTGCGGCCCATGGCGAAGGGCGCGGCCTGCATTGGCGGCGATTCACCCAAGCCCTCGACGCCATCTCCCTCACCCCGATCGAGGATCTGCGCGCCGAGGCGGCGGCGGTCGGGGCGTTCGGCTATGTGCTGAATCTGGTGCGAGACGAACTGGCATAGCGTTCGGCGCCGGGCGATGACCCGGCGCATCGCCTCCCGGCGCTCGCATGCGTGGATTACCCCTGCACAGGCCGGGGCGGCAGGGTGCGGGGCAGATGCGTGCCGTGACCCTTGCGGCCTTCAAGTTTGCCGTCGCGCACCACCACCTGCCCACGCACCATGGTGAGCACCGGCCAGCCCTGGATCGCCATGCCCTCGTAGGGCGTGTAATCGCAGCCGTCCTGAAGCAGATCGTGGGTCAGTTCCACGCGCGCCTCCGGGTCCCAGATGGCGATGTCCGCATCCGCGCCCACGGCGATGGTGCCCTTGCGGGGATAGAGCCCGTAGACCTTGGCATGATTGGTCGATGTCACCGCGACGAAGCGGTTGATGTCGATCCGGCCCTTCATCACCCCTTCGGAGAACAGGATCGGCAGCCGCGCGGCGACGCCGGGAATGCCGTTCGGCACCCAGCGGAAGCTGGTGCGCCCCTTGGGTGCCAGCTTGCCGTGCGGGTCATCGTAGCGAAACGGACAGTGATCTGACGAGAACACCGAGAACACGTCCTGCTGCAAGCCTTCCCAGCAGGCGATTTGGCTCTCGACATCGCGCGGGGGTGGCGAGCACACATATTTTGCGCCCTCCATGTTGAGGCCGTCGAGGTCATCGGCGGTCAGCACCAGATATTGCGGACAGGTCTCGCCCATCACATTGAGGCCCTTGGCCTGGGCGCGGCGGATTTCATCCATCGCCTCGCGATTGGACACATGCACCACCATCAGGGGCACGTCGGACAGTTCGGCGAGCGAGATCGCCCGATGGGTCGCCTCGCGCTCGGCGATGGCGGGACGGGAGGCGGCGTGGAAGCGCGGTGCCACCTTGCCCTCCTGTTCCAGCCGGTCGGTGAGGAAGCGGATGATGTCGTAATTCTCGGCATGGACCATCACCAGGGCGCCGGTGCGCCGGGCGACCTCCATCACTTCGAGGATCTGGCGGTCGGTGAGCGCCAGACCCTCATAGGTCATGAAGACCTTGAACGAGGGATAGCCGTCTTCCACCAGGGCCGGCAGTTCCTGCCCGAGCACCTGTTCGGTCGGGTCGGAAATGATCAGGTGGAAGGAGGTGTCCACATAGCATTCGCCATCCGCCAGGGCGTGATAGGCCTTCAAAGCCGCGCGCAGCGACTGGCCCTGGCCCTGGAGGCAGAACGGCAGGATCGTCGTGTTGCCGCCGAGCGCGGCGGAGCGCGTGCCGCTGGCGAAATCGTCGGCCATGACGATTCCCTCGCCCGAGGGCTGGGAGAGATGCACATGGCTGTCGATGCCGCCCGGCAGCACCCATTTGCCGGTGGCATCGATCACCTGCGCGGCATCGAGGCCGGTGGCGAGCGCGGCGATGCGGCCGTCCTTGATGCCGATATCGCAGGTGAAGACATCCGCCGCGGTGGCGATGCGCCCATTGCGGATGACGAGATCATAAGCACTCATGGCGTGCATTCTCCGGGGAAGGGCAGGGGATATTTTGCCAGACGCGGGCGCCGCAGCGTAGATTGCCCCGCAGAGCGAAGCAGGATCGGCCGGGAACATCATGGAGCGCGCGAGCGGAATTGCGGCCATCAAGCGGAGCGCCGCGAAGGGCAACGGCGCGCCGCGCCAGCCGCGTCCGCAGACCACCTTGTCGCGCCGGGTGCCCTTCGCGCGTCAGATCGCCGACACGCTGCGGGACCTGATCATTCGGGGCGAGATGCCGCCCGGCGGGCGGATCATCGAGCGCGCCCTGTGCGAGCGGCTGAAGGTCTCGCGCACGCCGTTGCGGGAGGCCCTGAAGCTGCTGGAAGCCGAGGGGCTGATCGAGATCTCGCAGAACAAGGGCGCGCGGATCATGTCGTTCACGCCCGAGGAGGCCTCCAACCTGTTCGAGGTCATCGCCGGGCTGGAGAGCCTCGCGGCCGAACTCGCGGTGGTGCGCATCGGCGCCGACGACCTCGCGGCGCTGGACGATATGCATGCCCGCATGTGCGCCCATTTCGAGCGGCGCGAGAAGGATCCGTATTTTGAACTGAACAGCGCGATCCACGACGCGATCGTGCGCTCCTGCGCCAACCCGGTGCTCATCGCCACCCACGCCAATCTCATGCTGCGGGCGCGGCGGGGTCGCTACATGGCGATCCTCGATCCCGCGCGCTGGGCGGAATCGGTGGAGGAGCACGAAGCGGCGATGCAGGCGTTTCATCGCCGCGATCCGGAGTTGGCCCGCACGGTCTGGCGCCGGCATCTGATCCGCACCGGCGAAACGGTGTGCGCGGTGCTGGGCGCGATCACGGCCGCGGAGCTCGCGCTTGAGGTCGCCGACTCCGCCTGACGGCCGCCGATCCGGCGCGGATCGGAACGGGGGACGATTTCGGCTGCACAAATTACGGGCGCGGGAGCGAGACAGTGCCGCTTTCGGACACCGCGCGCCGGTCCCACGCCAGCGCCGCGCCATCCTTCGATGCGGTTGGCAAAGCCGGCTCCCATCGGGCCGGCTCCCCTGTCGCGGAGGGAGGCCCCGATGCTTAAAATATAGACAGATGCCCAAAGTTTGAGTTGCGCGCGCTCAATCATTCAGCGGTGCCGCACTGGTGATTTATGCCTAAGTTATTGCATAAAATAATGAAAATGCAATGGCATGCAATTTGATTTGAGTGTGTCATCGTTTTCGCGTCTCAAGCAACAAAGAGATTGCCATGACCTTCCCCAAGAACCGACCCGCCCCCTCCCGCCGCGGCTTCCTGAAAATGTCCGGTTCGCTCGCGGTCGGTGCCTTGGCCCTGCCGGCCTTGGGCACCTTCTCCGGACGCGCCCTCGCCGCTGCGCTCACCATCGCGGACATCAAGAAGGCGGGCGTGGTCCGCATCGGCGTCGAGGCGTCCTATCGTCCCTTCACGTTCCGCGAAGGCAGCGCCATCGTCGGCTATGACGTGGATCTCGCGAACGCCCTGTTCGCGCCCCTGGGCGTGAAGGTGGAGTTGATCGACACCGCCTGGGCCGGCGTCATTCCCGCGCTGTACGCCGGCAATTTCGATCTCATCATGACCTCCCTGACCTACACCAAGGAGCGGGTCGCGAAGGTGGGCTATTCGATCCCCTATACCGAGGCCACGCAGGAAATGCTGATCCGCGCGTCGGACGCGGACAAGATCAAGTCGCTCGACGGCATGTCCGGGAAGATACTGGGCGTGAAGCTCGGTTCGGCCGGCGATACCATGAAGACCAAGCTCGACGAGAAGCTGAAGGCTGCAACCGGCAAGGGCTTCTCCGAGGTGAAGGCCTATGACGACCATCCCGCCGCTTATCTGGCACTGGCGCAGGGCTCGGTGGATGGGGTGATCAACTCGCTCGCCACGCTCACGCAGGTGGTGAAGGACGCGCCGGGCAAATACGCCATCGTGCGCGATATCGGCCCGCGCAACTGGGCCGGCATCGGCACGCGCAAGGAGGATGTGGACCTGATCGCCTTCCTCAACGAGCGCATCAATGCGCTGAAGGCGAACGGGGAAATCTACAAGCTTCAGGAAAAATGGTTCGGCGTGCGGATGCAGCTCTCCGACACCATCCCGACCTTCTCCTGATCGCGCGTTCCAGGTTCGGACGGGGGCGCCGGTGCGCCCCCGGTCCGCGTCTCCGTTAGGTTCAAAAACACCATGAGCATAGATTGGGTCGTCGTCGAGATGGCCATTCCCCTGCTTGCCGAGGGCACGGTGACCACCCTCAAGATCGCGGCCGTCGCCGCGGTCTTCGGGCTCACCGGTGGCATCGCGCTCGGCCTCATTTCGCTCGGCGGCTGGACCTGGGCGCGCTTTCTCGTGCGGGCCTATGTGGATTTCATCCGCGGCACGCCGTTGCTGATCCAGATCTTCATCGTGTTCTTCGGCCTGCCGCTCATGGGCTTGCGGCTCGGTGAATTCTGGGCCGGTGTTATCGCGCTCTCGCTCAATTGCTCGGGCTACGTTTCCGAGATCGTGCGAGGAACGGTCGGGGCGGTGGAGAAGGGACAGACCGAGGCGGCGAAATCGATCGGCATGACCCAGGACAAGATCCTGCTCCATGTGCTGCTGCCGCAGTCGATCCGCCCCATGATGCCGGCCCTCACCAATGATCTGATCACGTTGCTGAAGAACACGTCCCTTCTCTCGGTGATTTCGGTCTATGAGCTGACGCGCTCCGGGCAGGCGATCATCGCCTCCCACTTCGCGCCGCTCGAAATCTTCGCCCTGCTGGCGATCTATTATTATGCCATCATCTCGGTGCTGTCGTACGCATCGCGGGTGATCGAACGCCGCCTGCCGGTGTGGTGATGATCATGACATCCGAACTCCACGCCCCGCGCGAAAAGCCGCTGCTCAGCGTGCGCAATCTGCGCAAGACGTTCGGCCAGCGCGAGATCTTGAAGGGCATCTCGTTCGATCTGAACGCCGGGCAGACCATGGTGCTGATCGGGCCCTCCGGCTCTGGCAAGACCACGGTTCTGCGCTGCCTCAACTATCTCGAAACGCCGAACGCCGGCGAGATCGAGCTGTCGGGAGAGCCCATCGGCGGCGCCTATGTGGGCGAAGACGCCCGTTGGGAGCCGCTGAGCGAGGCGCGGCTCGCAATTCAGCGCCGCATGTTCGGCTTCGTGTTCCAGCGCTTCAATTTGTTTCCCCATCTCACCGCGCTGGAAAATGTCGCGATCGGCCCGCGCAAGGTGCTCGGCCTGTCGCGGGAGGCGGCCAATGAGCGGGCGGCGCTTCAACTCGCGCGGGTCAGCCTTGCGACGCATATGGACAAGCGCCCCTCGCAGCTCTCCGGCGGCCAGCAGCAGCGGGTCGCCATCGCCCGCGCGCTCGCGATGGAGCCGCGCCTGATCCTGTTCGACGAACCCACCTCTGCGCTCGACCCCGAACTGGTGCACGAGGTGCTCGACGTGATGGGCGCGCTCGCCAGCGAGGGCATGACCATGGTGGTGGTCACCCACGAGATGAATTTCGCGCGCCGCGTCGCCGACAAGCTGATCTTCATGGCCGACGGCCACATCGTCGAGGAAGGCCCGCCCGAGGCCGTCTTTTCCGCGCCGCGCGAAGAGACGACCCGACGCTTCCTCGCCCACGTCCTGAATCGGTGATGTCCATGCCTGAACCGCTCTACGATCTCCTCATCACGGGCGCCACCGTCCTGACCGGCGATGCCGCCGGTACGACCTTCGAGAATGGTCTAATCGCCATAGCCGACGGGAGGTTCGCCCGCATCGAAGCGGCTTCTCCCGATCGTGCGCCGCCGCCGGCTGCCCGCACCATCGCCTTGCCGGGACGGGTGATCACGCCCGGCCTCGTCAACGTGCACACCCACGCCAATCTCAGCATGGTGCGCGGCGTCGCCGAGGATCTCGGCTTCGCTCCGGCTTATACCCCCGGCATTCCGCAGGGCCATATGGTGACGCCGGACGAGGCCTATGCCATCACCCGGCTTGGCGCGCTGGAGGCGATGCTGTTCGGCTCCACGCTCATCAACGACACCTTCGTTCACGCCGATATCGTCACGCCCGCCATGGCAGAGCTGGGCCTTCGGGTCTGGTCCTGCGGCCGCATCCATGATGTGGATTTTTCCGGCGTCTCCAAGGGGCGCTGGGAGCATGTGGATTCGATCGGCGACCGGACGTTGCAGGACGCCCTCGACCTTGCCGCCCGCTATGAGGGTAAGAGCGGGGGCCGCATCGGCGTTCAGCTCGCCGCCCATGCGCCCGACACCTGCTCCACGCCGTTCCTGCGCCGGATCGCCGAGGCGGCGCAGGCGAACGGGCTGCGCGTGACGACGCATCTCTCGCAGAGCAAGGTGGAACTTGCCCGCATTCGCGAGCGCGACGGCAAGAGCCCGCCTGAACTGATCGATGAGGTCGGCCTGCTCAACGAACGGCTGCTCGCGGTCCATTGCATCCATGTCAGCGAAGGCGACATCGCCCGCATCGGCCGGGCGGGGACCCATGTCGCCCATATCGCCAAGGGCAATGCCACCGGCGCCACCATCGCCCCGACTCAGAAGCTGCGGGCTGCGGGCGCGAAGCTGGCGCTCGGCACCGACAACATGCATGCCGACATGGTGGAGACCATGCGCTGGGCGCTGGCCGTGGGGCGCATCCAGCTTGGATCGGTGACCGCCGATTGGCAGCCCGCGACGGTGTTCGAGATGGCGACGATGGGCGGGGCCCGCGCCATGGGGCTGGAAGACAGCATCGGCTCCATCGAGGTCGGAAAACAAGCGGATCTTGTGGCCTTCGATTTCCGCCGGCCGCACCTGACGCCGATGATGAATGCGCTCGGGAATCTGGTGCACGTCGCCCAGGGGCGCGATGTGGAGATGGTGGTGGTCGACGGGGAAATCGTGGTTGCGGACGGGGCGCCCACCAAGGCCGATGCCGAGACGATCCGGCGCGAGGCTGACGCGGCGATCCGCGCGCTCTGGGCCCGGGCGCGGGAGGCCTGAAGACCATGCGGATTCTCCTCATCAATCCCAACACCTCGGCGGACATGACCGAACGCATGGTGGCGACCGCCGCTTCGGTGCTGAACCCGGACGTGGACCTGGTCGCCATGACCGCCGTGCGCGGCATGCCCTATATTGCGAGCCGGGCGGAATCCCTGATCGCGGGGACGATCACGCTGGAGATGATTGCCGAGCATCAGGCCGATGCCGATGCCATCGTCATCGGGGCGTTCGGCGATCCCGGCCTGATCGCGGCGCGCGAATTGTTCGATCTGCCCATCACCGCCATGGCCGAGGCGGCGATGCTCACGGCCTGCATGCTCGGCCGCCGCTTTTCCATCATCACCTTTTCCCGCACCCTCGTCGCCTGGTACGAGGATGCGGTGAGCCTGAGCGGGCTGGATGCGCGCTGCGCCAGCATCCGCGTGCCGGATGTCGGCTTCCACTCGGTCGCGACGGTGCAGCACGAGCTGGAAGGCGAACTGGTGGCGCAGACCGAGCGCGCGGTGCATGAGGACGGTGCCGACGTGGTCATTCTCGCCGGCGCGCCGCTGACCGGGCTCGCGTCCCGCATCGCCGACCAGGTTTCGGTCCCCTTGGTGGATCCGCTGTCTGCCGCCATCGGCCAGGCTCAGCTCCTGGCGCGTATGAAGCCGCGTCCGGCGCGGGCCGGGCGGTTCGCCCGGCCCGGCCCCAAGCCGGCCGCAGGCCTCTCGCCTGCGCTCGGGGCCTGGATGGAGCATCGGCCGGGTCCTGCGGAGACCCCTGTTCCAGCCGCTGCCGGCAGCGCCTGACGGCACTGGCGCGGTCTGGTTCGTTCCGGGTGCCGACCGTTCGTGGAAGGTTGGCTCCCGGTGGCAAGTCCAAGGGCAGCTGCGGCGTGAACACGGCCCGGGCGAAAATGGACACCTTCTTTCAAAACGGTTCGGGAGCGCACGTTCGTGCTTGGGCTCGGCCTTGCGGACGAGCGGATCTCCATCGATTTCAAGCGTTACGGAGCACGGCGCTATACCAACGTATATGAGATATAAACTCATCATATACCGTGAGAAACCCAGGTAGACTGGAGTGATCCGCCCGATTTTCTATCATCTGCACATCACCAAACGGTGATTGCTGATGTCGTCGGTACAGATGGTCAGTCTTGATGCGCCCGGGAAAAGAATATCCCTAAAAGCGTACCTGGAATGACCACCTGGGGCACCACGTCAGCGGCTTTCTCAACGCTGATGAGGATCAGGGCCATGTCGCTTCATATGTCTTCGCTGTTCGACGGCCGAGCCAAAGCGGTTTCAGGGGACATTATCCCCCTGGTGCACGCGGAAGGATCGGTGTTTCGCTCGATTGCCGATTTTGACTTCAGCTTCGCTCCCGGTGTGCAGATGCCGCGCGAGGGCAACGCAAACCACCTGTCCCTCCGCCTGCCGCACATGCAGCTTGTGATCGCTCTCTCTTCCGACACGACGGGGACACCGGCGACGTTGCGGGTTGTGGAGGTGCAGCGCAGCACCATCGCTGGACCGGCTGACCAGCATGCGCGCGAAGACGCTTCATCCGCCGCCGGTGGATACGAAACCGCATCGCGCACAGCTGCCACCCATGACGGCGTGGTGCAGCTTCTCTCTCGCGCGCTCGCAGCGGCCGAAATCGGCACCGGGGAGTTCGGCGGCGTCTATGCCGATGCGGTGCGCCTTGCCATCGTCACCCGCATGCTCAGCCTCGATGCGCCCCAGGTGCCCGCGCTGAAGACCGATCCGGAGCCCGTGCCCGCCGCGCCGCGCGCGCGGTCCGGCCTCCCCAAGTGGCGCCTCAAGCGTGTCGAGGCCTATATCGATGCGAACCTTGGGGAGAGCGTTTCCCTCGCCGACATGGCCGAGGCGGCCGGCTTGAGCCGGATGCATTTCGCGGCCCAGTTCCGCATCGCGACCGGCCAGCGCCCGCATGAATATCTGATGAGCCGCCGCATTGAGCGTGCCTGCCAGATGCTTCTGGAGACGAAGGAAAGCGTGGTTCAGGTGGCGCTCGGCGTCGGATTTCAGACCCAGGCCCACTTCACCACCGTGTTTCGCCGCTTCGTCGGCGAGACGCCCTACCGGTGGCGCAGCGCCAATCGTGCCCGCGCCTGAAACCGGAGGAGCGCGGGACATTTGCGCGCTTCACCTGTGCCCCAAACAATTATGACGCTGCGCCCCGGATGCCTTCTGGCAGGTTCGCAGCAATCAACAGAAAAGGGCGGAGGCCACGCTGTGGCACTCCGCCCTTTTCTGTTGAACGTTGTGGCGGAGTAGGCGCTCAGGAGTGGCGTCTCGTATGGCGCCACGGAAAGCCTCCGGCCTTTCAGTTTGATGCGCGGCACCACCCTTCGAAGGGTGTGATCGGAGCGGCCGCATCGGTGCGGCGTCGACCAACGTTGGCTTCCAGTCCTGCCCTCCTGTGCGAGCGAGGCTTGCGCGGAAGTCGCCTTCTGTCCCTGCCGCTCGCGCAAACGGAGCGCGTTCTGGTGCCCGGTAACAAAACAAGACTGCCACGCTTTCGCGCCGTCGCCAGGGCAGGCGGCGAGAAAACGTGGAAAGATCCTGTCGTGCCCACCGGCACCTTGCCTCGTTCAGTCTTCCTTCGGCGCCGGCCGTGGGTCCGCAAGGGGACGTGCACGGCCGGCGTTGGGGAAGGTCAACGGTGCTCAGTCGTCGGTGGCGTCGTCAGCCGGACCCCAGTGGGGATCCTGGAACGTCACGGCGGGCGCCGCCCGGCGCACGGCGGTGAAAGCGGGGGTCGAATAGTTTTCCACAGGGCTCGCCATGAACAGCGGGGTGGTCGCGTTATCGGCCGCAACGCTTTCGTCCGAAGCGGGATAAGCTGCGCGATAACCGGTATCCGTGCCATTGGCGAAGGCGGAATTGCTGGCGACGATGGCGCCCAGAGCGGCACCGACAAGAACAAAGCTCATTTTCATCTTACATCTCCTCAAGGGGTGACGGCCACCCGACGAGATGAATGGTGCCAGACACAGGGTCGTCTTAGAATTATATCGCGGTATAAACGGGATCATCATTGGTTTATGGGCGCATACCGAGGTATGTCGGGGGGATGACTTGCTGCTCCAAAGCGCGCCGCATTACAGCTTCCCCCGCCGCATGGCTCCGGCGTCGCTTGCTCGGAGGGTAGGGCGTTCGCCATATGGCCCGTGCCGGGAGCCATCGTCGAACCGCCTCGATCGGGCAGCCTACACTCAGCCCATGAGGTTCAAGCATTGTACAACCCGGTCGATGATGCGCCGCGGAAGCGTAAAGCTGCAGACGCGCAAAAATATACCAACGTATAAGCCAACCTTTCCCTAGCGTCGGGCTACATTCAACGCGTCGCTCGGAGAGGCCGCAGCATCGTTTTTCATTCCAAATTGGAGCAGGACATTGGGTGTTTTGAGGGCGATCGAAGCGCGACGCAGGGGCCGCGCTCTGGCCGGAATTGGAGGGCTGCCGGGCGGCGTCGCCATGCCGGTATCGGCGGCCGGGCTTGCTCTCGCGATCTTCATATTCGACACCTTCAGTTCGGTGGGCATCGCAATCGCCGTCCTGTACGTCGTCGTCGTCCTGATGGCCGTGAGCTTCACGCGGACGCGCGGGCTGGTTCTGGTGTCGCTGGGCTGTGCCTCATTGACGGTCCTCGCCTATCTGATCGAGCATGGCGAATATCAGGCGGGGCCGCCGCTGCTGCGCTGCGCCGTCAGTCTCCTCGCCATCCTGATCGCGACCGTCCTCGGCCTTCGTAATCAAAGGGCGACGCGCATCCTATTGGACAGCGAGCGCCGCTACCGGAGCATCTTCCAATCCACCGCGGTCTCGATCTGGGAAGAAGACCTCAGCCAGGTCACCCGCGAGCTGGATCGCCTACGAGCCGAGGGCATCACCGACCTGCGCGGTCATTTCGAACGTTCCCCGGAGGCGCTGCGCCGGTGCCTCTCGCTGGTGCGGGTTGTGGATGTGAACGAGGCGGCGATGGATCTCGTGGGGGCTTCGGATCGGCCGGAATTCATGGCGCAGCTCGCTCATGTCTTCCTGCCGGAGACCCAGGCCTCATTCCGCGAATTCATCCTCGCCTATTACGAGGGCGCCGCCCGCTTTTCCTATGAGACCGTTATCCGCACCATTCGGGGCGACCGGTGCTCGATCCTGATGAACGCCACGTTCCCCACCGGCGCCGACCCCTATGACAATGTGCTGGTCAGCATCGTCGACATTACCGACCGAATTCATGCCCAGCGGGCGCTCGAACAATCCCGCGCGGAGCTCGCCCACGTCGCGCGGGTGGTTACCCTCGGCGAACTCACGGCCTCCATCGCCCACGAGGTCAATCAGCCACTCGCCGCGATCGTCACCAATGGTGAAGCGGCCATGCGATGGCTTTCCCGCACCCCGCCCAATCTCGAGGAAGTTGGCGAATGCCTCGGCGAGATGGTGCGGGAAGGTCGGCGCGCCGGCGATGTGGTCAAGCGGCTGCGCAAGCTCGCAACGAAGGGAGAGCCCGAGCGCGCCACCCTGGATCTCTCGGCCGCCGTTGCCGAAGCCGTCGCTCTGGTGGAACGCGAGCTGTCCGAACAAGGCGTCGCGCTTCGACTCGATCTGGAGCCCAACCGGTTTCTGATCGTCGCGGATCGCGTGCAGATTCAGCAGGTGGTCATCAACCTCGTCATCAATGCGATCCACGCAATGGCCGATCTGCCGGTTCGCACGCTGTCGATCAGGGTGCACCATGAGACCCAGCTCGCAGACGCGCCCGCAGGCACGCCGTCGGAAGGGTTCATGGTGACCGTGACGGATACAGGGAAGGGCATCGCACCCGACGCCATGGCCAATCTGTTTACCGCCTTCTTCTCAACCAAGCCCACCGGCATGGGCATGGGATTGTCCATCTGCCGCTCCATCATCGAAGCCCATGGCGGGTTGATCTGGGCAACGCGCAATCCCGAGCGCGGCGTTTCCTTTCATTTCATCCTGCCCGCGACGCCGCAGGTTGCGGCATGAATGCTGGAAAGCCCTGGCGCCATGTCGCGGTGGCGATTCCCCGCACTCCTCGCACTCAGATCCGCCTGTCGCACGGCAAGCAGCCCGTGAGGCCTATGGATCTCAGAAGCATTCCGGCAAAAGTCGCAAAGGGCGCGTAATGAGGACAACGGGGGAGCGGTCGTGCGACGATCTTCTCCAGATATCCGTGACGCTTACGCAGAAGCGCCGGGCGGACCGAGCCAAGGCGTCATTTCGATAAACCACTGTATGATTCACCTGTCCGGTCATTCCCGTCATTATTTACATGAAACTGATGCGCGCCTTTGCAATCTGAAGACGTCGCCAACAGGGCCATACCTACCTTGGGAAAGATTTCTATCATCGACGACGAACTGGCCGTCCGCAAGGCGACTGGGAGTTTGGTGCGCTCGCTCGGCTTTGAGGCGAGGGCCTTCGGTTCGGCTGAGGAGTTCTTAGCCTCGCCGGCGGCGCTCGATAGCGACTGCATCATCTCTGACGTGCAAATGCCGGGAATGGGCGGGATCGGGCTGTACCAGGAGTTGGTGCGGCGCCGGAGCGCCATACCCTTCATCTTTATTACCGCCTTTTCAGAAGAGGGCGTCCGTCAGAAGCTCGGGCAACGCGTGCGGATCCTCCATAAGCCCTTCAAAGCCGATCTCCTCGCGGGTTATATCGAGAATGCCATCGGCTCGGACGGCACGCCCGCCTGACCGCAACCGACGTTGGCGTTCCCGCGCCGGGCCACGGTCTTCGCTCAAAGATCGAGCATCCCCCCGAGCTGGCGGCCATAAGCCACGATCTGTGCGCCCACACTCTCGCGCGCCCGTGCGTAGCGCTCCAGGGCAGCTTCAAGGGTGGGCTCCCCCACCAGGCTATTGCGAAGCTCCATGGCATCGCCTGCCGCCTTAGCCACTCCCATCGCCGTGTGTGGACGAGCAACAAAGGCAGCATCGCCCAGCAGCGCGACGCGACCGTTCACCATGCGCGGCGCTTCATAATCATAGATCGCCTGAATGAAGGGCTGGCTCTCGGCCTGTACGGCGTCTGCGAAGGCTTCCGGCAGCAGGAGGCCGGCGTCGGCGTGCAATGCGCGAACCCGCGCTTGCGAAACTGCGCCGGGCGGCAGCGAAAAGGGGTGCCGCGTGCCCTCTGCGTCGGTGAGTACCTGCGTCAGTTCCGCATCGGAATAGCGACGGTACCAGACCCAGTTGAAACGCCGCCGGCCGGGCTCCAGGGAAGCGTCCGAACCCGGCACGAGATAGCCCAGCACGTGCGATCGGACCGCGTCGAAAAAGGCGAACCGCTCAAACAGGACATCGGCTGCGCGCTGCGGTACGAGATGTTCCGGCACAAGACCGCGCCAGGTGGCGTAGCCGACATAGCGCGGCGCCTGCGGCCTGCCGGCGACCGCTTCGCGCACCCTCGACCCCAGTCCGTCGACGCCGATGACGAGGTCGCCTTCAAATGTCCGGCCATCGGCCAACTGGATGCTGGCGCCGTTGCCATCCTGTGAAACGGAGGTGACGTGCGCACCGCCGACATACAGCTCCGGCGGCAGCATCTCGCGGAAGGTGCGGAACAGCAGATCCCAGGAGATTTGGGTCTGGGGCGTCCTCTGGCGCTGAATCACGTGATTGGCGCGATCGAGATGGATGCGCTCGTGGGCGACGACGCCAAACCGCGCGAGGCGTTCGACGCCGACCTCGCGCAGGAGGGTGAACACATCCTGCTGGGCCACGAGGCCGGCACCCCGGCCATCCAGCCCCTGCGTGGAGCGCTCATACACCGCCACGTCGAAACCAGCGCGATGCAGGAGCACACCGGCGAACAGGCCGCCGATGGAGCCGCCAACGATCAGCACTTTCCCTTTCATGACACGCTCCGTTTTGCGCTGAAGCGCGGTGCGAGTTGCAGGATCAAGGCGGCTGCGGCGAGCGCCATTCCGGCGGCGCACACGGCTGCCCAGCCGCCAGCCATCCAGGCATAGGTCGCCACCGCTGAGCCCCCGGCGCCGCCGAGGAACATCGTGCCCATCAAAATCGTGTTGAGGCGCGAGCGGGCGGAGGGGCGCAGCGCGAACACGATGTGCTGGTTGGAAACCAGCGCGCCTTGCATCGCGAAATCCAGCAGAATTACCCCCACCACGAGCCCCGCGATCTGCGGCCACGCAAGGAAGACCAGGAATGACACCAGCGTCAGCCCGGCCCCGAACATGACCACGCTTTCCGGTCCCCGCTTATCGGCGAAACGGCCGGAGATCGGGGCCGCGAAGACACCGACCAGGCCGAGGATGCCGAACAGGCCGGCGGCTTCCGCGCCAAGGCCGAAGGCCGGCTCCTGCAGGCGGAAGGCGAGCACGGTCCAGAATGCGGTAAAGGCACCGAACACCAGCGCCTGGGTCAGGGCCGCCCGCCGCAGGGTCGGGAATTCAAGCCAGAGTTGGCCGAGCGAACCCAGCAGCTGGCCATAATCGGAGCGCGTCTCAGGTGCGCTGCGCGGCAAGGTCAGGGCCATCAGGCCGGCAGCGAGAAGGGCCATGGGCACGCCCAGCCAGAACATCTCGCGCCATCCCGCATGGGCGGCGACGAAGCCCGCAAGCGTCCGGCTCAGCAAAATGCCTGCAAGAATGCCCGAGAGCACCGTCCCAACGGTCGCGCCCCG
The DNA here is from genome assembly GCF_043195195.1 of Roseixanthobacter psychrophilus. Classification (NCBI taxonomy): domain Bacteria; kingdom Pseudomonadati; phylum Pseudomonadota; class Alphaproteobacteria; order Hyphomicrobiales; family Xanthobacteraceae; genus Roseixanthobacter; species Roseixanthobacter psychrophilus. Next base: position 21,171 of record NZ_JBAFWT010000025.1, read on the forward strand.
CTTTTCCGGCGGTGCGAGGTGGGCGGCCAGCGGCACGATCTGTTGCGCGACGGTGGCGGCGAGCCCGACCAGCAGCGAGGCCGCGAGCAGCAGAAGTGCGGTGCCCGCGGTCGCGGCCAGCACCAGCGCGATCGCCAGCGCGAGAAATTGCAGCACGATCAGCCGCCGCCGCTCCAGCAGGTCGCCCAGCGGCACCAGAAGGAACAGGCCGGCGGCATAGCCGATCTGGGTCGCCGTGGGTACGAGCGGGGTGAGGCCGCCCGGAAGATCGCGCTCGATCACCGCGAGCATCGGCTGATTGTAATAGATGTTGGCGACCGCGATTCCGGCCGCCGTCGCCATGGCGAAGATTGGCCCGTAGCTCGGCGCCCGGGTTTGGGCATGGGTGGTGGTCATGTGGCTTCTCCTGCGGCAGCGGCCGCGTCGTTCGCGCCCTGCGGCATGGGCAGCGCCCCTTGGGGCTCCGCCCTGGATGGGGGAAGATAGCGGCTATCGATTTTTGATGTAGTTATGAAAGTTGATACGCGAATATATCTGTTGTTGTTATGATGGAGGTGGGATGGATTTTCAGGCGCTGCGCATTCTCATCGAGGCTTCGCAGGCCGGCAGCCTTGCGGAGGCCGGTCGACGCCTGCGCCTGTCGCCCATGGCTGTCAGCCGCGCCCTCGCGGCTCTTGAGGACGAATTGGGCGTGCGTCTCATGCACCGCACGACCCGATCCCTGGCACTGACCGAGGAAGGTTCGGCCTTCTTGCCGCACGCCGAGGCGCTGCTGGAGGAGGAGGCGGCCGCCTATGCCAGCGTCCGCGCGGGTGAGGCCGAGCCCGCCGGCCTGTTGCGCGTGTCGGCGTCCGCCGCCTTCGGGCGCAAGGTGGTGGCGCCGTTCGCGGCCGGTTTCCTGCGCGCCCATCCCAAGGTGCGTCTGGATCTCCTGCTCACCGACAGCATGGTGGACATCGTGGCCGAAGGGATCGACCTTGCGGTGCGCATCGCTCGGCTCACGGACAGCGCCTTGGTGGGGCGCCGGCTGGCCGATAGCCCGCGCCTGCTGTGCGCCGCACCCGCCTATCTGCGCGCGCGCGGCACGCCCACAACGCTCAAGGACCTGCGCGACCACGATTGCATCGCCTCCACCGGCGTGACGCATTGGAATTTCCTCGATCATGGGCGGCTGGTGAAAATTCTGGTCGCCGGACGGTTCAGCTCGAATTCGGTGGAGGGGATCCACGAGGCCTGCGTCGGCGGGCTTGGGATCGCCAATCTTTCGGCCTGGGAGGTGAAGGAGGAACTGGCCGCCGGCCGGCTCGTTCTGGTCCGGCTGGAAGATGGCGTGCCGGAGCCGTTCGACATCTGGGCGGTGTATCCCACGCGCCGCATGGTCCCGCCCAAGGTTCGGGCATTCGTCGCCGCTCTTCATGCCCACCTCGCAACGACAAATGGGAAATAGGGAAGCGCTCAATATTTCGGGCTCAGGGGACCGCGCGGCGCAGCGCCGGCCAGAGCCAGCAGCAGCAGGCCCCCCAGCGCCGCCCAGAACGCCACCTGGAACGCGTCGATATAGGCGAGGATATTCGCCTCTCGGCTCACCATCGCGGCCAGGGTCGACATGCTCCGCCCGTAGGCCTCGCTCGCCGACCCGCCGTGCGGCGCGAAGGTTGCGGATAGTCCTTTCAGCATTTCGCCCACCGAAGTGCCTGAGCCGCTGACGTGCAGACCGAGCAGATAGGAGTGCAATTGCTCCCGTCGCCGCAGAAAAGTGGAGATCAGGCTCACCGCCGTCTCAGCGCCGCCCAGGCGCAGCACCTGGATATAGGCCGCCATGGCCGTGGACCGCTTCGGATCGGCGTTGGAGAGGATGTAGACGATGGCGGCGAGAAAGGTGAAACCTTGGCCGACCGCCTGAAGTAGCGCCATGGGAAGGAAGGTCCAGGGGGCCCATTCATGGGTCACACGGGTTCCCAAAGCGCCGGCCAGGGCGAAGGCAATGAAGCCGACCATCATGGCGATGCGGGAGTCGAACAGGCGGATCGTCACCACCGCCAACGGCATGGTGAGCAGCAGCGGCACGGCGGTGCCGACAAATACCGGCCAGCCGATCTGTTCCGGCCGCAGCCCGAGAACATTGGTGAGGAAGCCCGGCATCAGCACGCTGTTCGACATGCTGGTGAGGTCGAAGCACAGGATGAGCAGGAAGGCGATGAGCAGGTTTGGTGTCGCGATCACCTTGTGGCTCGCCCACGGCGCGCGAACTAAAGTCTCGTTGAGGAAGAAGCCGAGCAGCAACACGCCGCCGGCGCACAGCAAGGTGACCACGAGGCCGGACTGCATCCAGTCCAGCCGGTTGCCCTGATCGAGGGCCACATAGATCAGCGCCCAGGAGGTGCCGAGCAGCGCCATCCCGCCCCAGTCCGCCGTCTGGAGCAAGCCGGTGTCGATGGTTTCGCGCGGCGAGCCGAGGCGCACCAGCAGGCCGATGAGCGGCGCGAGCAGTACATCCTGCCAATAGACCCAGGGCCAGCCGAGATATTGCTCGTAGAATCCCACGATCAGTACACCGGCACTTTGCGAGAACGCCAGGCGGAAAGCGTAGATCGCCAGGGCGGGCACCCACCATCGCGTCGGCAGGGTGCGGAAAATGATCATGATCGTGGCGGGAATGAATACGCCCAGCAGCAATCCGCGCAGCCCATGGAGAATGATCAAGGCTTCCCAACTGCGGGTTTCGGGAATGGCGAGGGAGACCGCCGCATAGACGAGGCTCGGCCAGAACAGGACCCGCCCGACACCGAAGGTCGCGGCCATCCAGGCGACCGCGGGTGCGATGAAGATTTGGGGCGCCGTGGCGACGGTGTTCAGCCAAGCGCCCTGATCGAAGCTGAGCCCGAAGGCCGCGCGCAGATCCGGCAGGCCGATGGAAAACAGACGGGTGTCGAACCCCACGAGGAAAGAGCCGAGCAGCACCGCCGCCGCGGCATAGGCCGGGTGCCCACCATAGCCGGCCGGCCCGACAGCTCCGGGGGCGGAAGCGAGGGCGGTCATGACGCATCCCCCGTGTGGATCCGTGCCTCCACAGACATGCCGGCGCGCAATCTTTTGGTCAGCGTCTGACCCGGCTCCAGCGCGATGCGGACAGTGATGCGCTGCACCACCTTGGTGAAATTGCCGGTAGCATTGTCTGGAGGCAGAAGGGCGAAGACGGATCCACTCGCCGGCGAGATCCGCGCCACCCGGCCGGTCAGCGTCTGGCCCGGGAAGGTGTCGACCAGAATGTCCACCCTCTGGCCCGGGGCCACGTGGGTGAGCTGCGTCTCCTTGAAGTTCGCCATGACATAGACGTCGGGGATCGGCACCACGGCGATCAGGTTGCTGCCGGGGTTCACATAATCGCCCGCCTGGACCTGGCGCGTGCTGACGATGCCGTCGAACGGTGCTGTTACCTTGGTGTAAGAAAGCTTGAGCTGGTTGGTTTTCAGATTGGCCACGGCAGCGTCGAAATTGGCCTTCAGCGTGCCTTCCTGGCCGATGAGAACGTCGAGTTGGCGCTTCTGCGCCTCGATCGCGGCGCTGTTTGCGCGGACCTCGGCCTTGGCCTTGTCGAGATTGGCGGTGGCTTGCTGCAGGCGTTGCGCGGTGCCCGCAAGGCCGCCGTTCAACAAGGTCTGCTGGCGAACGAACTCTTCGCTCATCTCGGTCTGCACCGCCTCGACGGAGGCCTGATTGGCTTGCGCCTCACTAATCAGGCTGCGCTGGAGGGCCTCCTGATTTTTCAGATTGCCGAGCGCGGCGCGCGCACCGTCGGCACTGGCTTCGGCCGCCGCGACGGCGGCCTGATAATCGGCGGGATCGATCTCCACCAGCGGGTCGCCCGCATGGACCGTCTGATAATCATCGACCAGCACCCGAAGTACGTTCCCGCTAATGCGGGCGCTGAGCTGTGAGACATCGGCGTGGACATAGGCATCGTCGGTGGACTGGAGGGGGAGGGCGCTGGCCCATTGATCCCAGTGCCCATTGGCGAACACCAGCAGGACGCCCACAGAGACGATCGCGAGCAGCGGAATGGCAAGCCAGCGCAGGCTCGCCGCAACCGTGCCCTGGGGGGCTGGCACCGGTGCCGTTACGCGATCCGCAGCGATATCGGCCGGCGCTCCCACCGCATGGCCGGAAGGCGTCTGTGATACCAAAACGCTCATTTTCGCCCCCTTTCACATGCCCGACAGGCTGCGGCCCCGAGGCCGCGCTCAGAGGGTGAGATGGCCCGGCTGACCGTTCGTGGCGCCTTCTGCGGCCGCGACGGACTCCAGGGCCGTGATCAGATTTTGGACCTCGAAGGGTCCGTCGTAGCGCTGGCCATTGATGAACAGGGTCGGCGTTCCGTTGACGCCGCTCCTCAGGCCGCTGGTGAAATCGCCCCGTATCTTCGCGTCGAGGCTGCCACCGAACGCCTGGAGCAGCAGATTGCGGGAGAGCCCGAGCAGCGCGCTGTACTCCATGAGGTCTCCATCCTGGAGTGCCTCCTGGCGCTCGTAGAGCATGTCGTGAGCCTCCCAGAAGCGGCCGATGCTCCCGGCTGCCTCGGCGAACTCCGCCGCGCGCAGGGCGTGCGCATGGACTTGGGTGAGCGGGAAATTGCGGAACACGAAGCGCAGCCGCGATCCCATCTGGCGCTGGACCTCCCGCACCACGCCATAGGCGGCGCCGCAATAGGGGCATTGGTAGTCGCCGTATTCCACCAGGGTCACCGGGGCGTCTGCCCGACCTTGGGCATGATCGCCCGGGCCGACCGGAGGGTTGAGCCTGCTCATCATTTTGCTCCTGCAAGTGCGTTGGCCGGGGCCAGGGCTTCGAGCGCCGCAAGAATGCCGTCCGCGCCGGGATTGATCCCAAGTGGGGAGACGTAGCTCCACCGGATCGTGCCAGCGCCGTCGATCACGAACAGGGCGCGCTCCGCGATGCCGTCGGCGTCGCGATAGACGCCGTAGCGCCGGGCCACATCGCCCTTCGGGTTGAAATCGGCGAGCAGCGGGAAGTGCAAATTGCGATCCCGCTCGAACGCCGCATGGCACCAGACCCCATCGGTCGAGATGCCGAGGAGCTGCGCGCCGAAGCGGTGAAACTCCGGCAGCATCTCGTTATAGAGGGCCATCTGGTCGCCACAGACAGGGCTCCAATCGGCGGGATAGAAAGCTAGGACGACAGGCTGGCCGCGCAGGTCCGACAGCGCCACCTGCTGGTCCGGTGTTGCGGGAAGGGTGAAATCCGGCGCGGTTTGACCGGCGGCGAGCGCGTGGGCCCCCGCGTGCGTGTGCACGTCTGGCATGATCTGGATCCTGAAAGGTGGGGAATGGGCGGAACTTAGAGGCTCCGCCCAGGGCGTCAGGCGTTCGAGCGCGTGGCCTCGTAAAGGAACCAGGTCCGGCGCTCGGCCTCGTCGATCCACACTTCGATCAGGCTCGTCGTGGCGACGTCGTTGTAGTCCTCGCAGACCGCATGGGCCGCGCGCAGGAAAGTCGCTAGCTGCTTGTTGTCGTCAGCGAGCTCCGCCAGCATGTCCTGGGCCGTTACGTATTCGGCATCATTGTCCATCAGCCGCTGCAGGCGATGAATGTGGCCGATGGAGCGCAGCGTGGTGCCGCCGACCTTGCGGGCCCGCTCGGCGATGGCATCAGTGGTGGCGAAGATCTGGTCGCCCTGATCGTCCAGCATCAAATGGTAGTCGCGGAAGTGCGGGCCTGAAAGATGCCAATGGAAGTTCTTGGTCTTCAGGTATAGAGCAAACATGTCCGCAAGCAGCTTCGTGAGGGCTGCGGCGATGTCGCGTGTGGCGTCGGAACCGAGGTCGGTGGGGGTGCGAAGGGGCGCCACCTTGCGCGCATCGAACGTGGACGTGGTCATTACGGAACTCCTGGAAAGGTCGTGGTGGTGACGCTGCCAGGACGCATCGTTCCGTAGGGCGACCTTGCCGCCCTAGAACCCGCCGCCCCCCGCCAACGAACATCTAACCTTGACGATCCTATTGAAGCTCCTGCCGCAGCAGTATTGGCTACCCGTATCGCTACGTCATACCTGAGTTTAAGGAGATCGATGAAAGGTGGGCGGACGGTGGTGCCGCCTGCCCGCACCGATGCCAAAGACCATGCGATGTCTGTCCCGGCGCACTCTGGCGCGCCGGGACCTTTGCCTTAAAAAATCAGGCCGCGTGCTTTCTCATGAACTGCTCGCACAAGGTGGTGAGGTAGATCGGCGTTTCCTGCATGGGGCAGTGGCCGCAGTTCTGGATCACCGCCATTTCGGCATTGGGATGCCAAGCCATGAACGTCTCTTCCAGCTCTTCGGGCAGGAAGCCGGCCTGATCCCAAACGCCAGCCACCACCAGGAGCGGCGGCGTCGGCCGGGCCGCCTTCACCTCGTCGGAGAAGTCCTCGACCGTCCACATGTCAAGGTAGCGCCGGACCGCCACGTTGTTTCGCGTGTTTCGGGCGAGCCAGAGTTTGTGCTCCGACCACTGCCTCGTCAGCTTGTGGTCGGTGATGCGGGCGGCGAGCTCGCGCACGGCGTCATCATCCACGAGCGTGCTCTCGAAGAAGGCGCGCCGCTCCGGATCCATCTTGATCGCGGCGGCCGAGACCGGGCCGATCGCGATCTCGGTCTTGATGCGCTCGGGGTGCATCAGCACCATCCGTTCCACCACCATGCCGGTCATGGAAAAACCGATGATGTGGAACCGATCCCAGCCCAAGCTGTCGGCGGTTTCGAAGGCGTCCGCCGCCGCCTCCTTCGCGCTGTATTCGCCTTCGAGCCCGATCGAGCGGCCATAGCCGCGGATATCGGTGAAGGCATAGGTGAAACGATCCGTGTCGAGATAAAGGTGCATCGGCTTCCAACTGGTGCAGTCGGCCAGCCAGTCGTTGAAGACGATTACGCCTTCCTTGCCGGTTCCTAGGAGTTCATATCCGAGAACCATCTTGTTTCTCCTTGGCCGCGTTCGGCAGTTTTCAGGGGGTGATGACCTTGATATCGGCGAGCGGGGGATATTTGCCCGCGGCAATCTCTTCTTCCGCCTGCTTGAGGGGACCCATGTCATAGAAGGGTTTCACGTCGAGCTGCGCGTTCAGAAGCTTGTTGGCATAAAGGAAGTCCATCACGCCCTGGGCGCCTGTGATATCCGCCTGCGAGACCGAGAGGTCCACCTTGGCGAGATCGGGAATGGGAGCAGCGAGGTTGCGGTCGAAATTGGTCGCGATCTCCAGCAGGTTGGGGGCGAGGCGGGAGGTCTTGGCGAACCATTCGTGCGCCTGGGGCATGTGGTTGGAGGCCCACCAGGTTGCCATGATCCATGCCTTCAGGAATCGCACTTCGCCTTCGCGTCCATATTTCTCGATCCATTTGCCCGACAATCCCTGCAGGCCGATATTCTCGCCACGCGGGGCCACCCACAGGGTCTTCGCGGTCTTGGTCTCGATCATTCGCTCCATGGTCGGGTCCCAGGTCGTGACCGCATCCACCAGGCCGCCCTGCATGGCGGAGGTCTGCTCGGCGATGTCCTGGTTGACGATGGTCATCTCCTTGAACGGATCCTTGATCCCGGCCGCGACCAGAGCCTTCATCGCACGGGGGAACGTGGTGGTGGCAAAGGGCGCGGAGAGCTTCTTGCCCTTGAGGTCGGCAAGGCCGCCCTGGAAACCCGGCTGGACGAGGATGCCGAAGCGCGCGTCGTGCGTGCGCTGGAGGATCTTCGACCCCGGCATGCGGGACATGGCGCGCAGGACCGGCGCGTCGGCAGCGAAGACATTGTCGATGTCCCCGGCCACCGCCGCCTCGGCGAGGGGGCCGCCGAAGGTGAAGGTCTTGAAGGTCGCCTCAATGCCATTCAGCTCGAAGATGTTGGTGTGGCGCAGCACCTCGACCACTTCGCCGCCGCCGGCCCAGAGCGACTGGTATCCGACAGCGACCTTGATCGGATCCGCCGCATGGGCGGGTGCCGTGCCGGCGGCGATGCTGCAGGCGAGGATGCCGCCCGCAAACAAACGCCTGGTAAATCCGCCGCCGACGCGGGTGGGTGTGCCTGGTCGATAAGACATGACGTGATCTCCTCTGGTGGTCAGTGCTGCGTCTTCCAGCCGATAAGGGCATGCTCGAGCCAGAGCATCAGGGTGTTCATGAGGAAGCCGACGGCGCCGATGACGATCATCCCGGCCATCACCTTCTCGGTTTCGATCATCGAGCGGGCGAGCTGGATCATGTAGCCAAGGCCCGATGTTGCCGCGATCAGCTCGGCGGCGATCACGCAGGTCCAGGCCACTCCAAGTCCGATCCGAAGGCCCGCCACGATGTAGGGGAGCGCGGTCGGCAACATCACGCGGCTGAGGAACAGCCAGCGGCCGGCACCGAAACATTGCGAGACCTGCACATGGATCGGCGCGACCGAGCAGGCACCGAGGAAAGCGTTGGTAAAGATCGGAAAAAAGGCGCCGATGAAGATGATGAACCACGCCGAGCGGTCGCCGAGCCCGAACCAGAGGATTGCCAGGGGGATCCAGGCAATCACCGAGATCGGCCGGAGCAGTTCGATCAAGGGCAGAAAATAGAGTGCAACGCGTCGGTTCATGGCGAACAGCAGGCCCAGCGCGATGCCGCTGAGGGTGGCGAGACTGAAGCCCACCGCGACGCGCAGCACGCTGGCGCGGATGTCGGCCCAGAGCAGTCCCGCTTCGGCGAGGTCGATCAGCGCCTTGAACACCGCCGATGGCGGCGGGAAGATCGTAGCGCTTACAAAGCCGAGGCGGACCGAGGCCTCCCAGGCCAGCAACAGGATCGGGATCAGGACCAGATGCCCGAGCCTGTTGCCGACAGCTTTCAGGATACGGGTCAAGCGGGCACGCGGATGCGCGGCGCCGGGACCCAGGGAGCGTGCGGTCGGCGCAGCCATGGCGCCTTCTCCTCTCGTCGACATCACGCGGCCGCCGCGCGCACGACTTCGGCGCGCAAGAGGTGGGAAAGCTCGTTCTTGAGTTCGAGGAAGCGCAGGTCGTGCGCGCGGATCGAAGGATCTCGCGGGCGCGGCAGATTGATCTCCACCATCGCCTTCACGCGGCCCGGCCGTGCCGTCATGACCATGACCCGGTCGCCGAGGAAGACCGCTTCCTCGATATTGTGGGTGATGAGGACGAACGTCTTTCCCGCGCGCTCCCAGATCCTCAGGATTTCCTCTTGAAGCAGATCGCGCGTCAGCGAATCCAGCGCGGCGAATGGTTCGTCCATCAGCACGGCGTCCGGGTCGGGCGCGAGAGCCCGCGCGATGCTGACCCTCTGCTTCATGCCGCCGGAGATTTCGTGGGGATAGCGACCGGCGAATTGGTTGAGATTCACCAGATCGACGTAGTAGTCGACGATCTCCTTGCGCTTGGCCTTGCCCATTCCCTTTGCGCGCAAGCCGAACTCGATGTTTTCATGCACGGTCATCCAGGGAAACAGGCCGTACTCCTGAAATATAACGGTGCGATCCGGTCCAGGGCCGGCAATAGGCTGCCCATTGCGAAGCGCTTCCCCCTCCGATGGCTTGGAAAAGCCGGCGATGGTGTGCAACAGGGTGCTCTTTCCACAGCCGGACGGGCCGATAATGCAGAAGAATTCGCCGGCGGAGATCTCGCAGGAGACGTCGTCCAGCGCCGTAACTGCTTCTTCCTCGTCGGGGGTGACGAAGAACTTCGATATGTGCCTCAGGCTGATCGGGCCCATGTCTCGTGCCTCCTTCGTTTTAGAAATCAGGCGATGCGGGAGCTTTCGGTGACAGCGATCGCGGGTTTGACGCGACGGCCTGTCGCGACAGACTGAGATGTCATCCCGCAGCCGAGACGCTCGGCGTCCTGGTCTGGAATTGACGGGAGTAGATCGGTATGGCTTTGGCTTGACGATGCGTACCGGCACGTCGATGACGACCTGCCGGTTTCCGCCGGGAGTCGACGGTGTAAGGAGGGGTGTTGCTGAGGCGTCGCAATTGTAGCTTCCGCATCTTCGCTTCTCGCGTTCCGCCGCAATAGGAAGGGTTCTGCTTTTGCTAATTGTTGACAATCATCAAATAACAACCAATTTGTTAGGTCAATCCTGGGACTGATCAAAGTTCAGGCTTAAGCTGACTAAAGACGTGGCAGGTGGAGAATGAGTGCTCTGGGAATGGTCTCGACGGTGGCGAAGCGCAGTCTCGACAAGGCTGCGGCGGATGCCTTGAGGGAAGCCATCGTCTCCGGCCAGGTGCGCCCCGGCGCGCGTTTGACGGAGGTCGAGCTTGCGACCCAGTTCGATCTTTCGCGCGGGACCATACGGGCCGCGCTGCAGCGGCTGATGGCGGAGGGGCTGATCGTTCAGCGCCCCTATGCGGGCTGGGAGGTCGCGAGCCTCACTTCCCATGATGCGTGGGAACTCTACACGCTCCGGGCCAGCCTGGAGGGGCTGGCCGCGCGGCTGGCGGCACAGCACGCCGATCGCCACAGCCGCATGGAAGCTGCGTTCGAAGCCTTGAAATCGGCCGTGAATTCGGGAAGCGGAAGGGATATCAACGAGGCGGACCTCGCCCTGCACAAGGCGATGGTCTCGCTCGCGGGCCATCGGCGCCTCGCGGGCCAATACGATCTCGTCGAGCAGCAGGTGCGGATGTACATGGCGTCGTCGAACGCCATTCTGCCGGAGCGAGGGATGGTGATCGCGAACCATGCGCCGCTGGTTGCGGCGGTGACCGATGGCGACCCCGATGTGGCCGAGCAATTCGCCCGCATCCACAGCACCAGCTCAGGGGAAATCCTGGTGCGGCACCTACGGGAACAAGAAGAGGCCCTAGCCGAGGAGGGTACCGAAACCGCGTTGAGACGCGGTTCCGATTGACCGATCGGCGCGCGCGTTCAGCTGTGCGTCTTCACCACGGTGCGCCCGCGCACCTGCCCCTTGAGGATGTCGTCCGCCAGCGTCGGCAGGTCGTCCAGCGTGGTCTCGCTGGTCAGGGAGGCCATGTCGGCCTCGGTCAGCTCGCTGGCGATCCGGGCCCAGGCCGCTTCCCGCCGCGCCTTGGGGCAGTTGACGGAATCGACCCCCAGCAGGGCGACGCCCCGCAGGATGAAGGGGAATACGCTCGACGGCAGGTCCACTCCCCCGGCTAGGCCGCAGGCCGCCACGGCGCCGTCATAGGCGCTCGATGCCAGAATGTTTGCGAGCACGTTTCCGCCGACGGTATCGACCGCGCCGTTCCAGCGCTCCGCCTGCAGCGGCTTGCCCGCCGCCTGATAGTCCGCCCGGTCGATGATCTCATGGGCGCCGAGAGACTTGAGGAAATCCTCCTCGCTCCGCCGTCCGGTGAGGGCGAAGACGCGATAGCCGCGTCGCGACAGCAGGCGCACGGCGACGCTGCCAACGCCTCCCGCGGCACCGCTGACGATGACATCGCCGCCCGCCTTGATGCCGTGCTTTTCGAGCGCAAGGACGCACAGCATCGCGGTGAGGCCGGCCGTGCCCACGGACATGGCGTGGCGGGTTGAGATTGCGTCCGGCAGTTTCACCAGCCATTCGCTTTTCACGCGCGCCCGCTCGGCAAAGCCGCCGGACCAGTTTTCACCCACCCCCCAGCCGGTCAGCACCACACGATCGCCGGGCGCGAAAGCGCTGCTTTCGCTTGACCGAACCGTGCCGGAGAAATCGATGCCCGGCACCATTGGAAATGTGCGCAGAATGCGGTTCTGCCCTTTCAGGGCGAGGCCGTCCTTATAGTTGAAGGACGAATATTCGACATCAACGGTCACGTCCGCTGCCGGCAGTTCAGCTTCGGTGATCTGCTCAAGGGCGATCGCCTGCCCGGTGTCGGTCTTGCGGGCCATGAGAGCGCGGAACGTATCGCCAGCCATGAGCGGCTCCTCCAGATGATGTGGTGCGGGTTTGCGCAGGGCGCTTCGGCTAGCGCGTCTTCTCGGCGCGCAATTCCATAACCTTCGCGTATTGGGCGCGGATATATTGCATGAGGCCGCCGAGCGCCTCGACGGCGGCATCCCCATTGTGGGCCTCGAGGGCCTTCAGGATGCGTTCGTGATGGGCGACGATATCGCGCCGGTCGCGGACGCGAAAAATGATCATGTTGCTGACGGGCATCAGCGTCTCGACCATCGCGTTCATCATGAAGCGGAGCAGGGCGTTGCCGGCGGCATCCACCACCGCGCGGTGGAAGCGCACGTCCGAGGCGCAGAAGTCCTGATCACTGATGGCGCTGTTGTTCTGGATTGCGAGTTCGGCCCGTAGCGCATCGAGGTGATCTTCGGTGCGGTTGCCAGCGGCGAGGCGGCAGCAGATCCCCTCCATCTCCATGCGGGCTACCGCCATTTCTTCCAGCGTCACGCCGTCGGTCGCCATCAGCAGCGTGACCGAGGTGCCGAGGCTCTGGCTGAGTTCCTCAGGCGAGGGGCCAGCAACGAAATTTCCACCCGTAGGACCCCGGCGGGAGCGGATGAGATGGCGCGCGGCGAGCCGCTTGAGCGCTTCTCGCACGGTCGGTCGCGAGACACCGAACCGACTCGCGAGTTCCTCCTCGGTCGGCAGGCGTTCGTCCATCTTCAGGCGCCCGTCCAGAATGGCCTTCTGGATTTGGTCGGCGATCTGGCTCGCGGCGCTGGTGGTGACGATCGTGCCGTAGGTGGCTTCCATGACCTCAGAATCCGCTGTGTCGAGAGGTCCTTTCCATCAGACCTCATCGGTAAAATCAACTCTTAAATTATTTGTTTGACAAATAGCGAATGTCATCCCGTCATAAGTCACGGCCGCTAGAGCCGCGCGAAGATCCATCAAGGAAACGACTTAAGGAGAGGGGACATGCGCATCAGCATCCTCGCGACCGCGTTCATTTCGGTCGCAACAACGGCTTTCGCAGCGGATTTGCCTGTGTTCCGAGTGGGGGTTCTCAACGATCAGTCCGGCCTTTATGCCGACATCGCCGGCCCCGGCGCCGTGGTCGCGGCGCAGATGGCGGTGGAGGCCTTCAAGCCCGAGACGCACGGCTTCAAGGTCGAGATCGTCGCCGCCGACCACCAGAACAAGGCCGACGTGGGCGCCGCCATCGCCCGGCGCTGGTACGACCAGGAGAAGGTCGACGTGGTGGTCGACGTGCCGACCTCCTCGGTGGCTCTCGCAGTCGCCGAGATCGCGCGTGAGAAGAACAAAGTGCTGCTCGTCACCAGCGCCGGCACCTCCGATCTGACCGGAAAAGCCTGTACGCCCAACACCGTGCACTGGACCTACGACACCTGGGCCCTCGCCAACGGCACCGCCCGGGCCGTGACGGCGCAAGGCGGCAAGAGCTGGTTCTTCATCACCGCGGATTATGCCTTCGGCCACGCGCTGGAACGCGACGCGGCGGATATCGTGAACGCCAGCGGCGGCAGGGTGCTCGGCCATGTGCTGGCGCCGTTCCAGACCACCGATTTCTCCTCCTTCCTGCTCCAGGCGCAGGGCAGCAAGGCCCAGGTGATCGCCCTGGCGAGTTCCGGCGGCGATACCATCACCACCGTGAAACAGGCGGGTGAATTCGGCATCACCCAGGCGGGGCAGAAGCTGGTGGCGCTGCTCGCCTTTATTTCCGACATCCATGCCATCGGATTGAAGACCGCCCAGGGCCTGATGCTCACGAGCGCCTTCTATTGGGATCTCAACGACGGCACCCGCGCCTTCGGCAAGACGCTGGCGGCACGCAACGCCGGCAAGTATCCGACCATGAACCAGGCCGGCACCTATGGCGCCCTGCTGCATTGGATGAAGGCGGTTGCGGCGATGGAAAAGGACAAGGCGCACGACGGCGCCGCCGTGGTTGCCAAGATGAAGGAGATTCCCACCGATGATCCGCTGTTCGGCAAGGGGAAGATCCGCGAGGACGGGCGCACCATTCACGACATGTACCTGTTCCAGGTAAAGTCGCCGGAAGAGTCGAAGGCGCCCTATGATTATTACAAGCTGGTTGCGACCATTCCCGGGGATGAAGCCTTCCGCCCCATGTCGCAAAATCCCTGCGCCTTCGTGAAGAAGGCCTCGAACTGACGGACCGGCGGCGTGCGATATTCACTGACTTCGCGCGCCATGTCCGGCGCTCGCACTAAGACCATCTCGCTGACGATCCTGGTCTTCAGCGAGGTGGCGGCCATGTCTGCGTGGTTCGCGACCACGGCCTCGCTTTCCGCAATCCGGGAGCACTGGACGCTGACGCCTTTCCACGAGGCGCTTCTGACGAGTTCGGTCCAGGCCGGTTTCGTGGCGGGCACGCTCATCAGCGCCCTCCTGACCCTGGCCGACCGGGTCGATCTGCGGCGGTTGTTCGCCGCATCGGCCTTCGTTGCCTTCCTCGCAAATGTCGCGATCCTTGCATTCGAACCCACGTCGCCGATGGTGCCGGTGCTGCGCTTCATCACCGGCATGTGCATGGCCGGTGTCTATCCCGTCGGCATGAAGATCGCATCCACCTGGGCGAAGGGGGACCTCGGCCTGCTGATCGGCTTGCTGGTGGCCGCTCTTACGCTCGGGTCGGCCTCGCCCCACGCCATCGGCGCACTCGGCGGGCTCGACTGGCGCCTGCCGGTGGTCGGGGCCGCGGCGGGGGCGCTCGCTGCGGCCGTGCTGATCAATTTCGCGGCCCTTGGACCGAACCTTGCCAAGGCGCCCCCGCTGCGCCTCGACAGTGCGCTGAAGGCGTTCCGCATGCGGGCGGTCAGGCTCGCCAATTTCGGTTACTTCGGTCACATGTGGGAATTGTACGCCATGTGGTCCTGGATCGGCGTCTTCTTCGCCGCCAGCTTTGCAGCGCGCTACGGCGCCGCGCCTCCTTTTGATCCGCGTTATGGCGCCTTTGCCGTGATCGCAGCCGGAGCGCTGGGCGCTCTGATCGGCGGCTGGTGCGCGGATCGGCTGGGCCGCACCACCGTCACCATGGGCTCCATGGTCCTCAGCGGGTGCTGCGCAGTGCTGATCGGCTTCAGTTTCGGCGGGCCGGCGGTGGTGACGCTCGCGATCGCACTGGTGTGGGGGGTCACGGTGATCTCGGATTCCGCGCAATTCTCCGCCGCGGTGGCGGAATTGAGCGAGCGCGGGCTCATCGGCACCATGCTGACCGTGCAGACCTGCGTCGGCTTCCTGTTGACGCTCGTGACCATCCACCTCATTCCCTATGTCGTGGCCCTGGTCGGGTGGCAGTTCGCCTTTGCGGTGCTGGCGATCGGCCCCTTTTTCGGCGTGCTGGCGATGGCGCGCCTGCGTCGTCTTCCCGAGGCCGCCGCCATGGCCGGCGGCAACCGCTGATCGAAGAGGAGCAGATGGAATTCTCCACCCTCAAATACGAGACGTTCGACGGCGTGTGCCGCATCACGCTCAACCGGCCCGAGCGCACCAACGCGCTGAACCAAACGATGCTGGGCGAAATCTGCACCGCCATGGACGCAGCCGAGGCTGACGCGGCGGTGCGCGCGATCATCGTGCGCGGAGAAGGCAAGGCCTTCTCCTCCGGCTTCGACCTCAAGGAGCAGATGGAGCGGCAGCCGAGCGGGGTTGCCCAGTGGCGCCCGCTGCTGCGGAAGGATTTCGACACGGTGATGCGCTTCTGGCGCTCGCCCAAGCCCACCATCGCGTCGGTGCGCGGGCCCTGCCTTGCCGGCGCCTGCGAGCTGGCGCTCGCGTGCGACATCACCATTGCCGGAGAGGATGCCTTCTTCGGCGAGCCGGAGCTTAAGTTCGGCGCCGGCATCGTGGTGATGATCCTGCCCTGGCTGGTCGGCCCCAAGGTGGCCAAGGAGATCATCCTGACCGGCGCCGACCGGGTAAGCGCCAGCCGCGCGCGCGAAATCGGCATGATCAACAGCGTGGTTCCAGATTCCGATGTGGATGCCGAGGCGTTGCGCCTTGCGACCCATATCGCCGCCATCGATCCCGACCTCGTCAAGCAGACCAAGCGCGCCCTGAACCGTGCCATCGAGGCCCAGGGCATGCTGGAGGCGCTGGAGAGTGCGCTTGATATCGACCTTGCCATCGAGGGCGCCGGTTCTCCCGACAAGATCCAGTTCATGGATATCGCGCGGCGGGACGGGCTCAAGGCGGCGCTGGTCTGGCGCGACGCGCGTTTTCCCAAGGTGCCGCAATGACGGCCGCGCTCGTCCGTCTGCTGGAAGAGGCTCTCGCCTCCTATCCGCATGAGATCGAAAGCACGGACGGCACCGCCGCCGCCCCGGCCGACGTGGTCGCCGCCGCCCGCCGGCTCGCCGAGACGCTGCTGGACAGGGGCCTTTCGCCCAACGAACCGGTGCTGGTGCGGGTGGCGAACCGTCCTGGCGACATCGCCGCCTTTCTCGGCGTGTGGCAGGCGGGCGGCGTCGCCGTGCCGCTCCACGCCCTCGCCGCGCCATCCACGGTCGAGGCGGTGCAGGCGCAGAGCGCGGCGCGCTTCCGTGTCGAGTGCGAAAGCGTCACGCAGATTGCATCTCTCACCCCGCCCGCCCGTCCGCTGCTTGAGGGAGCTGCGCTGGTTATCTTCACCTCGGGCTCGACCGGAACGCCCAAGGGCGTGGTGATCGGCCATGATGCGTTTGCCGGCAAGCTCGACGTGCTTGACCGCATGCTGCGGCTTCGACCGGATGACACGGTGCAACTGCCGCTTCAGCTCATCTTCATCTTTGGCTTGTGGGCGCTGCTTCTCGCGCTGCGCAGCAAGGCGCGTCTGATCCTGGTCGGCAAGTTTACGGCCGACACCGTGATCGGCCTCATGCCGCGCACCACCGTGTTCGTCGGCGTGCCGTCCATGATGCGGGCCATCTTCGCCCGCCCGGCGGTGGCTGCCGATGGGCTGCGCATCGTGCTGACGGGCGGGGAGGCGCTGGGTCTCCCGCTTTCCGAGGCCCTGAGCGCCGCATATCCCAAGGCAGGGGTGTTCGATCTCTACGGACTCACCGAGACCGGTTCCTGCGATTTCTGTCTGGCTCCGCGCGATGCCCTCACCGGGGCGGGCACGATCGGGCGACCGACAGAGAATGTGGACATCCGTCTCGGTGCCTGCGCCCAGGCGGTCGACGAAGGCTGCGGCGAACTGATGATCCGCACGCCCTACGGCATGCTCGGCTATCTCGATAATACGCAGCTCACCGCCGCCTCGTTCGAGGACGGCTTCTTCCGCACCGGCGATCTCGCCCGCGTTCGGCCGGACGGGCTCGTCGCCATTGTCGGCCGACTGAAGGACATCATCTCGCGGGGTGGCAACAAGATCGCGCCGGCGGAGATCGACCTGCTGCTGGCGCGACACCCCGATGTCGCGGCGGCGTTGTGTTGCGGGGTCCCCGACCCGCGCCTCGGCGAGACGGTCCACGCGGCTGTGGTGTTGCGGGACGGTGCATGCACGGACGCGGAGGACCTGCGGGCGTGGGTCGCAGCGCGCACCGAGCGGTTCAAGGTGCCGGACGCGATCCATATCGTCGCCGCCCTCCCGGTCGGACCAACCGGCAAGGCGCTGCGGGCCGGCGTCGCGGTACTTGCCGGGGTCGGCACCTCGTGACCTCCGCGCCGGCGCCGCGAAGATGGCGTCCTCATGTACGAAACCAGGCCCCGGCGGCGTTGCTTTCGCTCAGGCCCCAATCATTTCGTTGATCTTCAGGGCGAGCGCATCAAGGGTAAACGGCTTGGAGACCATCTCCATGCCGGGATCCAGGAACTTCGCCTGCTCGACGGCCCTTTCCGCATAACCGGTCACAAACAGGATCTTCAGACTGGGCCTCCGCTCGCGGGCGAGCGCCGCCAATTGGCGCCCGTTCATGCCGGGAAGGCCGACATCGCTGATCATGAGATCCAGTCGAACATCGGATGCGATAATCGGCAGCGCCGCCAGGGCATCGCCCGCCTCGATGCAGGCATAGCCGAGATCCCGCAGCACCTCTCCGATCAGGAGGCGGACCGCCGGATCGTCTTCCACAAGCAGGACCGCCTGGCCGGTCCCCTTCGGCAGCGCGTCAGGCGCATTTCGCACCTCGTCGATGAGATCGCCTTTGTAACGCGGCAAATAGAGACTGACCGTGGTGCCGAGCCCCAGCTTGCTTTCGAGGCGCACATGCCCTCGGGATTGCTTGGCAAAGCCATAGATCATCGAAAGCCCGAGGCCGGTTCCCTGGCCGATGGGCTTGGTCGTGAAAAAGGGCTCGAAGACCTTCGCAAGTACGGCCGGCTCCATGCCGACGCCGGTGTCCTCCACGCGGATCAGTGTGTATTCCCCCGCTTCGAGCACATCCTGCCCCCGCTGCTCGCTCTCGGCTATGACGGTGTTCATGGTCGCGATCGTCAGCTGGCCACCTTCCGGCATCGCGTCGCGTGCGTTGATCGCCAGATTGAGGACGGCGTTTTCCAGCTGATTGGCATCGGACAGCGTCGGCCAGAGGTCGGGGACAAGTTCGGTCTGGAGCAGGACCTGTTCCCCGAGCGAGCGCTTGAGCAGCTCTTCCATGCCGGAAATCAGCTCGTTGGCGTCCACCGCCTTCGGATCGAGGGGCTGCCGGCGGGCAAACGCCAGCAGGCGGTGCGTCAGCGCGGCTGCGCGATCGGCCGAGGCGGAGGCGGCATCCATGAAGCGCTGCAAGTCGCCATATTGGCCGGCCTTGATGCGGCGCTTGACGAGGTCCATGGCGCCGATGATGCCGGTGAGCAGATTGTTGAAGTCATGGGCGATGCCGCCGGTCAATTGGCCGATGGCTTCCATCTTCTGGGATTGGCGCAGGCCTTCCTCGGCCTCCTTCAGTGCCTGTCCCGCCTCGCGCTCGGCGGTCACATCGCGGCCCACAGCCTGCAGGAGCCCATCGGCGGCCACGGCACTCCACGCCACCCAGCGCAGACCGCCGGTGCGGGTGCGAATACGCAGCTCGAACAGACGCGGGGCCTGAATCTGGGAGAACGAGCAGAGAATGTCCCGAAAGGCGTCCCGGTCGTCCTCGGCGATGAAGTCGGCGATGCTCGTTCCGACCAGACGGTCCTCATCCCAGCCGAACAGGAGCTTCCATGCCGGGTTGACGGCATTTATGGTGCCATCGAGCTGGGCAACCATCATCACGTCGGTGGACAGGCGCCACATGCGGTCGCGGTCGGCGGTGCGTTCGGCCACCCGGCGTTCAAGCGTCTGGTTGAGGGTTCGCAACGCTTCCTCGGCCGCGCGACGCTCGTTGATGTCCCGCAAGATGGCGGTAACGAACACGCGCGAATTGCTGAACCAGCGCGAGGCGGACGCCTCCATGAAGCTCGGGGAGCCATCCTTGCGCCGTACCACCACCTCGATGGGACGGCTAAATGCACCCGAGGTCAGAACGGTCTTCCAGGCTTCGGGCCAGTCGCCCGGGTCAGTGAGGAGCAGGTCGATGTTCTGATGCAGCAATTCGCGCGGCGCGTAGCCAAGCTTCTTGGCCGCTGCGGGATTGGCGAACTGGATGTTTCCCTCGCCATCGAGCGTAAGGATCGCGTCCGGAGCGCTTTCCATCACAGCGTCATAGCGCGCGTTCTGGCGCTCGCGGAGCACCCGTTCGCGATGGACCGAGGTGGTGATGTCGGTGATCTGGATCAGGCACAAGGCATAGGGCTTTACGCCCACTGGCCGCACAGTAAGGTTATGGAACAGCTGAGCTCCAGCCCGCGTTTTCAGGGGCAAGAGCCTGGGATGGAGGCTGTGCGTCAGGAAGGTTGAGGTTCCAGCGCTAAAAGCCTGGTTCGCGGCCGAGGAAAGCCACCGCGAGTCGTCATCCGGGAACAACTCGTCCAGATTTCGGCCGATGGCCCGTGTTGAGGGGACGCCGCTCGCGGCGGCGAGCCACGCATTCCAGACCACCACCCGCCGCGCTGCGTCCAGGACGATAAGGCCCGTGTCCTGGGCATCCATCACGTCGGTCCAGAAAGTTTTTTCCAGGAGAGACATGGATTCAGAGGGGTTCGCCGACTGTTCGCTCGATAAATTCACCGAGCAGCTCCTTCAGCGCTGCCAAGGACGGCATATCCATGAGCATAGCGATATACCCGCGAATGTCCCGCTCCCGGACGGCAAAATCAATATAAAGAAACATCACCACGTCATCGGTATCAGAAACGGGGCCCAGGCTGAAGAAGTCCGCCCCTTCTCCGCGCAGGATTTCCGGCAAAGACATCTTGAGACTTCGGTGCAGCATGTTGGCGATGGTTGCAAGGCAGCTGTTCAGAATGATGTTGCCGGTTTCGGCCAGGGCCTCCTGCTCCAATTCGATGATGTCTTCCAGCGGAAGTTCGCCGCCGATGACCGCGCGAACCAGCTCAAGGCTCTTGGTCTCGGGAAAGATCAGCAGGGCGCGGCCCGCGATATCGCCTTCGAATGCCTGATGAACGGCGATGAGGTTCCGGTCCTCCCGTTCCCTGAGGATCTCGATGGCCTTTGCCGCACTGACGAGCGCCACGGTGGGGACCGAGAGGAGCACCTGCTCGCCCACCATTTCGCGCAAGCCGAGCGCCGCGCGGCTCACGCCGAGATTGACGAGTTCCGTCAGAGCGTCGAGCTCGAGTTCCGATAAGACCGGATCGTTATTCATCATCCAAGGGGGGCCGGGTCTGTGTGGACGGTCAAGGTGCTCAGGAAGTCGTTGAGTACTTTTTCCGTTAACGGCTTGGGCAGGAAGGCAGCTCCAATCTCGGCCGCCTTGCGGATGATTTCCTCCTGGTGGTTGGCAGAAACGACGGCCAGCGGCAGCTTCGCATCGAGGGTGCGCAATTCCGCCGCCA
Source organism: Roseixanthobacter psychrophilus (assembly GCF_043195195.1). Lineage (NCBI taxonomy): Bacteria > Pseudomonadati > Pseudomonadota > Alphaproteobacteria > Hyphomicrobiales > Xanthobacteraceae > Roseixanthobacter > Roseixanthobacter psychrophilus. Next base: position 41,940 of record NZ_JBAFWT010000025.1, read on the forward strand.
GCGCGAGGCCGTCACGACCGGGCATGTTGAAATCCAGCAGCGCCAGATCGACCTTGTGCTGGCGCACCTGCTGCAAAGCCTCGTCCGCATTCGCGGCCTCAAGATGGGTCCAGGCCGGTTGCAGTGCTCTCAGCGCCTTGGCCACCGACATCCGGGCCAGTTTGCTATCGTCGACGATCATAACAATGAAGCTCATGAGTTCTCCGAGAAAGGCGAATGAAACTCAAACTCTCCAGCGCTTCCACATGAACTCCGGGAAAGCCAAAAAGATGCATCATCCCGTGCGGGTCATGAGCATGGGGTCTACCCATGACCGTAGGAACGCTCCGGCCGGCGGTCCCTTCACCTCCACAGCCGTGACCAGCAGCACCTGCAATACGGCCGCATGAACCCATTCGCATCCGCGCCAATCCACAATGGCGTCGGGAATGGCGCAGATATGCTCCAGCAGGATTCCGGCATCTTCCACGGGGCACGCCCCTTCCAGAAGCAGGATGTTGGAATCGTGCAGCCGGACCGTCATTTCAACATCTCCCGCACGTCCAGCACCAGAAGAACCCGCCCGTCGCCCAGCAGCGAGGTGCCGGCGAGGCCGGGCATTCCGCTCAGGATTCCGTCCAGAGGTTGCAGGATGACATCAAGGCGTTCGCCGAGGCCATCGACTTCAAGCCCGCCGATCTGTGCGCCCATGCCGACGATCACCACATTCGCGTCGGCGGTCGCTGATACGATCGCGGTCTCACCAAGCGCCTCGGCCAGCGAGACCAGCGGGACCGTGCGATTGCGCAGGGCGAAGGCCTCGGCGGCGGCGATACGCCGAATGGCCTGGCGCGGCACCCGCACCGTCTCCACAATCATGTCCATGGGAATGCCGAAGACCTGCCCTCCGGCATGGACCGTCATCACCTGCGTGACCATGACCGTGAAGGGCAGGGCGAACCGCACCGTCGTGCCTTGCCCCGGCTGGCTCTCCACATGGACGGTACCGCCAAGCCGCGCCACTGAGGTCCGCACCGCATCCATTCCCACGCCCCGCCCGGAAAGGTCGGTTACCGTTGCTGCCGTGGAGAACCCCGGACGGAAGATCAGATCGACCGCTTCCTCATCGCTCAATCCGGCAATGGCTTGAGCGGTAGCTATGCCCCGCGCGACCGCGATCTCGCGAACGCGTGCGACGTCGATGCCGCCTCCGTCGTCCTTCACCTCCACGATCACCTGCTCGCCCTGCCGGGCGGCACGCAGATGCAGGGTTGCAACGGTGGGTTTGCCTGCAGCCCCCCTCCGGGCCGCAGCTTCGATGCCGTGGTCGAGCGCATTGCGCACCACGTGGAGCAGCGGCTCGGGAAGCGCCTCGACAATGGTCTTGTCCGCCTCGGTGGCTTCTCCCTCCAGGACCAGCCGAACCGGCTTCCCGAGTTCTGCGGAGATCTCCCGCACAATGCGCGGGAATCTCTGGAAGGCATGGCGAAGGGGAAGTATCCGCAGGCTCAGGACTGCGCCTCGCAGGTCGCCCATGAGCCGGTCCAAGACCGCGTGCTGGTCCTTCAGGCTTGCAGCAAGGGTCTGGATGTCCGTGCCTCCGCGGGCCAGCCGCGCGAGATGACCCACGGCGTTCTTTGCCACCGTCAGCTCGCCGGCGAGCTTCACCAGAGCGTCGACCCGCGCCACGTCGATCCGCAGGGTCCGCGCCGAAGCCTCCTGCATGCCTATGGGCTTCGTTGCCGTCGCTGAGACCGGAGGCTCGGGCGCGGTGTTCGTCGCCGTCGCTTCGAGAGGCGGATCGGCGGCGCCGGTCAAAGCCAGGGAGATGGCGGCAGAAAGGATGCCGGCATCGTTCGCCGCTTCGCTGGCTGCGAGGGCATGGGAGATGCGTTCGGCGAAGCGCGTCGCGCCCTCATGGCGCAACACATTCACGCACACCTGGCCGGCAGACGACAGGAGGCGCGCTGCCCCCGCTCCCGCGCCGGCCAGCAGCCCGAGCTGCGCTTCAAGCAATGCGCGGGCGGGGGCGGTGAGCCCGTGATCCGGCCGTTGGTCCGGTGCAGACACGCCAAGCGGCACCATGTCGATACGGCCGCGCGTGGTTTCAAAGAGGCGCGAGAGGAGGTCGGACGGGCTCGACAGCAGGGCCGTGAAGGTCAGGCGGCAGACGAAGGGGTCAAGTTCTTCCGATGTGGGCCAGGGTGCGGCCGCCTCAAAACGAAGCGCCAGAAGGCCTGGAAGGGCAGCCATCAGCTCCATTGGATCCTCGCCGTCGAAGAAGCAATCGGGGGCGGGGCGATAGCGCAGGGCCGTGCGCGCCTCACCCGCCGAGGGAGCGTTCAGAAGCTTCTGGACCCAGGCATCGGCTATGCGCGCTGCCGGAGCCTCGGCGGCGGGCACGGTCGGTTCGAAACGCTGGACGATGCGCGTGGCACTGGCGTCCGCATCGTCCGGCGGCGCGCCGGTTGTCTCCATGTGGTCGAGCCAGCGCTCGATCTGGTCGAGGCAGGCCAGATAATCCTCGATCCGAGCCGGCATTATGGGTTCGGTGCGCGTGCGAGAGGAGGCGAGCGCGTCTTCCGCCGCATGCAGGGCGCGCGCCATGGCAGCGAAATCAACGATGCCGGCGCCGCCCTTGAGGGTGTGGAACGCCCGAAATGCATTATCGAGACGGGCTATGTCGTCCGGTGTGCGTTCGAGTGCCAGCAGATCGTCCGTCGCCTGCGCCACAAGTTCGCGCGCCTCGATCAGGAATTGCTGCAACAGCTCGTTCACGCGCGGGTTCCGCACATAAGGTCGGCATATTGGGTGAGAACCTCCCGGCTCACCGGCTTCACCAAATAGAAGTTCGCTCCGGCCGCCAGCGCCACCGCGAAATCCTGTGGCTTCGCCTCGGTGCTGATCACCAGGGCCGGCGTGGCGCAGAGGGGGGCAGCCTGCGCGCGCAGCGCCTTCAAGAAGGTGAAGCCGTCCATCTGGGGCATGTTCACGTCGACGACCACAAGGTCCGCCGGGTTCAGGAGCAGCTTTTCCAGCGCCTCAAGGCCGTTCAGCGCCTCGTCCACCACATAGCCGGCGGCTTCCAGGGCTTCGCGATAATACAACCGCACGAGCCCGGCATCGTCCGCCACGAGCACGCGTTTCGCCGGTTCCTTAGCCATCCGCTTCTCCTCCCGGCTTCTGATAGATGATGGCATCCGCATAGCGGCGCACTTCGAACAGCGGCGATATGCGGCTCATGGATTCGGTGTGCCCGAGGCAAAGGTATCCGCCGGCCGCGAGGTTCTCGAACAGATTTTCCGCCGCCACCCGTCGCGAGGCGTCATCAAAATAGATCAGGACGTTGCGGCAGAAAATAACGTCGAATACGCCGTGGCCTTTGGTCTGCCCCCGCTCCGAGAGGTTGACGGATGTGAAGCGCACCGACTCGCGCAATTCGTCGATGATGCGCCAGGTCTCCGGAGCGGCGGGGATGAAATATTTCGCGATCACATCCTGCGAGAGCCGCATCAGGGCGCGCCGGCCATAAAGTCCATCACTTGCGGTGGCGAGAACTTTGGTGTCGATGTCGGAGCCGACGATCTCCACGTCATACCGGTCCACCGGCGGCCAGTTTTCCAGCAGCCAGATGGCGATGGAATAGGGCTCTTCGCCGGTCGAGCAGGGCACCGACCAGATGCGGATGGCTTCGCCCGGCGTTTTCACCTTCAGGCGCCGGGCCAGCAGGTCCTGCGTCAGGCAGCGAAACTGGTGGTCCTCGCGGTAGAAATAGGTCTCGTTGACCGTGAAGGCATTGATGAAATGCTCGATCTCGCCCGCCGCATCGCTCCGCAACCGCGCGAAATAGCTGGCGAAGGAGGTGGACCCCGTCGCCGCCATGCGGTCCGAGACGCGCCGCTCTACGAAATAGCGCTTGCTCTCCGAAAACAGCATTCCGGTCCGCCGGTAAAGGAACTCGCAGAGCCTGCGAAGGTCCTCGTCGCTTGCGGTCGGCTCATCCATGGGGATCGGAACTTTGGGACGCGATGCGGCGGGCGGCGACCTCTATGGAGAAGCTCAGGAAGGGATCGCCAGTAAAACGCTCCGCGCATTGGTGCAAAGCGGGCAGCACATCTGGCGATCCGCAATCGGCAAGAACCTCGACCGCGGCGGCACACACATTGGCCTCCTGCTCGCGCAGCAGCAGCGCGGTGAGCAAGGTATGCAGCGGCGCGGGCGGCAGCGCCCTGCACAGGTCGCAGGCGAGCAGGCGGACATCCGCATCCGGGTCTTCCAACAGCGCCGGAAGGTGTCCGGCCACGCGATCAGGCATGGTGCGCAGCGCATCCAGTGCGGCGGTACGCATCTGTGCATCATCCGAGCGCAGATGGGGCAGCACGGCCTGGGCGCTCTCGTCGGTATTGATAAGCGCCAGGCTGGTGAAGATCGCTTCGCGGACCCGCGGATCGGTCTCGCTCATCAGGGCGGCTTGGAGGATCGGGACGTTCCCGGCCGAACCGGCTGCCGCCCGTGCCGCCGCCCAGCGCTCTTCGCTCGTGGCGCCCGCAAGGCTTGCCGGCGCGGGAGGATCACCCACCGTCAGCCGATCACCAGATGCAGGGGAGGCGCCTCGGATCAGGGGCATCGGGGCACCAGACCCAGCAGGCATCCGCCTATTGCTGAAAGGGGCTGGACAAAATCCGCTCCGCCTCGGCGCACCAGGTCGCCCGGCATGCCCCAGACCACCGCCGTCTCCTCGGCCTCGGCGATGGTCCGTCCGCCGCGCGTGTGGAGCACCTCCATGGCCTCCGCACCGTCATTTCCCATTCCCGTCATCAAGATGCCTATCAGCTGAGGCGCGGGCAAATGGTCCATTGCGCTGCGCACAAGGCGGTCCGCGCTCGGATGCCAAGGATATCCCGCCTGGGAGGGGGCCGCCATGGCCACCAGCCCTGTCGCGCGCCGGGTGACGATCAGGTCGGCATCGCCCCGGCCGATATAGGCGTGGCCGGGCCGGAGCAGCTCGGGCTGCGCCACCTCCATCACGTGCACCGCGCACAGGGCGTCGAGCCGCCGCGCCAGTGGCCCGGTGAAGGTGCGGGGCATATGCTGGGCGATCAGGATTGGCCAGGGGAAGTCGGGGGGCATGGCGGTCAGGAGCGCTTCGAGGGCCGGCGGCCCGCCGGTGGATGCGCCCACCAGCACGAGGCCTTCTCCGGATGCCCTTGGAACCAAGGCGATGCGCGGCTCTGCCGTGGATCTTGCAGGTGCGGCAGGACTCTTGCCGATGCGGTGGCGCACGCGCTCGGTCAATCGCAAGCTGGCTTTCAGCTTGGTCTGGGCTGCCGCGCGAACCTTCGAAACCAACTCGGCGGCCATCTGCTCGATGTGCAGGGAGACCGCTCCTGCCGGCTTCGCGACGAAGTCCACAGCGCCCAGGCGCAGCGCCTCAAGCGTCGCATCCGCCCCCGCTGCGGTGAGAGAAGAGACCATCACCACCCGGCTCGGCCGCTCCACCATGATGCGATCGAGGCATGCGAGCCCGTCCAACTCGGGCATGTGGACGTCGAGGGTGATGACGTCCGGCGCGAAGGCGGCCACTTGATCCAGAGCCTCAAGGCCGTTGCGGGCAAAGCGCACCTCGAAGTCCGGCTCGACAGAGAGCAATTGGCCCAGCAGCTTACGGACCAGGGCGGAATCGTCGACCACGAGGATTTTAATCACAAATCCACGGGCCTCGTGTCGGCAGCGAAGGTCTCCAGCAGCTTCTGTTCGGTCCGCGTCAGCAACTCATCGGGGTCCAGCAGCAGGACCATGCGGTGTTCCGCAGGCAGATTGATCACGCCATACACCAGCCGGGTTTTCTCGCCTGCAAGGTCCGGCGCTGGATCGATCGCGTCCTGCGCGGTGCGCAGGACCTGGGTTATGCCATCGACGATGATGCCGGCGCGGTGGCGGGCGGTGCGCATGACGACGAGGCGGCGAAGCTGGCCGGTGTCGCGGGGTGGCATGTCGAACCTGCGGCGCTGGTCGATCACCGGCAGCACTTCCCCGCGCAAGTTGACGACGCCCTCCAGAAACGCCGGAACCTTGGGGATGCGGGTGAGGCGATCGGGCATGGTCGCCACCTCGTCCACCGCCTCCACGGGCAGGGCAAATTCATTATCGCACAGCCGAAACACCAGGAAATGCGCCGTTTTCGTCTCTGCCGTCGGGCCTTCGCGGGTTGGCACGGATGCGGCGGTCTCCCGCGTCAAACGCTGCATCACGTCCTCCCGGAACAAATGCTCGGGTGCGAGCACGGAAATCAGCCGGCGGCCCTCCTCGGCGCGGTAGATGGACCTGATCTTCGCCTCGCCTCCGGCGCGTGCGGCAAGAACCGCGGGGATCTCCTCCATAAGGTCCGCATCCATGGGCAGGACGGAGCGCATACGGTCCACCAGCAGGCCCGCCAGCGTGCCTTGGACGTTGGTGACGATGATTTTCTCGCTCTCGGCCCGCTCGCCCTTGGGAAGACCGAGCAGGCCGCGCAGGGAGAATACGGGCAACAACGTCTCGCGATAGGCGATCATGCCGAGGGCCAGCGCTTCCGCATGCGGCATGGCGGTCAGGCGTCCTGAGGTGGGGATGATCTCCCGTGCGTCTTCCAAGGCCAATGCGAACTCCTGGCCGGCGACCTCAAAGGTCACCAGTCCGCCGCGCGGGGCGGCCTCCTCGGCACCGCCCCAAAGGGCTTTGAGATCGATGCCGCCGGGCGCCTGCCCGTCATTGGACGCACGCGGCGTGAACGCGCCCCGAATAAGCCCTGCGATATCAAGGATCTTTGCGGCCCTCTCGCCGTGGCCGGCCTGATATCTAAAGGCACCCGTCAGGTGTTCACCCGCAGCGGCGGCAAGTTCGGCCTGGCGGGTTTCGATGCCTCCCGCGGCCACGTTGACCAGGACGTCAACACTGTCCACGGCGAGCGCGACAGGCGCCGCGCCCTCCAGCACGATGGCGACACGCGCGGGTTTCGAGGTCCCCCGGTCCCGCTCCAGCAGCCCGCGCAAGCTCGCGACCGGCAAAGCGGCGCCGCGCAGATTGGCGATGCCGAGGAGGCTCGTCGGGCTCATCGGCACGCGGGTCACCTGCGGCACGGTGATGATCTCATTCACCATTTCGACCGGCAGGGCGTAGACTTCCTCATCCAGCCGGAAGGTCAGAAAGCTCCTCTGCGGGGCGTTTTCCGGGGCAGGGACCTGCCGGTTGGGATCAGCCATTTTGCGTCTTCGCTTCATCGGCGAGGGAAGCGATCTCCTCGATCGCAGCGGCGAGATCCTCAGCGCCCTTGGCCTGCTCCGTCGCCGCGAGGGCCGCCTGGCGGGAGGCAAGGCTTGCCTCTTCGGCGGCAGTGGCGATCTGCTTCGCACCGGCCGCCGTCTCCTCCACGGCGGACAGGATCTCGCCGGCCCCCTGCCGGATCTGCATCCCGGCCGCGCCCAGGGCGGTGATATCCCCGTCCAGCTTCTGGAGGGTGGCGAAGACGATGGTGTTGTTCTGCAATTGCCCTTCGGCGTAGGCGATGAACTGTTCGAGATCGCGTTTGAGGGCGCTGACCTGATCGAGAATGCCACGGACCATGTCCTTGACGCTTCCCATGCTGTTCGATCCCTCCTGCGCGAGGGCACGGATATCCTTGGACACAACAGCGAAGCCGCGCCCGAAGTCGCCCGCGCGTGCCGCTTCCACGGCGCCGCTCACCGCGAGCATGGTGGTTTGCACGGCGACCAGGGCGATCGCGTCCACGGTCTTTTCGATCGACCGTCCCATGATCTCGATGCGCAGGACGGCTGCTAGATTGCTGCGCGCCGCATCAAGCGCAGTATTCATGCCCTGCGAGAGGTCGTCCACCGCCGCGCGGCTCTCCTGCATGGCGGTTGCCATGAGGCGGATGCGATCATCGGCGATCGCGGCATTGCGTTCGGTGAGCTTGGCGGTTTTCTCGATTTCGGTAAGCGCTGCGGACGTCTGCTGGGTCGCTGCCGCCTGCTGTTCGGAGCCGCGATTGATCTGGACCACCGCCGCCATGATCTGGCTGGCGGCGCTGGATAGCTCCTGGATGGTGGCCGACAATTGTTCGGCTGTCGCGGCGATCTGCTCGGCAGCGTCGGCGTTGGTGCCTTGCGTCCCGACGCGGTCGGTCAAGGCAGACAGCATCTGCGCCGCCGTCTGGCCCTGATCGAGCGCCTGGGCCTGCTGAAAGATCGCCTGCTGGGCCTCAGCGGCGGCCGAGGACTGCTGCTCGGCAGCGGCGGCGACCTGTTCGGCCCCGCGCTGGGCTTCGGCCGCGGAATGCTCCGCCTCCATGGTTGCGGTCAGCGTATCCTCGCTGCCCTCGGCGATCCGGTTCATGTCGAGGCGAATGGCATCGAGCGTCTCGACGATCAGGGCGCCGGCCTTGGATTCTTCGCGTGCTGTCTGAGCCGAGGCCTGGATGGATGCGCCGACCGCTCGCACTTCGGCGCTGACACGCTCGGCCAGTTCCTGCACCTCCCGCGCGCTTCGGTCCGATTGTTCCGCCAGGGCGCGGACCTCTTCGGCCACCACAGCGAAGCCGCGTCCGTGATCGCCCGCCCGCGCCGCCTCTATGGCCGCGTTCAGGGCAAGCATGTTGGTCTGGTCGGACAAGCTGCTGACGGTGCGGGTGATTTCGCCGATGCCCTCGGCCCGCAGCCCCAGTTCGGCAATGATGGTGGCGGACGCCCCCTGGCGCTCGGCATTGCGTTCGATCGCCCGCGCGGTGGCGGTGATCTGCACGGCGGTCTCGGAAAGCACGTCCTGGACCGCTTCGGTCTTTCGGCGGGAGGTTTCCGCATGCATCCGAGCCGTGCCGAAACCGCGCGTGACCTGATGGATGGCGGCAAGCTGTTCCTGGGAGGCGCCGGCGGCCTCCTCGGCCCCGGCGGCGATCTGCTCCATGGACCGGCGCAGTTGTTCGGCGGCGGTGGAGGCTTCGCTGAGGCCGCTCGCAAGCTCCTCGGTGGCGGCGGCGAGGCGTTCGGACAGCTTGATTTGGGTGCTCTTGGCCGGGCTCCTGGGGCGCGCGCCGGGTGCGGCGGGCTGATCCGGGGGCATGTCCTGATCAGCAGTCTTCGCCCGCGTGGCAATCTTTGTGCTTTTGACCAGGGCCATGCTTCGCTCGCTAAAGAACTGCCGAGACGACGCGCATCTCAACATATGTGCCGACACCACGTGAGGTTCATCTCATCCAAAAGGCAAGGGGAATCCCTTCAGATTCTAGGCGTCAAGACCCCTTAACCTCAACAAGCTGAAGCGGAACTACAGCGCATAAGGCGGCGTGGGAGTTTGAATATTTACCAAAGCTGTCGCTTCCGGGACGAGGAGGAGAACCGCGGGCGGTTCTGACTGGAGCAGAGGAGCCGGTTCTCTCCCGGTGCGCCGGCGAAGCGCGCTTAAAATGTTTCATGTGAAATATCCATTGCGCGTGGAAGAACGGCGGAGTCGAACCCCTGTTCCGCGCCTGTTCCACGAAATTCGGGGCTGAAGTTCGCAGAAGTTCGCCGACGCGTCCGCCCGAGGCGAAAAAACAGCGGCCTTCCCCTCCGCGACGGCACCCGCGACACCTTGTGCCTGCGGCGATCCGCGCGGGGAAGCATCTTGCGGGGTTGCACGACGGCTTGAGGGGCCGGACGTGGGGGGAACTGGACGCGGGTGGCAAAAGCGGTAAGTTCGCGCGCGCCGGAGGATCGCCTGCTTCAAATTGGCGGAGCCGGCCCTATTTATGCCGTACCCCGCTTCCAGCCACGCTCAGGGCTGTGGGCCCATCCATCGCCGAAGGACGCCGAGATCGTGCACGACAGCCATTCCCATTTGCCGCAACTCTCGCTGGCCAAGGACAAGATCCGGGTGCTGCTGCTCGAAGGCGTGAACGACAGCGCCGTGCAGATGCTGACCGACGCGGGCTATACCAACGTCACCCGTCTGCCGAAGGCGCTCGATGGCGCGGCGCTGAAGGAGGCCATCAAGGGGGTGCATATCCTGGGCATCCGCTCGCGCACCCACATCACCGCCGAGGTCCTGGAAGCCGCCGACCGCCTGATCGCCGTGGGCTGCTTCAGCGTGGGCACCAACCAGGTGGATATCGACGCCTGCCGGGCGCATGGCATTCCGGTGTTCAACGCGCCGTTCTCCAACACCCGCAGCGTGGCGGAACTGGTGATCGGCGAGATCGTCATGCTGCTGCGCCGCATCCCGGATCGGTCCGCCGCCGCCCATGAGGGGCGCTGGGACAAATCCGCCAACGACAGCCATGAAGTGCGCGGCAAGACCCTCGGCATCGTTGGCTACGGCAATATCGGTTCGCAGCTCTCCAATCTGGCCGAGGCCATGGGCATGCGCGTGCTGTTCTATGACCACGCCGACAAGCTGCGCCACGGCAATACCGAATCCACCGCCAGCCTGTACGAACTGCTGGGCCAGAGCGACGTGGTGAGCCTCCACGTGCCGGAAACCCCGGCGACCCACGGCATGATCGGCCGGGACGAAATCGCCGCCATCAAGCCCGGCGGATATCTCATCAACAACAGCCGCGGCACGGTGGTGGATCTCGCCGCGCTCGCCGATGCGCTGCGCGAAGGCCGGCTGCGGGGCGCGGCGGTGGACGTGTTTCCGGTGGAGCCCGGCTCCAACAACGAGCGTTTCAACAGCCCGCTGCAGCGCCTGGACAATGTCATCCTTACCCCGCACATCGGCGGATCGACGGAAGAGGCGCAGGAGCGCATCGGCGCCGAGGTCGCACGCAAGCTGGTGGATTACAGCGACAGCGGCTCCACCATGGGCGCGGTGAATTTCCCGCAGGTGCAATTGCCGGCTCGTCCCACCGGCACGCGGTTCATCCAGGTGCAGCGCAATCTGCCGGGCATGCTCGGGCGGCTCAACGAGGTGCTGGCGCGCCACGCGGTCAATATCGCCGCGCAATATTACGAGACCCATGCCGATGTCGGCTATGTGGTGCTGGATGCGGATGCCTCCGCTGCCGATACCGACGGCGTGCTTGAGGACATCCGCGCGCTGGAAGGCACCATCCGCGCCCGGCTACTCTACGAATACAAGATCTGAGCCTGAGTGATACTAAGGGTCGGTGAACCGGGTTCATCGGCCATGGGTCGAAGCCCGCGCGGCGTTTGAGCGAAACGCTCTCCGCGCCGGTCGAGGACCGGGGCTTTGCCCTCCCACACGCACCCCCTCACCCCACGGGGAGAGGGCCGGGGTGAGGGGGCAAGAAGCGGATTCTCGACGCCCGCCCCTCACCCGCCCGCTACGCGGTCGACCTCTCCCCGCGGGGGAGAGGTGGGGAACAGGAGAGGGGGATAGGGGAAAATTTCCAGGGGCTTGCTTCTCTTGGTGTCTTGCCGCGCTTCCCACACGTACCCCCTCTCCCCGCCGGGGAGAGGGTCGGGGTGAGGGGGGCCAAGAGCGCATTCTCGATGCCCGCCCCGCACCCGCCCGCTGCGCGGTCGACCTCTCCCCGTGGGGGAGAGGTGGGGTACGGGAGAGGAAAGGGGGAAAACGTCCAGGGTCTTGCCGCAATCCCGCAGGGCGTCCTTGCCTCAGCACGTCCTTGCATCAGTCGGCGGACGTGCCCTCGGGCAAGGAGGCGCTCGCGTGCACGGGGGCGCTGGCGGGTGCGTTGGGGTCGCCCGGCTCGGTTTCCCAGGCGAGGCCGGGAATGGCGACGATGCGCCGGCCGAGGCCGTCCAGGCGGCACACGATCACCTGTCGCTCCTCCATGTATGCGAGCAGGCGCCGGGCCCGGCCGGGCGAGCGGCTGCCATAGGCGCGCGCCACATCGGCGTCGGAGGGGCAGGTGCGGCGGTCGAACGCGGCGCGGGCAAGCGAGAGGAACACGCCCTGCATGTCCTCCGGCAGCGCGCCGGCCATGGACAGCACCTCGGCCCAGGGGGAGTTTTCCGCCTCGGCCTCGGCAAGATCGATGCCCGCATGGGCCACCGCCAGCCGGCGCCGGAAGGCCGAGAGGCTGAGCGCCTCGCCGCCGATCCGGTGGATCCGGCAGCGCACCAGGAAATCCTGATAGAGCACCGAGATGGTGCGAAATCCCGCTTCGCTCTCGCTGAGAATCTCGCGCAGGGCCGCATCTATGGCGGCCTGGCGCTGCTCGGGCGAGAGGCTCGGCGCCTGCGGTGCGGATGGCTGGGGCGGGGCAGGGGGGCCCTTGCGGGCGAGCTGGGCCAGCACGTCGGCGGTGGGCGCCACCGCCGGTGGGCGGCGCGGCACCAGGGGGCGGCGGGCCTCGTCGGCGCCGGGGGTGAAGATCAGATCGTGGGCGTCCTCGGCGGCGGCGGGCTGCGGCATCGGCACCAGCTTGGGACTGGTGGAGCGGGCCGAGGTCTCCACCGGGCCGATCTTCACCGGCAGCGGCCGGCGCGCCAGGGCCGGGCCGAGGGCGATGAAATTGCCGCTTTCCAGATCGCGGAACATCTCGGCCTGGCGCCGCTCCATGCCCAGCAGGTCGGCGGCGCGGGCCATGTCGATGTCGAGAAAGGTGCGGCCCATGAGGAAGTTGGACGCCTCGGCCGCGACATTCTTGGCAAGCTTGGCGAGGCGCTGGGTGGCGATGACCCCGGCAAGGCCGCGCTTGCGGCCGCGCGACATGAGATTGGTCATGGCGCCGAGCGACACCTTGCGCGCCTCGTCCGAGACTTCACCGGCGGCGGCGGGGGCGAACAATTGCGCCTCATCCACCACCACCAGAACCGGATACCAGACATCGCGGTCGGCATCGAACAGGCCGCCGAGGAAGGCGGCGGCGGCGCGCATCTGCTGCTCCGCGTCCAGCCCCTCCAGATTGAGCACCACCGAGACCCGATGCTGGCGCACCCGCGCGGCGATGCGCTGAAGATCGGTTTCGCCGCGTTGGGCATCCACCACCACATGGCCGTAGCGCTCGGCCAGGGTGACGAAATCGCCCTCGGGGTCGATCACCGCCTGCTGCACCCAGGGCGCGCTCTGTTCCAGCAGACGGCGCAGGAGATGGGATTTGCCGGAGCCGGAATTGCCTTGCACCAGCAGGCGGGTGGCCAGCAATTCCTCAAGGTCCAGCACAGCCGTGCCCCCGCCTGCGCGGGTGCCGAGATCGATGGACACCTTGGCGGGCGCGGTCATCGCGGCAACCGTGCCGGGGCGGTAGGGGAAAGGCTCATGGCGGCACTCATATCGATTCCCACCGCGGGTTCAACCGCACCGCACGCGCAGCTCCTCCCCGCACCGGCGTTCCCACCGCCGCAGACGCTGCCCGCCGGCCGTGCGACGGAACCAGGGATGCGCGTGCCGCCTCCAAGGGCCTTGACGGCGCTCGGCGCCCTGTTACCTTCCCTGTCGAGTGGTCTCGTTCCGCAACGCTATGCCCCGTGAGGGCTGGCTCCTGCCGTGAAATCCGCAGGGCGTCGACGACCGGACACCGCTCCTCTTCCCAATCCCTAGGTGCATCGGCCGGAAACGGCGGCCTAACGCCGTTCGCAGGCCGTTGCGTGAGGACGACGCATGGGCGGGAACGCAGCGCACGAGGCGGTGGAGAGCTGGGACGCCGGCCACATGGGCTGCGGCGAACTGGTGATGCTGCTGCGCATCCGCCTCAAAGCCATGCCCGGCCGCGTGCTGGAGGTGATCGCCCACGATACCGGCGCGCCGGAGGACCTGCCCGCCTGGTGCCGCATGACCCGCAACGAATTGATCCGCCACGATCCGCAGACCCACAGCTTCCTGATCCGGTCGCGGCTGGACTGGAGCTGAACCCAACCCAAGGAGTGAGCCCGCATGCCCGGCAAGTTCGTCATTTCCATCAGCTGCGCCAAGAACGACACCGACAAGGCGACGGTCGGCTTCGTCATCGCCAATGCCGCCGTGGCCTCCGACAAGGAGACCGTGGTGTTCCTCTCCATCGAGGGCACGCGGCTGTCGCAGAAGGGCTATGCCGACGACATCCATGAGGAGGGCTTCGCCTCCTTGAAGGAGCTGATGACCAATTTCGCGGCGGCCGGCGGCACCATCTATGTGTGCTCGCCGTGCTTCAAGAAGCGCGCGCTCGATGAGGCGGCCCTGGTGGACGGGGCGAAGATCGTCGGCGGCGCCAAGCTCGTCGAATTCATGAGCGAAGGCGCGCCTTCCATCAGCTACTGAGCGAAACCGGGAGGCCGTGACGATGATCCCGATCCGGATGATGCTGGCCGTGTTCCTCGTCGCGGCGCTCGGCTATGTCGGCGTCTCGTTCGCGTTGTTCAAGATGCCGGCGAGCGCGCAGGCGGCCGAGGAATGCGGCTTCCTGCCAGAGGAATACGTGTCGCAGGGCACGCTCACCTATGAGCGGTCGCAAGCTTTCCTCGTCAGTTTCCAGCGCAAGCAGGAATATTTCACCGCCGCCACCCTTGGCCTTGCCGCCGCCTTCGCCGCCTTCGCCCTGCGGGTGGGGCGGCGCGGTGGGGCCGGGGCGGCCGGCCTTGCCGCCGGGGGCGGCCTGCTCGCCGTCTCGGCCCTGTGCATCGGCTGCCTCGCCCCCGCGCTCTCAGTGGTGGGCATCGGCATCGCCGGCAGCTTCCTGGTCGGCGTGCCGAAATGGCTCTTGTTCCTCAACACGCTGCTGCTGACCGGCTGGGGCACCTTGTTCCTGTCACGCCGCGCCACTGCCTGCCCGCTGCCCGGCGCCCGCGCCGTTTCCACCTGCGAGCCGCAGGCCAACGCCTGAAGGGAGAACGCCCGTGAAACAGGTCCTGATCGCCTTCGCTTCCGCCGCGCTGCTCGCCGGTCCCGCGCTCGCGGCCGATTATTCGACCGTCTTGACGCCGGCCAAGCCGGGCTGGCCGCTCGCCCACCCCATCGCCAGCGGCGAAATCGCGCCGCCGCCCTTCTCGCTGCCCTCCGAGCGCGGCGTGAACCCGGCCTATGTGCCCGGCCTTCCCGGCCTGCCGCAGGGCCGCGCCGTGACCGACGATTTCGGCCGCAAGCCGCTGAAATACGACGCGGTCTTCATTCGCAAGAGCCGGGTCGAGAACGGCGAGGTGGTGATCCCGCCCGGTGGCTTGGCCTTCATGGAGGACACCTGGGGCGGCGAGGTGGCGCTGCGCGGCGAGCAGGTGCCGGTGCTCGGCCGCCTGCCCACCTATGTCGACTACGACATGACGATCGAGGTGAAGGAGAACGTCACCATCCCGGCCGGCGGCAGCGTGGTGGTGGGCGGGCAGGTCTATAATTATTACGCAACCGTCGGCCATGAGAAGATGGCCAACCATTCGCTGCACGTGCGCACCATCGCCGGCACCGACTGGGAATGGGCGTTCGGCGCGCCGGAACTGTCGGGCACCGAGACCTCCTGGTGGGGCAATCGCTTCGCGCAGCTCTACAACCAGGGGCAGGCGCGCGAAATCTCCGGGCAGAAGCTGGTGTTCGACTGGATTTCCGGCGTCCGCATGGACCGCATTCTCCTCGCCGAGGACAAGGTGTTCGCCGGCCTTGCCGGGGCCGGCGAGAGCTGGCCGGTGGGCAATCGCACGGTGCGGGTGGCGGCGGTGGACGCTGCCGCCGGCACGGTGACACTGGAGCTGCTGGAGGGCGGCGCGGTCAAGGGATCGAAGACCCTCGGCCCGGTCAAGGCGGACCTGCTGATCGAGGATACCACCGCCCGCAAGGCGCTGGTGTTCGAGGACGGCGACATGGTGGCCTTCCTCTCGCCCTGGCCCACTGCCTTCGAGGGCGGCAAGGCCAATCTGAAGGTCTACGGCAAGGCGTTCAGCCTTTCCTACGGCACCGATTACGCCCGCGATCCGCGCTTCGCGGTCTATCCGGTGGGCTGCCCCACCGGGCACAATTTCGGCTTCCTGCTGGTCAACAAGAGCGAGATCCGGCTGAAGCCCGGCACCTCGGTGGATGGCCCCGAGGGCTATTTCAAGATCGCGGTGGACCAGGTCGCGGGCGATGCCGTCACCGCCTGGCATGTGGAAGACGCCCAAGGCAACCGCTCGATCAATCTTGGCGGGCCGCAGGTCGCCAATGTCGATCTGGTGCTCGGGCAGGGGCGGGTGGCCGGACAGGCGATCCTGAAGGATGTGGGGCGCGCCATGCTCGCCCGCTCCTACGCCACCGCCGCCCGGCTGGAGACCGCCGCATTGCCCGCCGACCAGAAGACCCAGGCGGCGGCCGCGCTCCCCGCCGCCCCTCCCGCCGCCGCGTCTGCGGCACCGCAGCCGCACATCGTCGAAGCCGGCATCTCGCCTGCGCTCGCAATCGCCGTCGGCATCCTCGCCATCGGCGCGGGGGCGGTCGGTTACGAAGTCGGCCGGCGCCGCAAGGCGTGAGCGCCCTGCCGGCCCATCAGTTGAGGATCGCGTCATGACCTTAGGCGGCGAAAGCCAGATCCATCGCCCGGACGTCTCCTTCGACGGCGGCGATCTCGATTGCGGCAACGGGCTGCTGTTGCTGATCCGCCGGCATATCGATCCGCTGCCGCGCGGCGGGCTGCTGGAAATCCTGTCCTCGGAAATCTCGGTGGACGAGGATTTGCCGGCTTGGTGCCGGCTCACCGGGAACGAGCTGGTGTCCTTCACCAAGGTGGAGCGCCAGCGCTCGTTCCTGGTGTGCAAGGGCACGCTCGCCGAACGCGCGCCCGCCCCGCCGGCCGCCGCGCCCATGGCGGCTCCTATCCCCGCCGTGCCGGCACGCACGCGCGTTCCGGTGGGGCCGCCGGCCATCCCGCCTTTGGCCGTGACCGGCATCGGCTCCTGGCCCCGCCCGCGCTGGATGATCGAGGCGATGCACGCTTATGTGGAAGGCCGGCTGTCCGAGGCCGCGTTCCAGGAGACCGCCGATGATGCGGTGCGCCTCGCCATCGCCGCGCAGGAGAAGGCGGGCGTCGACATCGTGACCGACGGCGAGCAGCGGCGCGACAGCTATGCGAGCTTCGTCGCGAGCCGGCTCGACAATTGCCAGCTCATCCCGCTCACCGACCTGCTGCCGCTGGTCGACGATCCCGAGGAGTTCCAGGCGGAATTGCGCGCGCTCGACATTCCGGCCGGGGACGTGCGCCATCCGGCGGTGTTCGGCAAGCTTACGCGCTCGCGCCCGCTGGTGGCCCATGAGGTGGATTTCGCGCGCGGCGTCACCGCCAAGCCGGTGAAGGTGGCCTTGCCCGGCCCCTATCTGCTCACCCGCACCATGTGGATGGAATGCATTTCCGACCGCGCCTATGACACCCGCGAGGCGCTCGCCGAGGACATCGTGCGGGTGCTGCGCGAGGAATTGGCCGAGCTGATGGATGCCGGCGCGGCGCTGGTGCAGTTCGACGAGCCGGTGCTGTCCGAGGTTGTGTTCTCCGGGGCGAAGAACAAGCGCAGCTTCATGTGCGGCGCGCTTTCGGAATCGCTCGCGCCGGAGCATGAACTCGGCTTTGCCCGCGACCTGCTCAATGCGGTACTGGAGGGCGCCCCGCGCCATCGCACCGCTTTGCATGTGTGCCGGGGCAATTGGACCCCGGATGAAAGCGTTGCGCTCGCCGGCAGCTATGCTCCGCTGGTCGAGACCTTGGCGCAGGTGAAGGTGGGCGCCTATCTCCTGGAAATGTGCACCCCGCGCGCCGGGGAGATGGAGATTCTTCAAGCCCTGCCGCAGGAGGCGCGGATCGGCGTCGGGGTAGTCAATCAGAAGGACCCGCACGCCGAGGGCGTGGACGAGGTGGCGGCCCGCATCGCCCATGCCATCGATCTGTTCGGCCGCGAACGCGTGCTGCTGCACCCCGATTGCGGCTTCGCCACCTTCGCCGACAACCCGATCTGCTGCACCGGCTCGGCGCAGGAGAAGCTCACCGCCATCGCCCAAGCGGTCGCGCGGTTCCGCTAAGGCGGCTGAGCGGGGCGGCAAAGCTGCGCGGGTCGCGGAAAGGCTGGGCAGCGGCGGGGCGGGTCAGCTAGTTTGCCGCCATGGCTTTCCGCTTCGTCCACACCGCCGACATTCACCTCGATTCGCCGCTGCGCTCCCTCGCCCTGCGCAATCGCGAGCTGGCCGAACTGGTCGGCGACGCAACGCGCCGGGCGCTGGTCGCCATCGTCGACCTGTGCCTTGAGGAACAGGTGGATGCGCTCATCATCGCCGGCGATCTTTATGACGGCGACCAGACCTCCATGAAGACCGCGCGCTTCCTGGCCAGCCAGATGGAGCGCCTGCATCGGGCGGGGATCGGCGTCTTCAAGGTGCGCGGCAATCATGATGCGCTGTCGCGGATCACCCAGGAGCTGATCCTGCCGCCCTCGGTCAGGGTGTTCGGCGCCCGCGCGGATGCGGTGGAGCTGCGCTCCGGCGCGCTCGACATCGTGGTCCACGGCTTGAGCTTCGCCAAGCCGCAGGCGCCGGAAAGCCTGCTGCCCAAATTCAAGCGCCCGACCCCCGACGCGGTCAATATCGGCATTCTCCACACCAGCCTTGCCGGCGCGCCGGGCCATGACATTTATGCCCCCTGTGCGGTTTCGGACCTGCACGGCTGGGGGTTCGATTATTGGGCGCTCGGCCATATTCATGCGCGCACAAAGCACGCCGGCGACCGCGCGGTGATCATGCCCGGCATGCCGCAGGGGCGCGACATCAACGAGGCCGGCCCCAAGAGCGTGTCCCTGGTCACGGTGCGCGATGATCGAACCCTGCTGGTGGAGGAGCGGGTGACCAGCATCGCGCAGTTCGAGCGCATTCCCGTGGACCTGTCCGGCGCGTCCTCCTGGCGCGAGGCTATCGCGCAGATCGAGGGCGCGGTGGCGGCGCAGCGCGCCCGCACGACATCCGAGCATCTGGTGGGCCGGCTGATGCTTACGGGGGAAACGCCTTTGTCCTGGCGCCTGCGCCGGGATCGCGACCTGCTGCTGACCGAGGTGGAACAGCGCGCCGCCGGTCTCGGCCGCACGTGGATCGACAAGATCGAGCTGGCCACCCATGCGCCGAGCGCCGAGGCGGCGCAGCGCTCCGCCGACCCGGTGTTTGAGCTTGGTGAATTGATGGCGGCGGAGGAGGGCGATCAGCTCGGCATGCGGCAGAGCGTGCGCGAGCTGGTGGAAACGGTGCGGGACGACCTGCCCCCCGAGGCGCGCGGCTTCAGTGGCGACAGCGCGGTCGCGTTCGATGCCTTTCTCGACCGGCTGCTCAGCGAGGGCCGGGCGGATGTCCTCGCCCGCCTCACGCCGCGCGAGGGTGGAGCCGACTGATGCGCCTGCGCCGGCTTGACCTCACCCGCTATGGCAAGTTCACCGACCATGCCATCGATTTTGGTGCGCGCACCGAGGGCGTGCCGGACCTGCACATCGTCTACGGGCTGAACGAGGCGGGGAAATCCACCGCCCTCTCCGCCTATCTCGACCTGTTGTTCGGCATCGAGGAGCGCAGCCGCTACAATTTCCTGCACCCCTATAGTGCCATGGAAATCGGCGCCACGCTGGAATTTGGCGATGGCCTGCATGAGCTGAAGCGGGTGAAGCAACGCAGCTCTTCCCTGCGCGACGGAAACGGCCACGCCGTGAACGAAGCCCTGCTCAGCGTGCCGTTGGCCGGGCTGAGCCGCGAGGCCTATCGCCTGATGTTCTCGCTCGACGACCAGACCCTTGAAGAGGGTGGCAATGCCATTCTCGAAAGCAAGGGCGATCTTGGCGAACTGCTGTTTTCCGCCAGCGCCGGCCTTGCCGACCTGAGCCGGACCTTGGAGGGGATCGCCGCCGAGGCCGATCAAATCTTCCGCAAGCGCGCCAGCACCACCGAGATCGCCGGCCTCAAGCGACGGCTCGCCGAGCTGAAGGCCCAGCGCGAGCAGATTGACGTGCAGGCCTCCGCCCATGCCGCCCTGGTGGCGGCGCTGGGGCAGGCCGAACAGGCTTATGATGCGGCGAACAAGGAGCGCGCCGCCGCGCGGACACGGCAGGATGAGCTTGGCCGGGTGCTGCGCGCCGCCCCCCTTGCCGATGCCTGGCGGCAGGCGGACGCGGCGCGTGCCGCCCTTGCCCATCTGCCGCGCCCGCCCGCCCAGTGGGCCGGGGAGCTTCCCGCACTGATGGTGGACGACACGCGGCTTCAGACCCAATGGAGCAGCCTCGACGCGCGCGAACAGCAACTGCGCGGCGAGATCGCCGGCCTCGTTCCAGACCCACGCCTCCTGGCGCTGGGCGAACGGCTGGAGCAGCTTGCGGCGGCCTCGGTTCCCTATCTCGGGGCGCTGGATCATCTGCCCAAGCGCCGCGCGACCTTGGCCGTGCTCCAGGGACGCATCGGCACGCTTCTGCGCGCCCTCGGCCGGGAGGATGAGGCGGAGGGCGAACGCCTGCTGGTTCCGGCGCCTGTGGTCGGCACGCTGCGCGATTTGATCGAGCAGCGGTCCGGCGTCGCCGCCGACGCGGACGCCTGCCGCGCCGAACTTAACGCCGCCATCCTCGCGCTGGAGCAGGCGCGTGCGGATCGCAGGCGCCTTGATGGCGGCGATGCGGATGCCGGCCGGGTCGCCGCCGTGCGCGAGATCGTCATGCGGGTGCGGCAAAGCGATCTGTCGGCGGGCCTGCGCCTCGCCGCGCGCGACCTGCCGCAGGCCGAGCGCCTGTTTGCGGACGCCTGCGCCGCCCTTGCCCCCTGGGCGGGCGATGGCCCCGCGCTGCGGGCCCTTTGCGTGCCCGACGGGCGGCAGATCGAACAATGGCGCGGCGCCCTGTCCGCGCTCGAAACCCGCCGCGCGACCCATGACGTGCGCCTGCGCGAACTTGCCACCCAGCTTCGCGAGCAGGAGGTTGGCCTTGGCACGCTCCAGGTGGCGGCGGGATCCCTCGACGACGCCAGCGCGGCGGCCCTGCGCGCCGCGCGCGAAGCCGCCTGGACGCAGCATCTCGCCGCGCTGGATCGCGAGAGCGCGCTGGCCTTCGAGGGGCAGATGCGCGCGGCCGATGCGCTCGCCGACGCCCGCCTCGCGCAGGCGAACGATGTCGCCGACATGCGCAGCCTTTCGGCAGCCATCGCCTTGACGCAGGCGCAGGGAGACCGGCAGCAGGATCTCTTGGACGAGGTCGCGCGCGCGCTTGCCGATTTGCGGGCGCAGGTGCGTCGGGAGATGCCGGTCGGGCTCGATTTGGCGGCCGATGCGCCGCTCGCGCTCTGGCTGGCGCGGATCGAGCGCTGGACGAAGGATCGCGAGACGGCCCTTGCCGCTTATGAGGCTTTGCGCATCAGCCGCGATGCCGCCGCGAGCGCCGAGGCCGAAGCCGAGCAGGCCCGCAGCGCTCTTGCCGAGGCGCTCGCCGCCTTCGGTGCGGCGACGCAGGGGCTTTCACTGGGGGCGCTGACGGAGCTTGGGGACAGCGTCCTTGCGCAGGTTGCCGACCGCCAGAAGGCTCGGGACGCCGCCGATGGAGCCATTCGTGAACAGGAGCGCGCCCATGCGATCCGCAAACGCGCGGCGGACGATGCGGCCGCCGCCATGGCGGCCTGGCAGGGCAAATGGACAGCGGCGCTCGTCGGCACCTGGTTTTGCGATCGCGCCGCCGATCCGGTCGCGGTCCGCGCCATTCTCGACGTGCTCGGCGATCTCACGGCCGAACTGCGCGAGCACACCGACATGCGGCACCGCATCGATGCCATGGAGCGCGACCGGCAAAGCTATGTCGCCGAGGCCGAGGCGGTGTTTTCAGAGCTTGGCGAACGTCTCGACCCGGACGCGGTGCTGGCCTCGGCGCGGGCGCTGGCGGAGCGCCATCAGCATGCCAAGCAAGCGCTCCAGCGCCGGGGCGAGAAGGAAGGGGAACTGGCCACCCTCGCCGAGGATCGCGCGGCACTCACCCACGACCTTGCCCTGCATGAGGCCCGCAAGAGCGAGCTGCTCGCTTTCCTCAATGTGAGCGACCTGATGGCGGCCCGGCACGTTCTGGAGCAATGCGCCGCGCGCGACCGCCTGGAGGGCGAGGGCCAGCGGCTCGCGATGCAGATGGTTGCCGAGATGCAGGCGCCTTCACGCGAAGCGGCGCTGGAGCGCCTCGCCGATCTCGATCTTGCGGCGCTGGCGCGCGAAAACGCCGAGCTTTCCGGCCGGCTCGCGGATCTCGACGAACGGGTGAAGGAGCTGTTCGCCGAGCGGTCGCGCGCATCGGACCGCCTCAACGCCATCGGCGGCGACGATGCGGTGGCGCGGCTAGAGGGCGAGCGGCGCACCGTGCTGCTGGACATCGAGGATCAGGCGCTGCGCTTTCTGCGCCTGAAGACCGGCGGGCTCATGGCCGCGCAGGCGCTGCGCGCCTATCGCGAAAAGCATCGCAGCGCGATGATGAACCGGGCCTCGCAGGCGTTTCGCCTGATGACGCGCGAGGCCTATTCCGGCCTCGCCACCCGCCCCGACAAGGACCGCGAGACGCTCATCGGCCTTGCGCGCAACGGCGGCTCCAAGCTTGCCGCCGACATGTCCAAGGGCACGCGGTTCCAGCTTTACCTGGCGCTGCGGCTTGCGGGCTATGAGGAGTTCGCGGCCGCGCGACCCTCGGTGCCCTTCATCGCCGATGACATCATGGAAACCTTCGACGAGCCGCGTTCGCAGGAGGTGTTTCGCCTGTTCGCCCGGATGGGCGAGGTGGGGCAGGTGATCTATCTCACCCACCATCGCCATCTGTGCGACCTCGCCCGGCAGGTGGTCCCCTCCGCGCGGGTGCATGACCTCGGCTCCACGCACGCGGGCCCCCGAAGCCCGCGCGGCGCCTGAGCGAGGCCTGCTCGGCCTTGGTCGAAGACCGGGGCCGTCGGCACGAACAGCCCGCGCGGCGCCTGAGCGAAGCCTGCTCGGCCTTGGTCGAAGACCATGGCCGTCGGCACGAAGATCCCGCGCGGCGCCTGAGCGAGGCCAGCTCGGCCCTGGTCGAAGACCGGGGCCGTCGGCATGAACACCCCGCGGCGGATCAGTGCCGCAGGCCGGGGGCTTCCTGGCCGGTGCGGGCGACATATTCGGTATAGCCGCCGCCATATTGGTGGATGCCGTCCGGCGTCAGTTCCAGCACCCGGTTCGACAGGGCGGCGAGGAAATGCCGATCATGCGAGACGAACAGCATGGTCCCCTCGTAATTCGCCAAGGCGGCGACGAGCATTTCCTTGGTGGCGATGTCGAGATGGTTGGTGGGCTCGTCCAGCACCAGGAAGTTCGGCGGATCGAAGAGCATTTTGGCCATCACAAGGCGCGCCTTCTCGCCGCCGGAGAGCACCCGGCACCGTTTTTCCACATCGTCGCCGGAGAAGCCGAAGCAACCGGCCAGCGTGCGCAACGCGCCCTGGCCGGCCTGCGGGAAGGCATCCTCCAGGGTCTCGAACACGGTGCGCTCGCCTTCCAGCACATCCATCGCATGCTGGGCGAAATAGCCCATCTTCACGCTGCCGCCGCGCACGACCGTGCCGCTGTCCGGCTCCGTGGTGCCGGTGGCCAGCTTCAGCAGGGTCGACTTGCCGGCCCCGTTGATGCCCATCACCGCCCAGCGCTCGCGCCGGCGCACATGGAAGTCCAGCCCCTCATAGATGCGGCGCGCGCCATAGCTCTTGTGGACATTCTTGAGGCTGACCACATCCTCACCGGAGCGCGGCGCCGGCAGGAATTCGAACGCCACGGTCTGGCGCCGGCGGGGCGGCTCCACGCGCTCGATCTTGTCGAGCTTCTTCACCCGGCTCTGCACCTGAGCGGCATGGGAGGCGCGGGCCTTGAACCGTTCGATGAAGGCGATCTCCTTGGCCAGCATGGCCTGCTGGCGCTCGAACTGCGCCTGCTGCTGCTTCTCGCTCTGGGCGCGCTGCTGGGCATAGAATTCATAATCGCCGGAATAGGTGGTGAGCGCGCCACCGTCGATCTCCACCACCTTGTTGACGATGCGGTTCATGAAGGCGCGATCATGGGAGGTCATCATCAAGGCGCCCTCGAAGCCCTTGAGGAAGGCTTCCAGCCAGATCAGGCTCTCGATGTCGAGATGGTTGCTCGGCTCGTCCAGCAGCATCACCTCGGGCCGCATGAGCAGGATGCGGGCGAGCGCTACGCGCATCTTCCAGCCGCCCGAGAGGCGGCCCACGTCGCCCTCCATCATCTCCTGCGAGAAGCCGAGACCCGCCAGCACCTCGCTGGCGCGGCCCTCCAGCGCATAGCCGTCCAGTTCCTCGAACCGCGCCTGCACCTCGCCGTAGCGCGCGATGACGGCGTCCATCTCATCGGCCCGGTCGGGATCGACCATGGCGGCTTCCAGCGCGCGCAGTTCGGCCGCGATGGCGCTGACCGGGCCGACGCCGTCCATCACCTCGGCCAGCACCGGCCGGCCGGCCATATCGCCCACATCCTGGCTGAAATAGCCGATGGCGGTGCCGCGATCGACCGAGACCTGCCCCTCGTCCGGCGTCTCCTCGCCGTTGATGAGCCGGAACAAGGTGGTCTTGCCAGCGCCATTGGGGCCGACGAGGCCGATCTTCTCGCCCTTGAGGAGGGTCGCAGACGCCTCGATGAAGACGATCTGCTTGCCGTTCTGTTTGCCGATGGAATCGATACGGATCATGCGCGCGCGGAACCTTGGGGAAAATCTGCTGCGCGCTTAGGCCATTTGGCGCGCGGGGGGAAGAGCGCAGATGGCATGGCAATCCCGCCGCCGCCGGCAAATGCCGCCGCTCAGTTCAGCGGCGAGAAGGGCAGGGGGGTGAGCAGCGAATTTTCCTGGCTCAGCCACCGCCGCGCGCCGCCCGGCGCCGGCCAGATGCCACCCGCGATCGCCTGCGCCCGCAGCGCGGCGCGCTGATCCAGGCTCTGATAGGCCCACATATGGATGACCGTGAGCGGGTCACCGTCCACGCTGTGCATCATGAGAAGGCCGGGCGACATGGCCAGGCGGCGCGGGGCGAACTGGCCCCAGGTGTCCAGCAATTCATCGAGGGCGGAAGGGCGGAAGCTGTAGCGGCGCATCTCGTGCAGCGGCCCATACGCGCCGGGCTCCGGCACCGGGCTGAAGGGCATGAGCCGATAGCTCTCGCTTGCCACATGCGTGGTCCATTCGCCCATATCGCCGAGCCAGCCGGTATCCGGTTTCGCCGTGGAGGATGCCGCATCGTCAGTCCTGCGCCGCAGCAGCAGAACGTCATTGACCTGCCCGAACTCCGTGCCCCAGGCGCCGATGAGATCGGCGGGCACGCGCTCCGGCAAAAGGGCGAGCGCATCATTCATGCGCCCGGGGGCAATGGTGAGGGTGGTCAATTCGTATGTCATGGCAGCAGCCGTCTGTCGGAAGGGCGATCCCGCGGACCGCCGGCCCGCTGGTATAGCGCGGGCGGCGTGACGCCCGAAAGCCAAAGCGAATGGCCCGCGGTGGCAGCGCACACAGTTTGATGTTGCGTTGCGGCAAAAAGGGCGATAGCAGGGATCATCATCAGGACCCGGTGTGACTCCGGGTGGCTCTTCCGGCCGCCGACCCGCCGGACAACGCAAATGACAGTGCTGTCCCGCCCCGCCTTATTCGTGCGGGCGGACGTCTATTGCGGAATGCCTCATATGATCACCCGTCTTCCCTATTTCCGTGAATGGTTCTCCAACATCCGCGGCGATGTGCTCGCCGGCATTGTCGTCGCCCTGGCGCTGATCCCCGAGGCGATCGGATTTTCCGTGATCGCCGGGGTGGACCCCAAGGTGGGGCTCTATGCCTCCTTCGCCATCGCCTGCGTCTCCGCTTTCCTCGGCGGCCGGCCCGGCATGATCTCGGCGGCAACGGCGGCGACGGCGGTGGTCATGGTCAGCCTGGTGCGCGACCACGGCCTGCAATATCTGTTCGCCGCCACCATCCTCATGGGGTTTTTGCAGATCGTCGCCGGCTTGCTGAAGCTCGGCCGGATCATGCGCTTCGTCTCGCGCTCGGTCATCACCGGCTTCGTCAATGCGCTCGCCATCCTGATCTTCATGGCGCAATTGCCGGAACTGATCGGGGTGCCGGTTCAGACCTATGCGATGGTCGCTGCTGGCCTCGCCATCATCTATCTGTTTCCGTATCTGACCAAGGCCGTGCCCTCGCCGCTGGTGTCCATTGCGGTGCTGACGGGCTTTGCCTGGTGGTCGGGCATGGATCTGCGGACCGTGGGCGATCTCGGCGCTCTGCCCTCCAGCTTCCCGGCCTTCCTGCTGCCCGACGTGCCGCTGACCTTCGACACGCTGAAGATCATCTTCCCCTATTCGGCGACGCTCGCCGCCGTCGGCCTGCTGGAATCCCTGCTCACGGCGCAGATCGTCGACGATATGACCGATACCTTGAGCAATAAGAGCCAGGAATGCGTGGGCCAGGGGGCGAGCAACATCGCCTCCGCGCTCATCGGCGGCATGGGCGGTTGCGCCATGATCGGCCAGTCGGTGATCAACGTCACCTCCGGCGGGCGCGGGCGGCTCTCCACCTTCGTGGCGGGGGCGTTCCTGCTGTTCCTGATCCTGGTGCTGGACGATCTGGTGCGCATTATTCCCATGGCGGCGCTGGTGGCGGTGATGATCATGGTCTCCATCGGCACCTTCTCGTGGCGCTCGATCCTCGACCTGCGCAGCAATCCCATGCCCTCCTCCGTGGTGATGCTGGCGACGGTGGCGACCGTGGTCGGCACCCACGATCTCGCCAAGGGGGTGCTGGTGGGGGTGCTGCTGTCCGGCGTGTTTTTCGCCGGCAAGGTGGCGCGCATGGTGTCGGTGACCCGGACGCAGGAGGGCGCGCGCATCACCTACACCGTCCTGGGGCAGATCTTCTTTGCCTCCTCCGAAGTGTTCCTGCGCGGCTTTGATTTCGAGGAGAAGCCGGCCGAGGTCATCATCGATCTCACCCACGCCCATTTCTGGGACATCACGTCCATCGGCGCCCTCGACAAGGCGGTGATGAAATTCCGGCAGACGGGCGCGCAGGTCACGGTGCTCGGCCTCAATGAAGCGAGCGCGACCATGGTCGATCGCTTCGCGCTCCACGACAAGGACGACGCGCAGCCCGCCCCGCTCCATTAAGCGCCAACGCGGCCTCGCGAGCCGCGTGGGCTTCACCTGCCGCGACGATCGCGCCGCAGGTGGGGTGGGCCCGCGGCGCGTCTCAGTTTGAACTTTGAAGGTTGGCGATAGCCATTCAATGGCTCTCACATCCAGACTGGCTCCGGCGCGATGTCGGTGCGGCTGGACCGGGCGTCGGGAGCCGCGGCGCTGATCTCGCGCGGTGGCGCTGCTCAAACGGCCTTGATCGCCGGCACTCTGAGGCACCCTGCCGGCGATAAATAGGAGCCGGCCCGCCTTTTCTCCCCCTGCAATATTTACTTGAAGATCCGGTGCACACCCTTGCCGCGCCATGCGTGCGGCTGGTTTCAGACCGGTCGAGCCGTGCGGGGTTTCGGCCTCGGCCGGCGGTATGGGTAGAATCAAATAAACGATTTGATCCACGTCATAAGCGCGATCGTTTAGATATTGGGTATGCTGATTATATAATCACGTCCTCCAATGCGCGTGCTCACAATCTACGCATGGATGCGCCAAACGGGCGCGAGGATTTCTCCTCCATATGGGCCGCACGCTTTATGCGAAGCCCTCCCGGACCCTGGGGTGCGGGCACCAGAGATTTCTGCTGTCTTGATCTAACTAATTTTAAATATTGAATTAATTTTTGGAATTGGGCGTCGTTGCGCGCGTCGCGCAGCGGTCGATCGCAGCGGTGTGGCCGAGGAATAGCCCATGCTCCTCAATGCGCAGGCCCGCAAGAAGCGCCGCAAAAAATATGCGCACACACCCTCATTGGAAAAAAAGTTTCTCTCGAATATCATCAATATCGCAAATTGCTTACGCGGATGATTAGTTCGATCGGTCGCCTTCTGCCAATCGTGACCGCCGAATGTCAGTGCGTCCAATAGCCCGTTATGCGGGTCGGTTTTGCGTTGAGGAGCTAAACGCATGCAACATTTTTATGCTTCGTCAGACATCGGCGGTACCTTCACGGATACGACCGTGCTCGATGGCGATGGAGTGCTGACGCGCTACAAATCCAGCACGGTGCCAAGCGATCCGGTGAAGGGGGTTCTCGCGACATTCGAACTCGCGGCCGAAGCCCGGCAGATGGGCCTCGGGGATTTCCTCGGCAAGACCCGCCTGTTCTCGCACGGGACAACCATCGCCACGAACTCGGTGTTGACGCGCAATGGCGCCCGGGTCGGCGCCATCCACACCCAGGGGTTCGGCGACACCCTCTTCATCATGAAGGCCTACAAGTCCACCGGGCTGGATGAGGCCGCCCGCAAGAATTTTCGCAAGCTCACCAAGCCGACGCCGTTTCTGGATCGCACGATGGTCCGTGAAGTGCCGGAACGGGTCGACTACAAGGGAGATGCCATCCTTGCTCTGGACGAGGTGGCTGCGCGCCTCGCTGTGAAGAGCCTGATCGCGGCGGGTGCGGAAGCGATCGCCGTCTCCCTTCTGTGGTCCTTCAAATTCCCCAAGCACGAACAGCGTATCAAGGAGATTATCCTCGAAGAGGCGCCGGACATGTTCGTAACGCTGTCCAGCGACATCCTTCCGCGCCTCGGCGAATACGCGCGATCGCAGACTGCCGTGCTCAACGCCTTCCTGGGACCCAAGGTCAAGAAGGCGATGACGTCCCTCGACACCTCGATGCGCGGCAGCGGCCTGCCGCGTGAGCCTCTGCTCATGCGTTCCAACGGCGGTGTCATGGCCGCCGGGAAGGCGGCGGACGAAGCGGTCGGCATTCTGCTGTCGGGTCCGGTGGGCGGCGTCGTTGGCGCCCAGCTCGTCGGCCAAATGGTCGGCAGCGGCAATGTGATCTCCACCGACATGGGCGGCACCAGCTTCGATGTCGGCCTGATCGTGGATGGCCGACCGCTGATCCAGCGCGAGACCTTCATGGAACGCCAGCCGCTGGCTGTGCCCTCGGTGACGGTGGACACCATCGGCGCGGGCGGCGGCAGCATCGCCTTTGTGGAAAACGGGCGCCTGCGCGTGGGGCCAGAGAGCGCCGGCGCGGTTCCCGGCCCGGTATGCTACGGCGCCGGCGGCACCGATCCGACAGTGACCGACGCCGATGTTGTCCTCGGCGTCGTCAATCCCGATAATTTCCTCGGCGGCCGGATGAAGCTCAAGGCAGATCTCGCGCGAAAAGCGATCGAGGAGAAGATCGCCAAGCCGCTCGGCATCTCCGTGGAGGAGGCGGCGTCCGGCATCAAGCGCATCGTCGACAGCCACATGGCCGACCTGGTGCGCCAGGCGACGGTGCATCGCGGCTACGATCCACGCGACTTCGTGCTGGTGGCTTTCGGCGGCGCGGGTCCGACCCACGCCTACAGCTATGGTGCGGACCTCGGGGTGAAATGCGTCATCGTCCCGCGCACCGCTTCGGTGCTGTCGGCCCACGGCATCCTGATCTCCGACCTGGTGGTGACGCGGGAAACCTCGCAATCCCTGATCTCGCCGCCGGGTTCGGACAAGTTCTCCACCTTCATCAAGGCCGGCGACATCAACAGCATCTTCGAGCAGTTGCAGTCCGACGCCATGGGGGAACTGGAAGCGCAGGGCATTCTCATCGAGAGCGTCCGTTTCGAGCGCTATGTCGACATGCGCTTTCGCCCTCAGATCTTCGATCTCTCGGTTGATCTCTCGACTTTCCCGCTCGCCGACCCGGACGTGGATGCGCTCGTCGAGCACTTCATCGAATCCTATGAGGCCCGGTTCGGCAGCGGCTCGAGTTTTCGCACCGCGGGCATCGACATGTCGGCCTTCCGGCTGGTGGCGGTATCGAAGCTCAACCGGGTCGAGCAAAGCGGCGAAGTCGCCGAGGCCGACAGCAGCATGACGCCGACCGGCTCGCGCCGGCTCTACGAGGCCGGCACCTGGTACGACGCGGCAATCTACGACGAGCGCGCCGTGAAGGCGGGCGGAGAGATCAGCGGCCCGGCCATCGTCGAGCTGGACGACACGACGATGGTCATCGGGCCGGCGCAGAAGGCCTCGGTCGACCGCTTCCTGAACATCATCATCAAGACAAACTGAGGATAAGCGCCATGGATGTGAGCGTTAAAGCCAAGCACCCGCCCTTCAACCTCAAGACCAGCAACAATCGCCAGGAGCCCGGAGCGACCAGCAAGGTCGACCCCATTCTGTTCGAGGTGATCCGGCATCGGCTCTGGTCGATCAATGAGGAAGGGTCGAGCACGCTCGTGCATGCCTCAGGATCGCCGGTCGTTCACGGGTCCGACTACAATTTCTCGATCTATACGGCCAATGGCGACATCGCGGTCTGCGGGACATTCTACATGATCCCGATGTTCACGATGACCGTCCAGATTCAATTGGTGCTGGAGAAGTTCAAGGGCGATATTCACCCCGGAGACGTCTTCATCACCAACGATCCGTTCGTCTGCGGCGTTCACCAGAATGACTGCCTGTTCGTCGCGCCGTTCTTCTTCGGCGGCGAGCTTGTGGGATGGACGGGCGCGCAGGCGCACGTGATCGATATCGGTGGTGCGGCGCCGGGCGGATGGGTTCCCGACGCGCGCACCTGCTACGAGGAAGGCCTGCGCATTCCGCTTCAGCGGCTGGTGGAAAAGGGCGTGCTGAACCAGGGCATGTGGGATGTGATCCTCTACAATTCCCGCATTCCCTTCTTTCTCGGCAGCGATTTCAGCGCGTTTCTTTCCGCGCACCGTGTCGCCCAGGCGCGCCTCACCGAACTGTGCGCGCAATATGGGGCGGATGCGTTCGTATCGGTGGCGAACCAGCTTATCGCCGATACGGAGACGGCGACCCGCGCGATGCTGCGAAAGCTGCCGGACGGGGTGTTCAACCACGTCACCTATTTCGACCATGATGGCCATGCGAACAACATCTACAAGATCGCCTGCACCATGACGAAGGAAGGTGACGGGCTCACCTTCGACTTCAGCGATACCGACCCCACGATCATCGGCATGGGCAATGCGACCATGACCGGCACGCTCGGCGCGGTGGGGACGGTGATGATGGGATCTTTCGGGCAGGAAATCGGCTGGAATGCCGGGCTCATGGCGCCGGTGACCATCATCCACGGCAAGAAGACGGTGCTGAGCGCCGAACTGCCAGCGCCGATCTCCGCGGGCTCGGTCGCCGCAAACTTCCTCGCCGCGGCGTGTGCCTCGGTGTGCGTCGGCAATATGATGTCGTTCAATCGCGAGTTCGATGATTATGTCTGCGGGCCGCCCGATGGCTCCTGGCTGCTCACCATGTTCGGCGGCACCAATCAGTATGACGAGCAGTTCGCCATCATGTTCATGGACTCCCTCGGCTGGGGCGGTCCGGCGCACAATTGGCGCGACGGTGTGGATTCCGGCGGCTCGCTGGTGATCGGCTCCGGTGGCTTCAACGACGTGGAGCTGCACGAGAAGACATCCCCCATCATCTATCTGTGGAGACGCGAGGTTCCCGACTCCGGCGGGGCCGGGCGCTATCGAGGCGGCAACGGCATCGAGTACGCCACCACCGGCTACGATGTGCCGGAGGTGCAGGGCAGCTTCTGCAGCCATGGCGTTTCGCTGCCCGATCTCGTCGGCATTCAGGGCGGATATCCCGGCAATGTCTGCGGCTATCAGATCGCCCGCGGCAGCACGTGGCTGGAGGATATGGCCAAGGGCAAGGCCGCAGCCGACATGGCCAGCATCGGCGGTACGCTCGAGGACCTTCCGGCCAAGAGCACCTTCATCATGAAGGAGGGCGACGTGGTCAACAATGTCGTCCAGAATCCGGGCGGCTACGGCGACCCGCTGCTGCGGCCATACGACCTCATCGCCCGCGACGTGCGCGACGGCCGCTGCGGGAAGGCGGTCGCCAGGGAGGTCTATGGCGCCGTGCTGGACGACGCCTGCATGATCGATGCGGAAGCCTCCGACATGTTACGCGCGCAGATCCGTAACACCCGCAAGAGAACGGCCACCATGGGCCGCGATCAGCTCGCCACTCCGTTGAAAGTCGATGGCGCATCCCTCGCATTGACCTGGGGCGAAACCATCGGCGTGACAAAGGATGACATCATCTGCTGTCTGCACTGCTCCACCGGCATCGGGAAGCTCAAGACCAACTGGCGCCATGCCGTGCCGCTGCGCAACCCGAAGGCACGAGAGCTCGGCCCGCTGCTGAAGCTCGATGACCGGTTCGTGTACGACCAGTTCATCTGCTCGGAATGCGGAACCTCGCTCGCCGTGGACGTCCGCAAAGTCGGCGACGACTTCTCGGTCGACTTCGCCCTCGACTGATCGGCCGATCCGCGCCCGACCCTACCGACCTTCCATCTGACGGAAGGTCGGTGGCTTCCCCGGCGGGCACCCGTCCGCCGGCCGGGCCTTGCTGTGCCCGCCGCACCATCGCGGCGGCGTCGCGGGAGCGTTTCTGAACAGGCCTGCGAGAGAAGGCGATGCCCTTCGACCCTGCCTCGCGCCTCGCGGACATGCCCATTCCTCATCTGACTTTCATCGGGAGAATATTCATGGCCTGCACCCGTCTTTCCCATCGCCTCGTCGTGGCGAGCGCCTTTGCTCTGCTCGCATCGGCGGCGCCATCCTCCGCCGGAGAGTGGTTTCCGCTCAAGGTCGACATCTGGGATCCGCCGTTCGACATGAGCAGCCCACGCAAGCAGGTGGAATATACACCGCTCGCGAAAGCCGATGCTCCCTACAAAATCTGCGTTTCGTTTCCGCATCTGAAGGATGCGTATTGGCTGGGCGTTGATTATGGCATCATCGACGAAGCACGCCGCCTGGGCGTAAAGGTGCAATTGCTTGAAGCCGGCGGCTATACCGAGCTCAACAAGCAGATCGCGCAGATCGAGGACTGCACCTCCAGCGGGGCGAAGGCCATCATCATTGGAGGCATTTCCTATGATGGTCTGAACAATGTCATTGCCGAGCTGACCAAGAAGGGCATTCCGGTCGTCGACGTCATCAACGGCATGTCTTCGCCGAATGTCGCGGCCAAATCCCTGGTTTCGTTCGCTGACATGGGCGCGACCGCGGGCCGTTTCCTGGCTAAGGCGCATCCCGCCGGCTCGCCGGCCGTCAAGGTCGCCTGGCTGCCGGGCCCAGCCGGAGCAGGCTGGGTGGAGAGCGGCAACAAGGGCTTCATGGAAGCCGTGAAAGGCACGGCGGTGGATGTCGTCGACACCAAATATGGAGACACCGGCAAGGAGGTTCAGGCAAAGCTAGTGGAGGACGTGCTCCAGGCCCACCCGGATCTCAATTACATCGCCGGAACGGCTGTGACCGTCGAGGCTGCCGTCCCGATCCTGCGCGCGAGGGGATTGACCGACAAGGTCAAGCTGATCGCCTATTACTACACACCCGGCGTCGATCAATATATTCGCCGCGGCTCGGTACTTGCGGCGCCGACCGATTCCCCGGTGATCCAGGGGCGCATCGCGCTCGACCAGGCCGTGCGGCTCGTCGAAGGCAAGCTCCAATACAAGCATGTCGGCCCCATCATCCAGGTGGTGACAAAAGACAATGTCAACGCGCTCGACATGACGACGACGCTCGCCCCGACCAGCTTCAAGCCCACCTTCTCCGTGGACTGAGCTGCGGAACGAGCGTCGAGCGCGCGTCTGCGCGGACTGACATCCATGGACGGACCTCGGCGGACTGACCCCGCGCGGTGCCCTCCACGGATCGACCGGCGCCGGATCGACGACACGGCGCCCGGGGATGGCGTGATCCAGACCTCCTCACGCTGTCCCCACCCGTGATCCGCCAGCACGCGCGCCTGCGATTGCCGACAGAGCGGGGCCGCGCATCCCGCACGTTTTTTCGGAGCCAAAGCCATGTCCGCATCCGATACACCAAGATGTCCCGGCGAACCGCCTCTTCTTGAGCTGCTGCGTGTCAGCAAGCAATATCCGGGCGTGCTCGCGCTCGACAACATGAATTTTACCTTGCAGCGAGGTGAGGTTCACGTGCTGTTCGGCGAGAACGGCGCTGGAAAGTCGACGATGATCTCCATCATCTCCGGCGCGGTGAAGCCGACTTCGGGCGACATGCTGATGCACGGCGAACCGATGGCCTTCGCCTCGGTGCACGAGGCCCGCTCGCACGGTGTGACCACCGTATTCCAGGAGTTTTCGCTGGTCCCCTCCATGACCGTGGAAGACAACCTGTTCCTCGGCGCCGAATTGCTGCGCGGCGGCTTGATCGACAAGGCCGCCATGCGGGTGGAGGCGCGACGGATCATCGACCGGCTGGGGTTCGAGCTGGACCCGCGCGCCATCGTCGGACAATTGACCCGCGCCGAGCAGCAGATGGTGGAAATCGCGCGGGCATTCCGCAAGGATCTCAGCATCCTCATTCTCGACGAGCCCACGGCGAGCCTCACCGATCGCGAGGCGGAACAATTGTTCGCCTTGGTGGATCAGGTGAAGGCACGAGGTGTCGGCATCATCTACATCACCCACCGCATGCGCGAGATCGAGCGGCTTGCAGACCGCATCACTATTCTGCGGGACGGCAAGCTCATCACAGTCGTCGATGCGGGGGATGTCTCCCAGGAAGAATTGGTGCGCCTTATGACCGGGCGCGTTATCGGCGACATCTTCCCGATCATCCATTCCACGCCGGGGCGCACGGTGCTCTCTATCCGGGGAATGACGACCGCATCCGGATCGGTCAAGGGCGCCGATCTGGAGGTTCGCGCGGGCGAGCTGGTCGGGCTGGCCGGCCTCCTTGGCTCGGGCAAATCGGAGATCATGCGTGCCGCCTTCGGCCTCGAACCGTTGGTCGCCGGCGAGGTTGTGCTCGAAGGCGAGCGGGTGACCAATTCGACTCCGCGTAAGCTCCTGCGCGCCGGCTTCGCCTATATGCCACCGGATCGTCGCATCGAGGGCCTGGCGATGATGCGGCCCTGCAGCGAGAACATGACCTTCGCCGCGCTCGATCTGAAGCCGATCGCGGATGGCCCGTTCCTCAACCGCCACAGGGAGAAGGGCGAGGCGAACCGGCTGGCGCGTCTGTTCGAACTGCATCCGATGCGGCCAGACCGGCCGGTCGAGACCTTCTCCGGCGGCAACCAGCAGAAGGTGCTGCTCGCCCGCAGCGTGACGCGGCCCATCAGCCTTTATGTGTTCGACGAGCCGACCGTCGGGGTGGATGTCGGTACACGGGCGGCGATCTACCGCTTCATCGCCTCGCTGTGCGAGGCGGGGGCCGCCGTGATCGTCATTTCTTCCGATCTTCCGGAAATCCTCAACCTCTCTGATCGCGCCTACGTCTTCTACGACGGGAGGGTCCAGGCGGAACTCAAGAAGCCCGACATCTCGGAAGCGCGCGTCCTTCCGCATTTCTTTGGCCAGAAGGCAGCCTGATCCAGGCCCAACGACCGCTCCTCCAATCCGAAGGAAACGCACATGTCCGTCCTCGCCCTTCCTCCCAACGGCAGATCGCTGAGCCAGTCCTTGAAGCGCGCTTTCGTCCGCCTCGGAGTGTTGCCCATCCTGCTGGTGCTCGCGATGGTGATCTTCAGTGTCGCGTCGAGCAACTTCCTCACCGTCAGCAACCTCATGAACGTGGTGCGCCAGTCGGTGTTCCTGATGATCGTCTCAATGGGCCAGATGCTGGTGCTGTTGACCGGCGGCTTCGATCTGTCGGTCGGCACGATCCTCGCGCTGACCTCGGTTACCACGGCGCTCGCGATGGCTTTCTTCGCGAGCGTGCTTCCGGACATGATTCCGCTGGCCATCCTGCTCGGATGCATGGTCGGCGTGCTTGCCGGCTCGCTCATCGGGGTGGTCAACGGCCTGGGCGTCGCCGTGTTCGGCGTGTCGCCCTTCATCATGACGCTGGGCGTGGCCTCAATGGGCTTCGGCATTGCCTTGTTCCTCACCGGTGGAACTCCGGTCTATGGCATGCCGATGGAGTTCGGCGAGGTCGTGGGCTTCGGCGCCTTCCTCGGCATACCCTTTCCCATCTGGACTGCTGCGGGACTGGTTATCGCGACCTATGTCCTCACGAACTGGACCCGCGCGGGCCGCGCCTTCTACGCGGTGGGCGGCAACATCCGTGCGGCCCTGCTCTCCGGCATCGACACCCGTGCGACCCTGGTTGCGGTCTACGTCATTTCCGCCCTCCTGACCTCGGTTGCGGGCGTGCTT
This sequence comes from Roseixanthobacter psychrophilus, assembly GCF_043195195.1. Taxonomy (NCBI): domain Bacteria; kingdom Pseudomonadati; phylum Pseudomonadota; class Alphaproteobacteria; order Hyphomicrobiales; family Xanthobacteraceae; genus Roseixanthobacter; species Roseixanthobacter psychrophilus. The sequence continues at coordinate 78,080 of NZ_JBAFWT010000025.1, forward strand.
CTCACCGCCCGGCTCGACTCGGGCGAAGCCAATGTGGGCAGCGCGATGCCGCTGGAATCCATCGCCGCATGCGTCATCGCCGGGGTCAGCCTGCGCGGCGGCATCGGTCGGGTGGAGAATGTGATCCTGGGGGCCGTGTTCATCAACCTCGTGCAGAATGGAATGAACCTCGCCCGGATCGATTCCTATCTCCAGACCGTGGTCATCGGCGCGATCCTGATCGCAGCCGTCATCTTCGATCAGGTGCGCCTGCGCTACATGGCCGAACTCAAGGATTGAGGGCCGCCGGCCGGCGCCGCTTCTCACACGACCTTCGTCACAACACGACACCGCGCCTGATCGCAGCCGGCCGCAGAGCCCGGCCGCCCGGACGGGTGCGCCCTCTTGCCCTCGAATTCCCTCGGAGGAGGATGACATGAGTTCGTTCCGCATGACGTTCGCCGCTGCAGTTCTGATCATGCTGGCCATGGGCATCCTCTATCTCTGGGGGATATTCCTGATCCCGCTTGAGGCCGAGCTGGAGCTGCCGCGCGATACGCTCAGCATCGTCTCAAGCGCCGCGCTGTTGTTCTTCACCCTGGGCGTGATGCTGTACGACACGCTGTTGCGCAGCCTGCGCCTGCAAGCCTATCTAGCGCTGGCGTTCGCCCTGGCCGCTGGCGGTCACCTGCTGTTCGGCCTCATGCCCTCGTTCACCACCCTTCTCGTGGGCTATGGCGTGGTCTTCGCCGTCGGTGCGGGCCTCGGCTACGGACAGGCGCTGGCCCTGGCGTCGCGTGCACCGGCGGCGCGGCGCGGCGTCGTGATCAGCCTCGTCGTGTCGGCGTTCGCCTTGAGCGGCGTCATCCTCGGTGCCGTGCTGCCGGTGATCTTCGCCGACGTCAGCAGCCATCGCTCGTTCGTCCTGATCGCACTGGGCCTCGTCCTCGCCTGGGCTTGCGCGGCCGTGCTGCTGCGCCACGAAGCCTCGTTCGCGGGCGCGCGCATGGCGGGTGGCAAAGGGCAGGGCGCGACGTTCCTGTCGCCGATGTTCTTGAAGCTCGGCTTTGCCTTCTTCGTCTTCAACTTCGCAGGGCTGATGATGGTGGCCCACTGCGTCGGCCTCATCACCGCGGCCGGCATCTCGCAGAGCTATGCCACGCATGGCCTGATCGTACTCAACCTCAGCTACATCACGGGGGCGTTGGCGGGTGGCCGGCTGGGCGAGCAGATCAGCCCGAAATCCCTGTTGCTGGCAGCGCTCGCGCTCACGGGCGGAGGCTTCCTGCTGCTCGCCGCCACATCGGGCATCTGGGCCCTCGGCGCCGGAATCGCCCTGATCGGCTTCGTCTTCGGATCTGCCGCGTCCTTCACCCCCGTGCTCGTGGGGCGGTTCTGGGGGAGCGAGCGGATCAGCCAAGTCTATGGCGCGATGATGTTCGCTTACGGCGCCGCCGGCATCCTGGCTCCGTGGTTGACCGCCGTGCTGTTCGCATCGTCCGGCAGCTATGCGCACGCCCTCTGGGTCGGTTTGGCCATGTGCGGCCTCGGCGGCCTGGGCGCCCTCAGCTTGGCGCCCGAAGCCAGTTCCGCGCAGCGCGCCCCAATCTGAGCAACGCACACAGCGGAAAACAACCTTCCGCGTCGATCGCGATGCTCGGCCCTCGAAGCACCGCCGCAGAACGCGGCAGGCGTGGCAGTTCAAGACAAATAACCAGTGAGAAGGGGATAGAAAATGACGAACGAAAGCCTGCGCGTAAACCGAAAGCGCCATGACAATCACCTGTTGCGGACCGCCTTTGCGGCCGGGCTCGGAGCCATGGCGTGGCTGCCGACAGCTGCCTTGGCCGGCGGCACCACAGCCGGCGGCTTCACCTCCGGTCTGCCGATCTACGCGCTGTTTCCCGAAGGGCTGTATTTCATCAATCAGACCGCATCCGGATTTCGGACCGTGGATGACGTCGATACCCGAACCAATACCGATATTCTATTTTTCTACTATCAGAGCCCATTGAAATTTCTGGGCGGCGACGTCTCCTTCG
>NZ_JBAFWT010000026.1:0-78654 GCF_043195195.1 Roseixanthobacter psychrophilus
CTCCATGCGCTGGCACGGCACCACATCACCACGGATTATGGGCTTTCGCAGTCGCATTTCTCTGACTGAGCACGGACGGCTCTACCGTGTCCGGCGTTTGCACGCAGAGGCTCGCGAATGCATCGATTCGGCTGGCGGATCTTCGCGTAAGACGTTCACCAAGTTCGATTGCCAGGAGATGCTCCAAGCCACACCAATGAACGAATGTCCGCTTTCAGGCAAAGTTTGAATGTCCGAAAGTGGCGCAAAGGTGCCAGTGTGCCCCAACTCGCTGATGTCCGCTTTCGGGATCTGACGTCGACCGGCTGAACGACCGAGTTGGGGGCGCATTGCAGACCGGCACTTTTGGGGCCGAAAGGAGAACGACCGGTTTGGTGCAGGCTGACCGGTAAAGTGGCCGTTCGCTACCGTCCGATGTCGACCCGTCTTCGAACTTGGCTGCAGTCTTGTTTTCAATAGGACTGACGGTGGAAAGCTTCCTCGGGCGTGGTCATAACACGCTCCCGAATCCGCTGGCAGCGATCGCCGCAAACATCTCGGCCGAAAATTTCCGATATTCTGCGATGTGGTGCGCCATGAACTTGGCAATCAGGATATATCCATCGGCAGGCTCGTAGCAGATTTTGTGCTCGATGTTCTCGGTGGTGCCATCGTCATAGGTATCGGAGGCGTGCCATTCGGAACGGCTCAGGCCCACCGGCAGATCGCTTTCCATCGTCCTGGAGCGTCGGGTATCGTAGCCACGCTTCGGTGTCGCCTGGGGGACCACGACAGGAATGATGACCGTCGAGGTCTTCCCCTTCCCTGACACCAGCCAGCCCGAGACGGGGGCCTGGACGACGAGGCGGTGGACGACTTCGTCGCGGTACTCGCGGAGCTCCTTGAGCCAAGCCGCGTGGGCTTTGACGACGTGGATAACGAGACCGTGATGTGGCTTCGGTTCGAGGCCCTCTAGGGTGTGCATGGAGGGATTGACGATGCCCTTCATGGTGCGACCCGCTGCGATAGCGAGGAAGTCGAGCCCGGACCTGATCGCGGCGAGGAAGGCAGACAACTCGTGGATATATGCTTCCGAGGACCACGTCATTGAGGCCGATGAGGTCACGACGTTCTCGGGATGCTTCTTGGCCGCCGCGGCTTTCGCTCTCTTAGTCGCGTCCGCTTTCGCCGTCTTCAGCATGGTGCTGATGTTGTCGATGTGGTGCTGAGCGGCCTGCTGCTTCCGGTACGAGAACATGAGTTGGGTCTCGTAGAACTCCTTGTCGTCCTGCTTCTTGAAGATGGGGTGGTCGGATGCGATCGGAGCTGCGTCGATCGCCTGGAGCAGTGTCTCCATAGCGTCGGTATAGGTCAGCTTTGGAGAAGGCTTCTTCATCTGTGAACCTGACCGAAGGGTCGCGCAGCGAACGGATCTTGGGGGAGCGCTCGAGTACCGTAAACAATCCTACAACGTTACGGTGTTGTGCCAAGCCTCGAGGGGAACCTCCGCGAAATCGCCGCTTTGAACAGCAGCACGCATGTTCTGACCGGCTTCTCAGAACGGTGTCGGATGCCTATGATCGCCCTATGGCTAAAACGATCGCCATAGACAATGACAAGCTCGTCTTCGACGGCGAGACGATCGCGACTCACGAGTGTCGCGACGGCAAGCACACCGTAACCATCAACTTCAGCTATGCCGTCAACGACGACAGTTGGTTTCAGCCCGTCGTCGATCTCGTGAACGGGCTCAAGCGGCTGCCGGAATACAAGGACGTCGCACCAGAGGTCCTGCTCGTCCTCGAATCTGACGAGGATGCTGTCGAGATCCTGACTGGCGCCTTGCGTCGTCTCGACGAGAAGACCGTCAAAGGCAGCGGCTACAAGTGGCGCTTCCACAAAAACGATGCCGACAACTTCCCGTCACCCCTCCACGGTCACGACTATGAGCGTGGATTGAAAATCGACGCACTCACCGGACGCATATTCGATGCTTCGACAAAGAACCACTGTGAGACTCTGAAATCAAAAGGTCTCGACAAACTGCACCGCGAGCTGAAGGGATCGGCGGACTTCAAAGATAAGCTAGAACAGCTTCTGCCCAAACCGGCCGACAGAACCTGAGCGATTACTCTTCTCGGTAACAACAATTCGAGTTGCACGGACCTCGGGGTCGCGCATCATCGACTGCTATGCCAGCGTGCAGTTCGGAATCCGGCACAACCTCTTCGCCGGCCTTGGCGGCGCTGGCCGCGGACGATCAACTGGCGCTCGTCTACCAGCCGCGGATCGCCCTAAGGTCGGGTGCTTGCGTCGGCCTGAAGGCGCTCCTGCGCTGAACCACCGTCCCTGGGACGTGGCTGCTTCTGTGCACGCGGCCAGCCCAGCTGGGCGGCCGGAATGGCGGCGCGTAGCGGAAATTATCCCGAAGCGGGGCCGGCACCGAACGTGGCGATGGCGTCCAGCTTAAAGGAACGGTATAATAACAGAAAGTGGGGGGCGCGGTGAACTTCGACGATTACGAGCGCTCAGAGTTCAACAGGTACCAAGCCTTTGCCGATACCGTCAGGCAAGTTCTCGAAAACGCGATCGGCGCGGAGGACGGTCTTCCTCGGCCGCAATCGATCCAGGCTCGAGCGAAGACGCCCGCTAGTCTCCGCAAGCGTCTTCAGGAGGCCGGAAATCTCGACGCTCCCGATATCGCTTCCTTGCGTAGGGACCTCGCTGGCGTACGTTTGATTTTCTATACAAACGGCGAAGTCAACCGCTTCATCAATTCCAGCGTCGTGTTCGACAATTTCGACGTAGATCGGAACGCCACCAAAATACACCATCCTGTGGAGGAGAATGGCGAGGTCCGGTACCAGGCAATCCACTACACCGTTTCATTGAATGCAGCTCGCCTGGCCCTGCCGGAGTACCGAGCGTTCGCGGGATTGCGCTGCGAGGTTCAGATTCAGACAATTCTGATTCACGCGTGGGCGGAGACGTCGCACGACATCGTCTACAAGGCAGATGGTCGAGAGGGCTTCGGGAACGAAGCCCTTGAACAGATAAGAAAGCGGTTCAACCGCATCATGGACAAATATCTGGTTCCGGCAGGTTACGAATTTCAACGGGTGCAGCAGGACTACGAGCGCCTTGTAGCCGGCAAGATGTTGTTCGATCAGAACGTTCTCGAATCCTTGAAGAAGGCTGAAGACAACAACCAACGCCACGAACTCCTTCGGTCGCTCGCAGACGATCTTCTTCCTCTATATGACGACGTTCCATCGATCCTCCCGGAGGTTCTGGAAGCGATCGTCGAGGCCAGCGAAAAAGCTCGCGCCACGGCGACGAAGCCGATTGACGGGACGTTCGGATCATTCGCCGGGTATGACGCCGAACAAATCGTCGATGCGGTGATCGACCTTATCGAAGCCCACAAGTACGCGGCGGTCGAACAGTCATTCCTTGCGTTGAAGCGGATCTTTCCTCAGGAATCCGACGAGCGACGTCAAAAACGCATCATAGAAATCGTCGGCCAACTGGCCGGCTATCACCTTGGAGTTTGGGAGCAGGTCGGGCCTGAAGTTCAATACCGGCTGGCGGAATTCGTTGGCGACCCAGCTCTCGTCGAGCGCGACGTCCGCCCGATCATCGTCGAGTTCTGGAAGAGCCTCCTCGACGCCGAAGCGACATCGAGTACATGGTCGGCGAACACCGTTTCGCTGAACTCCGGCGAGGTGCCGGTGAAGGAGGTTCGCGAACTCCGACAGCGCGCTATTTCCGCGCTGTTCACGATGTACGAGAGTGCCGAGACCGATGGCGACCGGCGCGAGATTTTTCATGCCCTGGATAACGCCACGCGATCTGGTCGCAATGGCCCTAGTGCCGAATTCATGCGCGAGAGCCTCACTGACCATCTGCAGATCATCAAGTTTTTCAGCGAGCGAGCCGAAGACATGTCTTACGAGCTGCGTGAGACGATCGAGCACGCGGCGCTCTACTCCTATTACCGCGCATCCGAGCTCGTCGCAGAGAACGACCCCTTTAAGTGCAGAGTTCAGGCGGCAGCTTTGAAAGAGGCAATTCTCGAACTGCGGGAAAGATTGAACAACGACGGGACATACTCCCGGTACAAAATCCTCATAGGATTCGACGGTGTCATGCCGTGGCAGTGGGAAGACAGCGAATCCGATCTTGAACGTGTCGAGTCCTACAGAGATGAGCAGCTCGAATCCATGCTCGCCGAAGTGTCCGCAGAAACGCAGGACTTGTGGCTTGTTTTTCTTGAGCGATGCGCAGCGACCAAATCGAACGACCTGGCGACTTTTCCCCGATTCGCGAGGTTCCTTGAAAGATTGTCTCAAAGGTCGCCAGACATCGCGGAGTTTGTCCTCGAGCATGCAACCGGCGACCTCCTCCGCTTTCTTGCCGCCTTCCTGAACGGTCTTTTCAAGGCCGGAGACCAAACGGTATATGGTCAGATAATCGACAGGTTTTTGCAAATGCCCGGTCACCTCTGGCCGATCGCGGCGCACTGGGGATCTTCTAAGCCCGACGCCCCTCACATCCTGCTCCGGCTCCTAGACCGAGCGATCGAGGATGACGACCGGCCGACCATCGCCGAATGCATGATGTTCGCGATGCGTAACTTTCCAGAAGGAACGCCTCCCCACGAGGAGTTCTTCCGTCCCGCAATCCGATATCTGATCGAAGTCAAGGATTCACGGTGGGTGCGCATCGCCTTCCTTCCGCACTCGACGGCCTTCTTTCGGACCCTGGAGACCGTGGACGCGCTGCTCATTCTCGACAGCCTTCTTGAGGTTCCAGAAGTCGTCTACAATGTCGACCGCGTTCTTTCATATGTTGCCGCAACACACCTCGACCTCGTCTGGGACTATTTCGGACGTCGCCTCGAACATCATGGAAATAGCGTCGAAGGGATGCGCTACGATGCCGTGCCGCACCGGCTTCATCATCTCAACGCACCGCTGGCGTCAGAGCCGGGACTCGCCACAGCGAAAGCTCGCGGATGGTTCGAGACGAACTCCAGATTGTTCAGCTATCGCGGAGGCCGTGTTCTGGCCGCGGCCTTCCCGACGATGACGGAAGCGTTCGCGGACACGCTGCTGGCGGAGATCGCGAAAGGTCGACCGGAGGATGCAAAGTTTGTCGTCGCGGTGATGACGAACTACCACGGGGAAGAGACCACGCATGGCGTTCTAAAGGCCTTGCTCAGAACGTTTCCCGACGACGAGATGGTCGAAGACGGTGTGGCGCGAAGCATTCGCAACACCGGCGTTGTTCACGGTGAATTCGGCTTCGTCGAGACGCTTCGAGCGAAGAAGGCACTGATCCAACCATGGCTGGAAGAAGGCGACGCCGTCGAGAAGTTTGCTGCGGAACAGACGCGCTCCTTGGATCGCTCGATCCTCACCGAGAAACGAAGTGCCGACGCCCGAAAGGCACTGCGCGAAATCGAATTCGACAATGACGAGTGACCGGCTTGATTGCTGGTCGGGGCGGCTGGGTTGTCTTCAATCGGAATCGAACCCAGCCGCCCCGTCCCCTTTCGGCGACTAACATTCCGCCAATGTCCTGGTTCGACCCCGTTATTGCCAGTCGAACCATTTCGCATGATCCCATGCCTGCGCCGCTAGCGAAGATCGCGGCTTCGCCCGTGATCCAGCCAGCCTCGTCCGATGCGACGAAGCTAACGGCCAATGCGAATGCGCGCCCTACTGGATGGATGAATGTCCGCGTTCGAGCACCTTAGCGGATCCCGTCAACGTCCGGAATGGGGGCGCAAAGCGGACGTCGCTGAAAGAGCAGTCGAGGGGCCGCTATCGGTCATCACCCGTCTTTTGCGCCAGAAGCGATGCCGGAGACCGCCATCGAATGGCATTCCATCGCGCCGGGCAAGTCGATCCAGAATGCCTTCGTGGAGAGTTTCAACGGCCGCCTGCGGGATGAGTGCCTCAACGAGCACGCCTTCTCCTCGCTTGCCCGTTAGCCAAGACCTGGATTGCGCACCTCTTGTCCGACACCTTGGGCATTGCCGGTCACCATCGCCACGCGATTCGTAAGGCTGATGGCGTTCCACTGCACTTCACGGCAGTGCCGAACGATGCGTCTGACGCATGCAGGTCCACGCCGTTTCGGAAAATAATCACCGGCTCATGCATGGGCGAAGGTGCGATGGGGGCTGATGAGCCACCACATCCAGATTGGTTGGCAGCGTAAACACAATATCTTGCGTCCACCCTCTTGCATGATCGTTCGTGCATTTGTAGGGTTCACTTTGTCGGCCGCGTATGACGTGCGGCTTCCCTGGCGGGGAAGCTTCATGTCTCGTGTGCTGAGCTGCACACCTCGGATGTGCGGCCTTCCTAAGATGCTAAGGAAGCTGCTCGTTGAGCAGGCGACTCCTCGTTTTGGAGTTGACCGAAATGCACAACATTTCTTCCCCATCCCTCTCTTCTCCCGCCCGCAAGGCGTTGCGGATTCCAGATGCCGCTGACCAGTACGGCATCGGCCGAAGCACGATCTATAACCTCCTCAAGCAGGGCAAGCTGCGGGATGTGAAGATCGCGGGGCGGCGTCTCGTGCTCGCCGAAGACATGGACCGCCTGATCTATGGGGAGGGTTGACCATGCACGCGCCAATGATCTCCCACCTCTATGTTGGCTCTCCCATCGGTCCAAGCGCCCAGCCGATCAACTTCACTGACGTCAACGCTTCGGCGCTTCGGCTCCTGCCCGCCCTGCTGAGCCGGTGGCTCCCGGAGGGCCGCACCGTTGGCGATGAATATGTCGCCCGCAATCCTAAGCGCAATGACCGCTCGCCGGGCTCCTTCAAGGTCCGCCTGCGCGGTGCACGTGCCGGGGCCTGGGCGGATTTCGCCACGGGGGAGACGGGCGGCGACGTCATCAGCCTCGCCGCGTTTCTCGCGGGTGTCTCTCAATCGGAAGCAGCGCGCCGTCTCGCCAAAATGTTGGGAGGGCATAATGACCGCTGACCTTTCCTTCGCACCGCTGACGGAAGCCGAGCACGAGATCGCCGTCAATGTTCCGACCGTTGCGCCGGCAGCGGGTAAGCCGCTGACCATTATGCCGATCCCGGACCAGGCCGAAGATGCGCGCGCGGCAGCAAAGCGCCTGATGCGCGGCATGCCGAACGAGATCTGGACTTACAGGGATGCCGAGGCTCAGCCGCTCTTTCACGTTGTCCGCCGAGACCGCGTGGGGCGCCCCAAGGACATCCGTCCCATGAGCTGGCAACGGAAGGCCGATGGCAGCGAAGGCTATGTCATCGGCCTCCAGGTGCCAAAGCGTCCCCTCTACGGTTTGGACCTTCTCGCGGCGCGGCCCGACGCGGGTGTGCTCATTGTGGAAGGCGAGAAATGCGCGGAAGCCGCGCGTCCCTTGTTCTCCGATCACGTCGTAATCACCTGGTGCGGCGGCGCCAGCGCGACCCGGCGCACCGACTGGAGCCCTCTCTCCGGGCGCAGGCGCGTTACCATTTTTCCAGATGCGGACGAGCCCGGTGATGCTGCGGCGATGGGGCTCATCAACGAGCTCACCTTGGCGGAGGTGGAGACGATCCAGTTGGTGAACGCGCGTGCGGTCGCTGCCATGGCTCCCGAGGGCGGCGAACGCTCAGCTCCGAAGGGCTGGGACATTGCCGATGCCGCCGCCGAATGGCAGGACATTGCCGCTCTGAAGAGCCTGATCGCCCTGCATACGTCTGCCGCCCGGCAGAACAGGCTTATGCGTTCCTTCGGTCGCTTCAAGATGGGCGCCGAGGGCCTGTTTGCCACCGTGGTCCACGGGACAGGTGAAAAGGCCACCGAAGAGGAAGTGCTCGTCTGCGGTCCCTTCGAGATCATCGGCCGGTGCCGTGATCCGGACGGCAATGGTCGGGGACGCTTGGTGCGTTGGCGCGACGAAGATAGCCGCGAGAGGACTGAGATCGTGTTGGACAGCCAGGTTCACGGCGAGCCGCGTCTTCTTTGCCAGCATCTGGCTGACAAGGGTCTGTGGATTGCCACCGGACATGGAGCCGCGTCGCTTCTGGCGGACTATCTCAACCGCACCAAGATCCATGAAACCGCGACCGTGGTCGCGCGGACCGGCTGGCAGCGGGTGCGCGACACCCTGTGTTTTGTTCTTGGTGATCGCACGATCGGCGAGCCGACCGGCGAAAAGGTCATGGCGATCGGCGGTGTCCGGGCTCCAATGGAGATGCGCGGTTCTCTTGAGCAATGGCGCAATGGCGTCGGTCAGCTCGTTACGGGCCATCACCGCCATATGTTCATGGTGTCGGCCGCATTTGCCGGTCCGCTCCTGCATCTGCTGGGGATGGAAGGCGGTGGCATCAATCTTTTCGGCGGCTCCTCCACCGGCAAGAGTACCGCCCTGGCTGCGGCCGCCTCGGTCTACGGCAAGGGGGCGACACCGGGCTTCATCCGCGCCTGGCGCGCCACGACGAACGGGCTGGAGGGGGCAGCGGTCGCACATTGCGACACGTGCCTGCCGCTCGATGAGCTCGGCTTGGGAGACCCGCGCGAAATCTCCTCGGCGACGTATCTGCTCAGCGGCGGCACTGGCAAAACGCGTGCGAGCCACGGCGGCAGCCTGCGACAGCCGGCCGAATGGCGCATCCAGATCCTCTCCACTGGCGAGATGCCGCTTTCAGCCAAACTCGCGGAGGCCAATCAGAAGGTCATGGCCGGTCAGGCCGTGCGATTCCTGGATATCCCAGCGGACGCCGGCAAGGGCTTTGGCTCGTTCGATAATGCAGGATCCGCCGCAAGTGCGAAGGACCTCGCCGACGCTATCAAGGCCGCGGCCCAATCAGCTTATGGATCGGCTGGCCTGTCTTTCATCGACTGCCTGATCGAGGGGGGCACCGACACGGTGACGCGGGAAGCCGCGTCTCAGGTGAAGAAGATCCAGCGCCTCCTGGCCCCGCGGGGTGCAGATGGCCAGGTGCTCCGGGCCGCCGATCGCTTCGCTGTGGTCGCCGTGGCGGGCGAAATGGCCATCGGGTTTGGTATCGCGCCGTGGGAGCAAGGGAGCGCGATTGCGGCGGCGAAGACCTGTTTCGATGCGTGGTTGGACACCCGCGGCGGCACGGAGCCTTACGAGGAACGCGCCGTGGTGTCCCAGGTCTGCGAGCTCATCGAGCGCTTCGGCGATAGCCGTTTTGATCCGCTGGGCTGCGATGTTCCCGAGCGACCGGCTCTCAATCGCCTGGGATTCCGCCGGGAGCACGAGGGGCGGCGGGAATGGCTAATCCCCAAGGAGACGTGGCACGCGGAGGTCATCAAAGGCCATGACCCGCGGCTCGCCGCCAAGACACTGGTGAAGCGCAACATGCTCCGCCGCGGGAGAGACGGAAATACCTGCCATGTGACAGTCGACGGTCGGCCGCGACGCTTTTATGTGCTCACGGATGCTGTGCTTGGTGGAGGTTCCGATGACCTCCCTGAATGACATCTTCTCTGCCGCCTTCGATGGTTTCACTCGCATGACCCGTAGCGATACGGCTTACGCTACGCCTGAGACTGCCGGCCGTTACGCCATTAACGGCTGTTACGCGGTCATGAAGACGGCAGGCACCATCAGCGCCGATAGGCTGGATGCCTTTGAAGAGCGCGCCGCCATCGCCGAGCATGATGGTGGTCTTCCCAGGGCGCATGCAGAAGTGCTCTCGGCCCTCGAAACCTTGGATCTTGGCCCGAACACCGTACGGATCATCGCCAGGGTCGCGCGCCGCCTCGAGCTCCTCGCTCGGACCGGCCATCTCAAGCCAGTGAAACCGGAGTGCAGCTGATGAAGAGCCGATGCCTCACGCCCCGCCAGGAGCGCTTCGTCGACGAGTATCTGGTGGATCTCAACGCCACGCAGGCGGCGATCCGGGCCGGCTACAGCCGCCGCACGGCACGCCAGATCGGCGAGGAAAACCTGTCGAAACCTGACATTGCGGCGGCGGTGTCAAAGCGCCAGGCGCAACGTGCCGCGCGCGTGGAGATCACGATGGATCGCGTCCTTCGGGAGGTGGCCGCAGTTGCGTTTGCGAACGTCAGCGATCTTCTGAACGCTGACGGCACGGTGAAGCCGATCCAGGATTTGTCGCCAAACATCACCGCGGCGATCGCGAACCTTGAGGTCTCGGAAATTCGAGATCCCGACGGGGTGCCGGTCGGATCGGCGAAGAAGCTGCGCCTTGCGGACAAGCTCGGGGCTTTGACCCTTCTCATGCGCCACATGGGCATGCTGAACGACAAGCTGAAGCTCCAAGGCGAGCCGGAAAATCCGCTGACGCTCCTGATCCGATCCGTCCAGGGTACTTCGATCAGGCCGGTGCAGACCATCGACCTGGAACCCGAGGACGCGTGATGCTTCGTCACGTGGGTGCAGCTTTGGGAAGGGGCGCCGTCCAATCAAACCGTTGCCGGTTCCCCTGACGCAATCTCGGGCCAAGGCCACAGAACGAGGGATACCGGAATGCAAGTGCGGGGACAAGTTTGCGGTTGAGCCGATTCAGGTGGCTCGGTCGTTATCTAGCCCCGCAGCGAACACTCCGACTCCTCGGCCGCCACCTCAGCCTATTCAATCATAAGCCGCAGATTGAGATCGAGAACCTGTTGGCGCTTATGATCAAGGAGATTCAGGGCCGCGCACTCAAGCCGGGCCGCATGATCGACCGGCGCCCGGAAGAGCGGTAAGGGAAGATCGTTCTCAAAATTAACCGTGGATGGGAGGGCGATCCGCTCGCTCACGGGCTTGTCACCTGAGGGCCTGCCAATGAACCTGAACGAGGCGGCTGCATGGATGTCGGATTTACTGGTTCCCGCTTAGGGATGAGCGATGAACAGCTGGATGCATTGATCCGGCTGCTGCAGGAGACGAAAGCCTCCACTTTCCATCATGGCTGCGCAATTGGGGCGGATGCGCAGGCCCACCGGGCTGCAGAGAAGCTTGATGGCCTGCAGATCCACCTGCATCGCCCAATCGAAACATTTCAGATGGAAACTGGCCTGAAGGGCGTCGAGTGGCAGCCCAAGCCCTTTCTCAAACGCAATCGACTGCTGGTCAGAAGTGTTCAGATCCTGATTGGCGCACCTCACGGACCCGACGAACATCGCAGTGGAACGTGGAGCACACTCAGATATGCATGTCGGATCGGTCGTCCGATCGCGGTGCTTTGGCCCACGGGCGAGGTGACGAGGCCGATCCTCGCCGGGGCCGCTGGCACCCAATCGATCTCCGGTGTCCCTCATGGCGCGCAGAACATCGACCATGCGTCCATGAGCTCCCGCCTCAGCTCAAGAACGTCCGTTCGACGATAGGCCCGTTCCACGGCTGAACCGACGGAATGCCCCATGGCTTCCTCGATGATCGCGTTGCGGAAGTTGCCCGCCTCCTCCGCCCACACGCGAAACGTCGCCCTGAAACCATGCGGCACGATCGGCCGGTCCTGATCGGGATCGATCCAGCGCTCCTCGCGCGGCGCAACGTTATTCATGCGTCGGATAACCGTGGCCATTGCCATGTTCGACAGGGGTCGGCCCGACGACTGACCCGGAAACACGTAGTCGGAGGTTCCAAGCGGGCGCATTTCCTGAATGATCTCGATCACGCGCGGAGCCAGCGGCACGCGGAAGGGGTCTTTTCGATGGATTCGATCTTTGAGCTTCGCGGGCGGGATCGACCAAACGGCGCCGACCAAGTCTAATTCCCGCCACTCCGCCCTCAAGGCGGTGTCCGTTCTCACGTTCGTCAGGATTAAAAATTCAAGAGCCCGTGCAGATGCTGCGTCGCGCGCCCGCAAAGCCTGCACGAAGGATTTCATTCTCGGGTACGGCAGCGATGGATGCCGCCCTCGGGAGAGCTCCTTGGGTCGCGAGAAGCCCTGTGCCTTCAAGTCAACCCAGTTGGCAGGGTTCTCCAGCATCTGAATGTTGTGCTTGGCCTTCAGCACCACCCGGGCGCGATCAAACACCCGGCGGATCGCTGGATGGAGCTTCCGTGCGACTTCCGGCTTTGCCTCCCACACCGACTTCAGGACCTCGGCCACGTCGAGAGTGGTGATCTCGCGCACCGGCCGGTCGAGAAGCGGTCCGCAGAACACCGGGCCGAGATGGCGGGACCACTGATACTGTACCTTGGCATTCGTTGATTGGGCTTGGGCGTCGGCGATTACCAGCGCCGCGATATCCGCGAAGGTTGGCAGGCGGATAAGAGCCGTTTCCCTCTGCCGCTCCACCTCGCGGCGCGCTTCGATGGGGTCTCTGCCCTCCGCCACCAGCTTGCGCGCTTCGAAAGCCGCATTCCGCGCCTCAGCAAGGGACACGTCGGGATAGGTCCCCAATCCCATCTCTCGCGCTCGTCCCGCCACCATGAAGCGGAAGATCCATTTTTTCGCCCCCGAAGCGGAGACGACAAGCTGGAGTCCGTCCCCATCCCCGAATTTTCCCGCACCGGCCTTCCGAACCTTCAGGTCTGTCAGTTGCCCCATATGATCCCCCCGCCCACAATACAGCCCACAAATCGGCCCACAAAATGGAGCTGGATTGTAGCGAATGCATGCGGACGATCAAGGACCCTGTCTATAGAATATCGTTTATTTTCAAATACTTTTTCGACATCGGCGGCCAGATATGAACCTTAGTTTGGTGCCCTCAACCGGCACCAGCTTCTTCAACGCTTTGCGGGACATGCCGCGCGGCGGAGAGCCCACCTCATCCGAATAGTCCGGATTGCCCGACCCAGCTCAACGGGCGTGAGCGGGATCTTCTACTCGGCGGCCTCTCTTTCGAAGGCGCAATACGTGTTTTGCCCTGCTTTCTTGGCTTGGCACAGAGCTTGATTGGCAGCCCGCAACAAGCCGTGCACACTTACGCAATCTTTCATTGACGCCGTACCCCAGTGGTGTGACAGACCAGCCGGATTATTTCTGAGGGAAGGTTACCAAATACCGGATTTTTTTGACGTCGCAGGCGCTAGGTGGCGCTACGGTGGCGCGGCGTCGGCGCGCCGGCGACCCGACGAGACAGTCCGCACGTCACGACAAGATGTATCTTTCCAAATATTATTTCCCTTCTGATCTTGAGGACTTCTCTTTTGTCTGGAACCCGGACAATAAATTTGATTAATTTTAAGCTCGCTTCTGGCGTAGCTTTCGTACGAATATTTATTTTCGCTTTTGCATTTTTGGGGCTGTTGGCATCAGATTGCCTCGCAGTTGTGCCGAGGGCGGAGGCAGAACCGCTGCTGGCCGAGGAGACCACGCGGGAAATCGCAGCTTATGGGCATTTGGAAGCGCTCTATGATCCTTTAGGGACCATGACCCTTTCAGATGTCAGCGCTCCGAACGCTCAGTTCAGGTTGTTGCCGGGAAATTTCAATGCCGGCTACACGCCCAAGGGGGCCTGGTGGCTACGCCTTTCTATCGTATCGACGCACAACGCGAGTGAGGCCTGGTGGCTGGCCATAACCGCCCCCTACACTGACCTGATCGAGGTATACGGGCCGGACCTCGGGCCGTCGAACCAGATCGAGATCGTCCGGAAGGAAACCGGCAGCCTCGTCCCCGCCGCGCGCCGCGAACTCTTCACCCATGCCTATCTGGCGCAGGTGCACCTCAAGCCGAACGATCGCACGGACATCTACCTACGGTTGTCCGGCACAAGATCCCTGAGCGCAAAGCTCACGCTCTGGCGCCTGCCCGATCTGCTGCAGCATCTCACCATCGGCGTGCTGCTTCTGTCGCTCGCGGTCGGCGCGGCGGGAATCACTTCGGCGGGGGCCCTGATCTTCGGCGCCTGGCTCCGCAGCCCGACCTTCCTTTGGTATGGCGCCTATGCCGGCGCAACCGCCTTGGTCTTCCTCGGCAACAGCGGCTTCGGGTCGGTTCTGCTGAACACCTGGAACCCGGTGCACGTGCTTCGGCTCCAAGGTGTAATCGGCTGCCTCTCCATCATGACGGGCGCCCTCCTGATCCGGTCGATCTTCTGCGTCCCCAGCCGCTCCCGCATCATCACAGGCTTCGTCCTCGGCATGGCCGGTTTCGCCGGCCTTGGCATGGTGGCCTCAGCTTTCGGCTTTTATGGTCAGGTGGCGCCGCCGCTGATCCTCGGCGTCCTCCTGCTGAGCCTGCTGGTTCCGGCCCTCGCGTTCCAGCAATATCTGGAACGCAAGCCGGCTGCGGTGTGGTACCTGGTCGGCTTCGGCAGCTATTCGCTTGCGACCGTCTGGTTCGCGCTTGTGGCGCTGGGTTTCGCACCCCTGACGCAATTCTCCGAATGGGGTTACCAGACCATCGGCGTGCTGCACATGGGCGCCATCTTCGCTGGGCTCGCCTCGGCGATGCGCGCCGGCTCGCGTGAGCGAAGGCGGCTGGAGGCCCGGTTGCTCGTGGCCTCCCAGCGCAACGAGCGACAGCTTGAACGTGCTGTGGCGGAGCGCACCGTTGCCCTGAACGCGGAGATCGAGGCCCGACGGCGGGCCGAGACGGCCTTGCACAAGGCGCTCAAGGAGCAGCGCAATTTTCTGGTCATGGTCAGTCACGAATTCCGCACCCCACTCTCGACCATGCGCCTAGCGGTGGCGATCATCGAACGCGGACTCGCCTCGACCGAGGAACGGCTCCGCAACGAGGCCCGCAAGATTTCTCGCGCCGCCCTGCGGCTGTCGAACCTGATCGATACCTTCCTTGCGGAAGAATGGCTCGACAAGACCGCCATGCAGATACAGCGAAAACCCGTGGATCTCGCCCTCCTGCTCCGTGAAGTCAGCAGCGAACAGGCATCGAACGCATCCAGGGCCATTGCGGTCACCACCAGCGCCGTCGCCGTGATCGAAGCGGACCCGGTTCTGCTTCGCGCCGCAGTCGAAAATGTGATCGGCAACGCCCTCAAACATACCGAGGGCAACGTGCTGGTCTCCCTGCACACCGCCCCGGACGGGATTTCCCTGCAGGTCGAAGACCAGGGCGAGGGTATCCCGGCCACGGAACGCGAGGAAATCTTCGAGCGTTATTTTCGCTCCTCGGCCGCCGGAGCGCGTCCGGGCGCGGGCATCGGACTTTATCTCGCCAAGCAGATCGTCGATCTGCACGGCGGACGGATCACCCTATCGGCGGCGCCGGCCGGCGGAAGCATCTTCGAGATCTGGCTGCCCGTCCGCATGCCCGCGGAAGCGCCCCAACGCGCGCACACCAAGTGACGAGGCGACGATGGCAATCCATGTCCTGATCATCGAAGATGACGGCGACCTGCGCGACAGTCTGGAGACCTATCTCACCGGCGCCGGCTTCAAGGTGCGCGGCATCCGGGATGCACGCCATCTCGAACGCGAGATGGCCTCACGGCCTGCGGACGTCATCATCCTCGACGTGAATCTCCCCGGCCTCAGCGGCTTCGAGACAGCGGAAAAGCTGCGCGAGCGCATGAACGTGGGGATCATCATCCTTACCGGCCGCGCGCAGCGGGAAGATCGTCTCCAAGGCCTGTCCGTAGGCGCGGACCATTATGTGACGAAGCCCGCGGACCCGGAGGAACTGGAGTTGCTGATACGCAACCTGCACCGGCGCCTCAGCGGCCGCTCGGACCTGCCCGCGCCCGAGCGCCCCGCGCCTGGCCAATGGGTGTTCCTGACCGCCCGCTGGAGCCTGATCTCCCCGGCGGGCGCCGTGGTTTCGCTCTCGGCCGCTGAACACCACCTGCTGGACCAGCTCACCGCGCGCGCCGGCGAGTCCGTGCCGCGCGCGCAGCTGCTCGTGGATGCCAAACGATATTCGCCCGACGCTCTCGGACGCAGCCTGGACCTCGTGGTCTTCCGGCTTCGTCGGAAAGTGGAAGTTGAGGCAGGCGATGCCTTGCCGATCGCGTCCGCGCGCGGCATCGGTTACGTCTTCACCCAGGCGGTCGTGCGGGAGGATTGAGATCCTCCCAGTGCGCATCGCCTCAAGCGCAGATCCGGATCGCGCGACGCAGCGCCGGTTGGGCTTGGACCCAAACTGCCCTCGCGGGCCGCGGGCCAGATTTGTTCCTCAGGGACCTGACAATCCCGGTCCTGCCCCGGCACGGAAAATGGACCGGCTTGCCTTGACCAAAATGCGGTCTCGCGCGCGCCGATCCACGAACGGAAACGTCCGTGGTCCTCGCCTGCCAACCCGGCCGCTCACCGCCAAGTGCCTGAATTTTCAGCCACACCTTTGCATAATTTTATTTGTTCTAATTCTATTATTTATCTTCGATCATAAGTTAATCCGTAAATGAAATGAGATTGTTATGTATTCTTTCGTGCGCAACGAGAATTGTTCGGACCGCTAGAATATGAATTCATAATTGACTCTCTACGAAATCCATCAATATTAAACGCTGTTTAGTGTGTCCGGGCTCCGGAACGCCGACTGCGCGGTTTCCGCGCATGATGGTCATCATGCCTCGCAGAGTTGTATTTTTGACGCAGACCTTTCTCGCTAGCGGGCCTTCACGGTTTTTCGCTCTTTCTGCCGGCGTCGGCCCGCGAGCTTTCGATCGTCTTATCGGGCGGCCTGATCGTCATTCCGCGTGCAGCGCCCCAACTCGGCTGCAGGCCGTGACGCGGTGGCCGGCGGCCGTTTCATATCGGCCCCGCCGACCCTGACTGCGCGTTCGCCATCGGCAAGCCAGCCACCGGCACCGGACCCTGGTAGCCGTGAATGGCGGACACATCTTTCTGACCGCGCGAGGCGGGCAGGTTCAGGTCTCCGGCAAGCTTTCCGCTTCGCGCGGGACAAGCTCCGGAACCACGGCCGGCGGAGACATTGGAGCGTCCGATAAGGCCGCCTCAATGTCCGGCACGGCCTCCGCGGCGGGTCGGGGCGCCGCGGGCGGCACGCTGGTGGTGACGGGGGACACCATCAGCGTGACCGCGGGGGCGCCGCGCGACGCGAATTGCCCCCGGCAAAGCGGGTCGTCATCGACACGCCTACGCTCCAGATCAGCCACGGGAGCTGGCATCCGCGCTCACGCGCCCGCCTTCGCTCGCAGCGCCGATATGGTCAGAGTGGGCGAGAGCACGTCGGGATCGAGCATCAGCTCCAGGATCGCACTGCGGCCGCAGGCGAGCGCGCGGTCGAGCGCGGGCTCGAATTCCTCCGTCCGCTCCACCCGCTCGCCATATGCGCCGAAGGCGCGGGCATATTGGACGAAATCGGGATTGGCCAGGGTGGTGGCGCTGACCCGGCGCGGATATTCGCGCTCCTGGTGCATGCGGATGGTGCCGTACATGCCGTTATTGACCAGCAGCACGACGATCGCCGCATCCTCCTTCATGGCCGTGGCCAATTCCTGTCCGGTCATGAGGAAATCGCCGTCGCCGACAAAGGCGACCACCGTGCGGTCAGGAAACTGCAGCTTTGCCGCCACCGCCGCCGGCAGGCCATAGCCCATGGAGCCGGAGGTGGGCGCCAGCATGGTGCCAAACCCGCAATATCGGTGGAAGCGGTTGGGCCAGATGGCGAAATTCCCCGCGCCATTGGCCAGAATGGCATCCGCCGGCAGCCGCGCCCGCAGCACCTCCATCACCGCGCCCATCTGCAGCGCGCCAGGAATGGCCGGCGGCGTGGTCCAGGCAAGGAAGGAGCTGCGCAAAGCTTCGCGCGCGCCGGCCCATGGGCGCGCAACCGGCGCCTCCAGAGCCTTCAGGCGCGCGAAGCTGGACGTGGCATTGGCCACATAGGCCAGGTCCGGCTGGTAGATGCGGCCAAGCTCGGCGGGCTCGGCATGGATTTGGATCAGATTTTGCGCCGGGTCGGGAATGGCCAGCAGGCCATAGCCCGCGCTCGTCACCTCGCCGAACCGTGCGCCGACCGCGAGGATCAAATCTGCCCCGCGCACGGCCGCCACCAGGTCTGGATTGGGCCCGAGGCCGAGATTGCCGACATAATTGGGATGGGCGTTATCAATATAATCGTTGCAGCGGAACGCGGCGATCAGCGGCAGATCCCAGGCCTGCGCGAAAGCGCCGGCATCCGCGCTCGCCGCCTGCGACCAGCCGCCCCCGCCGACGATGACAACCGGGCGCTGCGCGGCAGCAAGGGCGCCACCGATCTCCTGTGCATCCTCGGGTGCAAGATGCGCCTGCGCCGCCCGATAGGGGCGCGCCGCCTGCGGTTCCACGCCATCCATCAGCATGTCCTCGGGCAGGGCCAGCACCACAGGACCGGGACGGCCGGCAGTCGCGGTGTGGAAGGCCCGGCTGACCAATTCGGGAATCCGCGCGCCGTCCTCAATCTGCGCCGCCCATTTGGCAAGCGGGCCGAACATGGCGGAATAATCCACCTCCTGAAACGCCCCGCGCCCGGTGGCGGCACGCTCGATCTGGCCGATGAACAAGATCAGCGGCGTCGAATCCTGATGGGCCACATGTACGCCGGCGCTGGCATTTGTAGCGCCGGGGCCGCGCGTCACGAAGGCGATGCCGGGCCGTCCCGTAAGCTTGCCATAGGCTTCCGCCATCATGGCCGCACCGCCCTCCTGCCGGCAGGTGACGACCGCGATCTGCGGCACATCCACCAAGGCGTCGAGCACTGCGAGATAGCTCTCGCCGGGAACGCAGAAAATGCGGTCCACCCCGTGCAGCGCGAGTTGCGCGACGAGCAGGCGGGCGCCGGTGAAGGGAGCATTCTCGGCAGATGGCATGGACAAACTTCGCTTTGGGGCGCCCGGCGGGCGTCGGAGGGGCAACCACGGCCACGACGGGCCGCGCGGGGGACCGGCCCCGGGCGAATGCAGCCAATCCTAGCCGATTCAGGGTGCCACGGGCGAGCCTCCCAGCCAGCCGGCCCGCGCACAGGGCCGTGTGCGGCCGATAGGTCAAGCTTTTTCACTTTTCCTGCCTCGCAAGCTCAGCTAATCGAAGCATGGGGTGCGCCGCGCGAGCGGCACGCGGGGACGACGTGGGAAGGACGGCATCGGGTTTTTTTGCGTGACGGAGCAATGGCCCGGAAGCGCAATCTTAACCCTGTCTTGCCAGTCTCTGCCCGCTGAGCTCCTTGGGGGCGCGAAGAAAGAGGTCGGCATGATGCCAAAATTGTTTAAGACCCTGGCGCTGACCGCCCTGCTTCAGGTCGGTGCCTTCGCTTTCGGTTCCTATGCCATGGCGCAGTCCACACCGGTGCCCCAGAGGGGCGTACCGGGTGCGATGCTCGATATCGGCGACCAGCCCGGCCTCGTCCCGCCCGCCGACGACGAGGTGGACATGGACCCGGCCTACCGCCGCCAGCCGGTCTATTTCCGCACCACCGAGCCGGCGGGAACCATCATCATCAGCACCGACGACAAGTTCCTCTATTTGGTGGAAGGCAACAATCGGGCGCTGCGGTACGGCATCGGCGTCGGCCGCGACGGCTTCACCTGGAAAGGCCTCGTCACGGTGGTGCGCAAGGCGGAATGGCCGGATTGGACCCCTCCTGCGGAGATGATCCAGCGCCAGCCCTACCTGCCGCGCTTCATGGCCGGCGGCCCTGGTAATCCCATGGGCGCTCGCGCGCTCTATCTCGGCGGCACGGTCTATCGCATCCACGGCACCAACCAGCCCGACACCATCGGCTACGCTGTCTCGTCCGGCTGCTTCCGGCTGGTGAACAGCGAGATCATCGACCTCTACAGCCGCGTGCCCGTGGGCACCAAGGTCATCGTGCGCCAGGCTGTCACGCTCTGAGCGCCGCATAAAAGGCCGCCGCATCCGCGGCGGCTCCTTCTTCCAATCACCTCAATGGGGCGGGATTCATGAAGACACTCCTGGCGTTGCTGACCGGCGCCGTCGTGGCGCTGTCGGCGCACGGCGCGAGCGCGCAGACGCTCAAGGCGGTCAAGGATCGTGGCGAGCTGGTGTGCGGCGTGAGCCGTGGCCTGCCGGGCTTCTCCAATCCGGATTCCACCGGCAAGTGGAGCGGCTTCGACGCGGACTTGTGCCGCGGCATCGCGGCGGCCGTGCTGAACGATCCGTCCAAAGTGAAGTTCGTGCCCCTGAACGCCGAAGAGCGCTTCCCCGCGCTTAAGGACGGCAAGGTGGACGTGCTCTCGCGCAATTCCACCTGGACCTTGCAGCGCGAAGGCGAACTCGGCCTGCTGTTCGGCCCCATCACCTATTATGACGGCCAGGGCTTTATGGTGCGCACGGCGCGCAAGGTCACCTCGGCGCTCGAACTGGACAATTCCAAGGTCTGCGTCCAGGCCGGCACCACCGCCGCCGCCTATGCGACCGATTATTTCGCCGCGAACAACATGAAGCTCGAGCTGGTCAGCCTGCCGTCCTCGGACGAACTGGTGAAGGCCTATGAGAGCGGCAAGTGCGATACCATCACCACCGACGTGTCGCAGCTCTATTCGCTGCGCCTCGTCCTGGCGAAGCCCGGTGACCATATCGTTCTGCCCGACGTCATCTCCAAGGAGCCGCTCGGCCCGGTGGTGCGCCAGGGCGACGATCAGTGGTTCAACGTGGTGAAATGGACCCATTACGCCATGCTGAACGCCGAGGAACTGGGCGTGAACAGCGGCAATCTCGATCAGGCCTTGAAGTCCGAGAAGCCGGACGTGAAGCGTCTCGTCGGCACCGACGGCAATTATGGCGAGCAGATCGGGCTGACCAAGGACTTCGCTGTGCGCATCGTCAAGGCGGTGGGCAATTACGGTGAAGTGTTTGAGCGCAACGTCGGCGCCGGGTCCAAGCTGGGCATCCCCCGTGGCATCAACCAGCTCTGGAGCACCGGCGGCATCCAATACGCCCCGCCCGTGCGCTGATCCCACCTCTCCCCGTCGGGGAGAGGGGGAACTCCTGCGCTGGGGGCGAGAAGCGGTTTCAGCCTTGCCGCCGGATCTGTCTGTCTCAGGTTCCCCTTGGCCCCCTCCGGCCCCACCTCTCCGGTCCCACCTCTCCCCGCCGGGGAGAGTCGACCGCGCAGCGGACGGGTGAGGGGGTGGGCACTGAAACGTGAGCGGCGGAGCGCCCCGCCGTCGTCGACCTGGATCGCTCCGCCTTCTAGTCTCCGCCAGAATTCACGGAGACCCCTCATGGCCGACCTCTCCCGTCGTACGCTCCTCGCCGCCGCTGCTGCCTCTGCCGCCGCGAGCGTCACCGGTGTTTTACCGGCCTCAGCCGCAGCGCCCCTGGCCAACAGCCAAATGCCGAGCGCTTATCGCTACAAGGTCGGGGCCTTCGAGGTCACCGCCATCAGCGACGGCGCGCGGACCATGCCGCTCTCAGACAGCTTCGTGCGCAACCAGCCGCGCGATGCGGTAAACGCCGCGCTGAAGGCTGCCTTTCTCACCGAAAATCAGATCACCATCCCATTCACGGCGCTGGTGGTGAACACCGGCTCGAAACTGATCCTGATCGACACCGGCAACGGCCCGGCCCAGGGCACGGTCGGTCAGCTCCAGGCCAATCTGAAGGCCGCCGGCATCGACCCCGCCGCGCTCGACACGGTGGTGATCTCCCATTTCCACGGCGACCATATCAACGGCCTGCTCACAGCCGAAGGCAAGCCGGCCTTCCCCGCCGCACAGGTGTTGGTGCCCCAGGCAGAATGGGCGTTTTGGACCGACGACGGCATCATGAGTCGCGCACCGGAGGCCTCGAAGGGCGCGTTTCAGAATGTGCGCCGGGTGTTCGGCGGCCTCGGCGCGACGCCCGAGCAATATGCCTGGGACAAGGAAATCCTCCCCGGCCTCACCAGCGTGGAAACCGCCGGCCACACGCCGGGCCACACCTCGTTCGTGCTCGCCTCGGGCGATGCCGCGCTGTTCGTCCAGTCGGACGTTACGAACATCCCAGCCCTGTTTATGCGCAATCCCACCTGGCACGTCATGTTCGACATGGATCCCGCGAAGGCGCAGCAGGCGCGCGTGCGCACCTATGACCGCCTCTCGGCCGACCGGATGATGGTGGCGGGCTTTCATTTTCCCTTCCCAGGTGCCGCCCATGTGGAGAAGGATGGCGCCCACTTCCGCTACGTGCCCGTGGCCTGGAGCCCGGTGCTCTGAGGCCTGCCCTTGCGGCCGCGACAAACAGGACCGCGCCCCGCCTCGACAAGCGTTGCGCAGACCGATACGAAAGGCGCGGGTGCCCTGGTGGCGCCGGGAAGAAGGGGTCGCCGCGCGACCGTCCGGATGAGCGAGCCCAGCCGACGCCTCGATAAAATCGCCTTCGTGGCCAGCGAGACCACGGAGGCCCAGGCTGCCCGCGCGCGGCTGATCCTACGCTATGGCGACGTGGCAGGGGAAGACGCCGACGTGATCGTCGCGCTCGGCGGCGATGGGCTGATGCTCCAGACCATGCATGCCTTCCGCGACCGCGGCGTACCGATCTACGGCATGCATCGCGGCTCGGTCGGCTTCCTCATGAATACTTATCGCGAGGACGCCCTGCGCGAGCGCCTCGCGGCCGCCCAGCACGTGGTCATTCATCCTCTCATCATGGAGGCGGTGGACCGTTCCGGCATGCGGCACCAGGCGCCGGCCATCAATGAGGTCGCCCTACTGCGCCAGACCTATCAGGCCGCCAAGCTGCGCGTTTCCATCGATGGCAAGGTGCGGCTGGAGGAATTGATCTGCGACGGCATGATCGTCGCAACGCCGGCGGGCTCGACCGCCTACAATCTTTCCGCCCACGGGCCGATCCTGCCCCTGAGCACGGCCCTGCTTGCCATCACCCCCATCTCGCCCTTCCGCCCGCGCCGCTGGCGTGGCGCTTTAGTGCCGGACAAGGCGCGCATCGACATTGTCGTGCTTGAGCCGGAAAAGCGGCCGGTGAGCGCGGTTGCCGATCATCACGAGGTGCGCGACATCGTGAGCGTCTCCGCGCGGCTCGACGCGACCTCGTCCATGGACATGCTGTTCGATCCCGACCACAGCTTGGACGAGCGCATCCTGCGCGAGCAATTCGTGTATTGACCTTGACCACCGCGCCCCGGCGCGGACCGAGCTGCGAGTGAGATGGTCTTTTCCTCCGTTACATTCCTCTATTATTTCCTGCCCGCGTTCCTCGTCTGCTATTTCGCAACGCCGGGCGTCCGGGCGAGGAACTTCGTGCTGTTGGCCTTCTCCCTGGTGTTTTACGCCTGGGGCGGCCTGTTCAACCTGCTGGTGCTGGCCGTTTCCATGCTGGGCAATTTCGCCCTTGCACAGGTGCTCGGTGCGCGTCCGCCGGGCAAGCGGCTGTCCATGCTGGCGCTTGCCGTGGCGCTCAATCTCGCCGGGCTGATTGCCTTCAAATACGCCGGCTTCCTTGCAGAAAACCTGAACGTCGTGCTGGAGCCGCTCGGGGTTTCCGTACCGGTGGTTCACCTCGCACTGCCGCTCGGCATCTCCTTCTTCACCTTCCACGCCATCTCCTACCTCGTCGACGTGTATCGCGGGCGCGCCCGCGCCAACGGCCGGCTGGAGGAGATCGCGGTCTACATCACCATGTTCCCGCAGCTCGTGGCGGGACCGATCGTGCGTTATTCCACCATCGCGCATCGCATCCGTGAACGCCGCACCACGGTCGGACGAATTTCGGCGGGCCTGCGCATCTTCGTCATCGGCCTGTCCTGGAAAGTGCTGATCGCCGACGAGGTCGCACCGCTCGCGACCATGGTGTTCGACCAGACCAACGCGCCTAACTTCTTCACCGCCTGGATCGGCGTGCTCGCATACGCCTTGCAGATCTATTTCGACTTCGGCGGCTATTCCAACATGGCCATCGGCCTCGCGCTCGCCATGGGACTGAATTTTCCGCGCAATTTCCGCCTGCCCTATGGCGCGATGTCGATCACCGACTTCTGGCGCAAATGGCACATGAGCCTGTCGAGCTGGTTCCGCGACTATGTCTACATCCCGCTCGGCGGCAACCGACACGGCCACCTGCACACCGCGCTCAATCTTTGGACTGTGTTCCTGCTCTGCGGGCTCTGGCACGGGGCGAGCTGGACCTTCGTGATCTGGGGCGCGCATCACGGCGCCTTCCTGGTACTGGAGCGCACCCGTTTCGGCAAAGCCCTCGCCGCTGCGCCCAAGCTGGTGAACCACCTCTATGTCCTCCTGGTGGTGCTGTTCGGATGGGTCTGGTTCCGCGCCCTGGGGCTGCCGCAGGCCATGGACATCTTCGCCGGCATGGTGGGGCTGAACGGCTTCGGGCCACTGGCGCCGGGCCTGCTGGTGGCCCTGCAGCCGCTGACGATCGCGGTGATGATCCTCGCTTGGCCGCTGGCGCTTTACGGACTGCCCACCTTGCCGGCCGGTCCCCTCTCGCCGAGGATGCGGCGGCTGATATACGGTGCCTGCGACAGCCTCATCATGCTGGTGTTGTTCGTGCTCTGTTTCATCACGGTCGGGGCGTCGAACTATAGCCCCTTCCTCTATTTCCGGTTTTAGCGGCATGCCTCTTCTGCTCGCCTATCGCCGCTGGTGGTGTTTCTTCTTCATGGCGGTGCTGACACTGCCAACGCTGGGGCTGGTGCTCCCAGACCTGCCCGGCCCGGTGCGCCTGATGACCGCTCCGGCGGAACATTGGTGGGTGCACGCCACCGAGCGGCTCGACCCCTTCATCAACGGCCGGTACGGCTTTCGCGGGATCGTGATGGCGGGGAATGCCAGCTATCTCCGGGCGATGAAATCCACCCGCGAGCGGCCGGTGCTGCTGGGCGAGGGCGGGCAGATGTTCTTCACCGGCGAACAGACCCTGGAGCAGTCTCTGGGCCGGGTGTTCCGCATCAAGCCCATGAGCGAACTGGCGAGCATGCTGGGCCGGCTCGATGCCGCCTTGAAGGCGCAAGGCGCGACCCTGGTGGTCGCCTCCCCGCCCAATGCCGCGACCGTGCTGCCGGAAAAACTGCCCGCCTGGGCGCGCGGACAGATGACCCATCCGACCGAACTTGACTACCTGACCACGCAGATGACGAAGCGTGGCGTCCCCTATGTGGACCTCCGCACGGTCCTTATGGCAGCGAAGGCGGAAGGGCCGGTGTTTCGCCGCACCGACACCCATTGGAACCAGCGCAGTTCCGTGCTTGCCTTCAATGCCGTGATGGCGGCGGCGGGCCGGCCGAACCTTGAGATCGCCCCGCAGAGTGCCATCGGCCCGCTACAGGATGCCCCCTCCGGCGATCTTGCCCGCTATCTCGGCGAAGCGAATCCGGTCGGCGACAAGGATTATGGCGAGATCGCCTCCAATCCCAAGCCGGTCCTCACCCCGCTGAAGGGCCTGATGCCGACGCGCCCGGCCGACGACCCGTTCCAGCCCTACGCCTATTCTACCGGACATGACGGGCCGAGCATTCTCGTGATCGGCGATTCCTTCTCGCAGCATTATTGGCCGCGCCTGCTGGAGCGCGTGGCGAGCCGCTTCGCCTGGATGCACCATAGCGCCTGCAAGTTCGAATGGCCGGCTGTGGAGCGCTTCAAGCCCGATCTGGTGATCTATATGGTCACCGAGCGATCCCTGCCCTGCCGTGGCCAGCCCATCGGCCTGCCGCCGCGCTGAGCGATCAGCGCATTTCCAGCAGCGCCGCCGCGCCATCGCGGCCGGCGCCGAGATGGAATGCGATCTCACCAACGTCGAACTCCGCGCGGTCGAGAAAGGCGCGCCAGCCGGCGAGATCGACGCCATAAGGGTTGTCGCGCAAAAGCTGCACCTTCACGAAGGGAAACCCCTGCGTGATCAGATCGCGCCAGCCCTGGTGCAACTGGTTCTCGCCCTGCACTCCACCCGGAGCTGCGGGAAACAGAATCTCCACATCGAGCCCGGCCTGTTCCAGCACCGCGCGCTGGGCGACTTCGTATTCGCGGATGATCTGCAGCTTGTCGCCGAGCGAGCGCACTTCGCCCCAGAACGCGCGGGCTGCGGGATGTGCAAGAGCCGCTGCCTTGTAGAGGAAAAGATAGCTCTGGAAATGGCGGGCAAGCTCCGTGCTCTCGGTCAGCGCGACCACGCCCGCCGGATTGGTCCGCATCCGCCCCAGCGTCGCCGCCAGCGCCGGGGCGGCATGATAGACGCTGTCATTGGCGAACAGAACCTCGGGTGCCGCCCATACCTCCGGGAGATAGCGCAGCGCGGCGGCCCAGGCGGCGAAATCATAGCCGTGATTCTCCCGCGTCACGACCGCATCCGCCACTTCCGGCCCCGGGTCGAGGCAATCGAGATCCGGCCGGTCCGTGGCGACGATCAGCACCACCTGAAAGCCATGGGCCTTAAAATCCGCGCAGAGGCGCAATGTGTGGTTGAACGGGCGCCCGTCGGCCGCCGCCGTCACGAGCAGGCAGACCGGTCCCCCCGACAGGGACGCCGACGGCAACCGCACAGCGCGGAACGCCGGGCCGAGCACGTCGCTATCCTCTTGCACCGGCGCATCAGAGGGCGTGGAGAGGAGGCGCAGCGCCTTGCGGATACGGCGCAAGGGATTGGCCCGCGCGCTTATATCGAGCGAAGCGATGAGAAGCTGCTTGGATGCTTCCATGCGGGCCTTGAAGGACACCATGCGCCAGCTCCCTTGACGTTTCGCCGCAATCCAAAGGTCAAAAGCGCGTCACGATCTCGTCGAGGTTCGGCCGAGGGCGATCCTCCAGCTTCTGCGTGGCGGTGCCGATATAGACGAAGCCGACGATCCGCTCATGCTCTGCAAGACCCAAAGCGGCGCGGGCCTTGGGCTCGTAGGCCGGCCATTCGGTGAGCCAGGTTACGCCATACCCGAGCGCCGTCGCGGCGATCAGAAGGTTCTCCACCACGGCGGCGGCGGAAAGCACCTGCTCCCATTCCGGGATCTTCGCATGGGCTGCCGCGCTGGACACCACCGCCACCACGACCGGCGCGCGCATGAAGCGATTGCGCTCGTCCTCAATGCGCCGTGGCGTGGCGTCGGGATCCACCTCTTGCAGCACCGCCGTCAATGCCGCCCCGGCACGGGCGCGGCCTTCGCCTTCCAGCAGGATAAAGCGCCAGGGCACGAGCTTGCCATGGTCCGGGACCCGAGCCGCGATGGTCAGTATCGTGTGCAGATCCTCCGGCGAGGGGCCGGGTTCGGCGAAATCGAGGATGCGTGTGGACCGGCGGGTACGGAGCACGTCAAGAATATCGGACATGGCAGACCTTCGAGCAGCCGCGATGCACCGCATCGCCCAACCCGCCCGGGCGGCGGTCAAGGACGGTTGCGGCCCGCGTTTTCCGCGCTTGCCTTATCACGCCGGGCCGCGCCGCCAAAAGCGACATAGCGTTCCGCGCCCTCCTCGCGGACGCGCCTTGCGAGACCCATGCCACTGCGATGACTTGAAACTGCCGCGGTTTCGATGCACGTCAGATGCATGCATCCTCAGATCCGTGCCTCGCGCCGCTGGCAGACGTGGCTATTCCCGTTCCTCCTGCCGCTGATGGCCGCCGTGCTGGCCAACGGCGCTGCGTTCGGCCAGGCGATGCCGTTTGCCGGGGCGTCTCCCGCCTCGCCGCCGAGCGATGCCTTTTCTGCCCCTCCCGCTCCCGGCCTGCGCACCAGCCCTTTGGGACAACCCGGCGGCCGAGAACCCCACGCGGTACTTCCGGCCGCCCCTGCGGGCAAGACGACGGTCGGCGTATTTGCCCGCTTCGGCGCCGACGGCCCGGCCATTCCCCACGGCCTCATGTGGCGCGTCTTCGCCGATACGCCCGAGGCCTCCGGCGCCTTCCCCCTGGTGGCCGAGAGCACCGAGCCCGCGCCGGTGTTCTTCCTCAATCCGGGCGGATACATCGTGCACGTCGTCTACGGCTTCGCCACCGCGGCCCAGCGCCTGCAGGTGGGCCAGGTGGCGCGGCGCGAGCAGTTCGTCCTGCCTGCCGGAGGCCTGCGCCTCCAGGCCGACGTTGAGAACAAGACCATCCCCGGCCAGAAGGTCACCTTCGACATCTACGAAGGCTCGTTCCTGCAGGGCCGCACCTCAACTCAGCCCTATTATCGCGGCGCCAATGCCGGCGATGTCGTGCTGCTGCCGGAAGGCACCTATCACGTGGTCTCCACCTATGGCGACGCGAACGCCGTAGTGCGCGCCGACGTGACGGTGCAGGCCGGCAAGCTCACGGACGCCACCTTTCACCATCGCGCGGCGCAGATCGTGCTGAAGCTGGTGGCGGAGAAGGGCGGCGATGCCCAGGCCAACACCCAATGGTCCGTGGTGACGCCGGGCGGCGATTCCATCAAGGAATCCATCGGC
The DNA here is from genome assembly GCF_043195195.1 of Roseixanthobacter psychrophilus. Taxonomy (NCBI): domain Bacteria; kingdom Pseudomonadati; phylum Pseudomonadota; class Alphaproteobacteria; order Hyphomicrobiales; family Xanthobacteraceae; genus Roseixanthobacter; species Roseixanthobacter psychrophilus. The sequence goes on from NZ_JBAFWT010000026.1 coordinate 28,178, forward strand.
GCCCTCCCCACGGTGGTGCTGAGCGAGGGCGAGTACACCGCGATTGCGCGCAACGACGGCAAGGTGATCAGCCGCGACTTCAAGGTGGAGGCGGGCAAGGACCGTGAGGTGGAGGTCATCAACAAATGATGCCGCAGCCCCTCACCTCGCCCCGGGAGCCTTGATGTGACGACCCTCTACCTCGTGGCCGCATTCATCATCGGCGCCTGCATCTCGCTCCAGGCGCCCATCAACAACCAGTTGGCGCAGGCGTTCGGACAGAACACCATTCTCGCCGCCCTGTTCTCATTCCTGGTGGGCACGGCCTTTCTGCTGGTGGTCGCTGTTGCCGGCGGCAACATTCCCACTGCCTTGGCCGCGCTCCCGAGCCAGCCGCTTTGGAAGCTGTGCGGCGGGTTCCTGGGTGCCGCCTTCATCATCGGCTCGATCTATCTGGTGCCGAAGATCGGCCTCGCAAGCCTGCTGGCGCTGGTGATCTGCGGCCAGCTCATTTCGTCTCTGATGCTCGACCATTTCGGGCTCGTCGGCCTGGTTGAGCGCAAGCTGACACCGGTCAAGCTGGTGGGCGCCATCGTCATCATGGCCGGCGTGGTGTTCATGCTGTTCGGCGACCGCCTGCTGAACGCCCTGCGCAGTTCCTGATCCCGCCCGGCGATGCGACGCCGCCGGGCGGTTAATGCTCGCGAAGATCAGAACCGCCAGGCGACGTTGGCCTGGAAAGCGTTGACGGTCACGCCATCGGCGAACTGGCCGACATAAGACAGGCCGAAACGGGCCTGTGCGGACAGATGCAGGTCGGCGCCGACCTCGAGCAAAGCGGTATTTTCTGCCAACGGCACGCCGCCGACCGTAAAGTTCGCGCCCGGAAGGCTCCGAAACGCAAGCTGTGCGGTCGGGTCGACATCGCCGAACGCATATTGCCAGGCGGCCGAGGCATGGGGCGCGAGCACCATGCCGTTCGAAAGGGCCACCGCGGTGGCCGCCCGCAGGCCGAGCGAGGAATAACCCACCCCTGCGGACGTAGATGCGCCCGACAACGCTGCTACGGAGCCGCTCTCGGCGAAGCTGTCGGTGTTGAGCTGCACCCAGGCAAGACCCGCATAAGGCTCCAGCGCGATCGACTGCAGCGCGAAGCCGTAGCCCACCTCACCGAACACCTGCGCCGTGCCGCCATCATATTGCGCATTCGCCTGCTGGAGCAGGCCCGGCATGGCGATGGTCCGGGTGGCGTCGATCTGGTTGAAGGCATAGCTCGCGCCGAGGCGCAGGTTCCACGGACCCGCGCTGGTGCCGGCATAGAGCGCCACCAGCATGCTGTTCACCTCGGTGGAACTCGCCACCGCGCCAACATCGGCGTTGGACTGGGAATAGCCCAGCGCCGCGCCGATACGCCAATTGCCGGCGCGGATATCAGCGCCAGAGATCACGCCGCCGATGGTCTCGCTCACACTCGAAGCGTTGCCGTTGCCGTCAAGATTGGTCCAACCGCCGAAGCCCTGCGCCCACACGGTGGTGCCGTATGTCGGCTCCGGCGCAACCGCCGGGGCCTTGGTGGCATAGGCCAGTGCGCCAAGCGCGCTTGAAGGCGCAGCCCGCGACGCCGCTTCGGGACCGGCATAGGACATCGCCGCCGGCCCGCCATAGGCGAGCGCGCCCATCGGGCCGCTCTGGCCGGCGTAAGCGCCCTGCCGCAACCGGTCCATCACCGCCTGCCGGCCATAAATGCCGTCGCCGATCAGAACCGATTGCTCGCTCGCATAGGCTTCGCCGGACAGCGACTTCAGGGCGGCGGGAAGCTGGCTTGCGCTCAGGCTGTAGATGCTGCCGAGTGCCCCCCAGGTGGAATTGCCGGTGTTCGCCGAGGCGCCGCTGTTGAAGGCGCGATCCAGTGCGGCGCCGGTCGCTGTCTGGTTGGATGTCAAACCGGCCTGCTGAGCCATCTGGGAGGTCAGGTTCAGCGACACATTGGTGCCGGAATAGGCGAGTGTCGGGCTGACATAGCTGGGTAAGCCAGAGGTGGCCAGCGTCTCGAAGGCGCCCGTCGTCCCCTCCGTTGCGGCGAGCAAGGTGTAGCTGTTTGCCAGCGTCGAGGTCTGGAAGGGAACCTCAAGCGTGCCGGCAAGGCGTGCCACGCCGGTTATGCCCATGAAATCAGTGCCGGTGGATGTGACCCGCAAGGAGAGGGTGCCGGCCGAGGTCTGGACAAAGGTGCCGCTGAGGAGATGGGTGATCGACACGCCGGTGCCGGAGACGCCGAGCCAGCCGCTGTTCTCGAACCGCTTCTGCGGCCCCGCCGTCGCGGCGAGCCGGCCGTCGATGATTCCGGTGTTGACGATCACCGTGCCGAAGCTGTCGGGGCCGGTGCGCAAGGCGTCGGAGGCGGCGGTTGTCTGCAAGATGCCGTAATTAAGGAAGGTGCCATAAAGGCCGTGCAGCTCCACCGCCGCGCCGGCGATGCCGGTGGAGACGACGGTTCCGGTATTGGTCAACACGCCATAGGTCTCGCCGCGCATGCCGATGCCGCCATTGCCGCTGACCTGGACCGTGCCGCTGTTGACGATGTCGTCGCCGATGCGGCCGGACAAAGCGGCGGCGTTATCGGCGCTGGAGGTCAGCGTGCCGGTGTTGCGGATCGGATTATAGATCCCCTCAATGGTCGCGACATAGCCATTGGGCGTGGTGGAGCCGGGCGTGAGATAGATACCCACCACCGTATCGCCATAGGCCGAGTTCGAGGACACCAGCGATGCGCCGGGAATATTGATCTCGTACCAGGTGGGAATGCCCAGCGCGTCCACATGCAGCACCCCGGCATGCACCACGCCATCCACTGTCACCCAGTCAGCCACCATATTGTATTCGCCGGAACGCCCGGCACCGGTGATGCCTTCCAGATGGGTGACGACGGCACCAGGGTGGTCGTAGGTCGCCCACGTGTCGGTGGTCTGGTTGTAGAGATAACCATGCTCGGCGCCGATGCCGCCGCCCGGCACATCGAAATAGCCGCCGGCGATCATGTTGCCATAGACGCCGTAGGCGGTGGTGCTGGCCGCGCCGGGCTTGTTGTTGGTCGTGTAGGTGCCGGTGGAGATCGTGTAGATCATCGCATTGCCGGTCGCGAGGCGGGTGTCGTAATTGCCCACCACCGTATCGCCGAACGTGCTGTGGGCGATGGTGTAGAGGGTCGGGTTGCCGGACGCGCTGGGATAGGCCAGCTGAGTGATCTGCTGGCCCGGCGCCGCCGCCGCGTCATAGAGATAGCTCAGGTCGTACGGTGAGGAGGCAGAGGTAATGTAGCTGCCCACGGTGCGCAGGACGCCGCCCTGGTTGCCGAAGCTGGGACCGTAGGGCGAGGAGCCGATGGCGTCGGGATAGTTCACCCCGTTGGCCGTGGCGACCGGCATGGCCGACCATTGGCCGGTAGACATGTTGTACAGCAGCCCGCCGGTGGCCGTGGTGCCGGGCACCACGTAATTCCCAACGATGGTGTTGCCGCGAATACCAGTCAGGAAGGTGCCGGTGGTGCCGTAATTCAGCGTCGTATAGGGCGTCGGAGTTGGTGAGGGCTCGGCCCAGACCGGCGCCGTCACACATACGCCGAGACCAGCAAGTGCGAGAGGAGCCACGCTGGACATGAGGCGCCAGCGCCTCACTTTAATGGTCTTCATGTTTCCAGCCCCAAGAATCATGCGCTGAGCCGCGCAAGGTGTTTCTGAAGTGTTACATGGGGCGCTGGCTAATACGACGGTATTGAGCGATACGGACAAAAATCTCCACCATCTGAACGCAGAGGGCGCGGGCGTAAAAGCCTGCACCCTCTGCGCCGTTTCTGGCCGGTCCGATCAAGCGGCTCGGGTTACCGCCACGCGGCGCTGAAGATCGGGCGGAACCGCCTCACCCGCCAGCAAGTCCAAGGCGGCGTCGAGCGACATGGACACCTGATCCGGGCTGCCGAGGCGGCGGATCGAGACGGTGCCTTCCGCCGCTTCCTTGCGGCCGACCACCAGCAATGCCGGGACTTTGGCAAGCGAATGCTCGCGCACCTTGTAATTGACCTTCTCGTTGCGAATGTCCTTTTCCACCCGCAGGTCGCGCGCGCGCGCCGCTGCCGTCACCTCGGCGGCGTAATCGTCCGCCTCCGACGTGATGGTTGCCACCACGATCTGCACCGGCGCGAGCCAGAGCGGGAAATGACCCGCGAAATGCTCGATCAATATGCCGGTGAAGCGCTCCATGGAGCCGCAGATGGCGCGGTGGATCATCACCGGCGTCTTCTTCTGCCCGTCCGCGTCCACATAGAAGGCACCGAAGCGCTCCGGCAAGTTGAAGTCCACCTGGGTGGTGCCGCACTGCCACTCGCGGCCGATGGCGTCAGACAAGGTGTATTCGAACTTCGGCCCGTAGAACGCACCCTCTCCCGGCAATATGCCAGTTTTGATCTTGCCGCCGGACTGCTCCTCGATCTGCTTGAGAACGCGCATCATCACGTCCTCCGCATGATCCCACACTGCATCCGAGCCAACGCGCTTTTCCGGGCGCGTGGAGAGCTTGACGATGATCTCGTCAAAGCCGAAGTCGGCATAGGTCGAGAGGATCAAATCGTTGATCTTCAAGCACTCGGCCGCCATCTGCTCCTCGGTGCAGAAGATGTGGGCGTCGTCCTGGGTGAAGCCGCGCACGCGCATCAGCCCATGCAGCGCGCCCGAGGGCTCGTAGCGGTGCACGGCGCCGAATTCGGCGAGGCGCAGCGGCAGGTCGCGATAGGATTTCAGCCCGTGCTTGTAGATCTGCACGTGTCCGGGGCAGTTCATGGGCTTCAGGGCGAACACGCGCTCGTCCTCGGTGTCGTCGCCGGCCGACTGCACCTTGAACATGTTCTCCTTGTACCAGCCCCAATGGCCGGAGATTTCCCATAGCGACTTGTCGAGCACCTGCGGCGCGTTGACCTCGGCATAATCCACCTTCAAGCGGCGGCGCATATAGGCAACGAGGTTCTGGAACAGGGTCCAGCCCTTGGAATGCCAGAACACTGTGCCCGGTCCTTCCTCCTGGAAGTGGAACAGGTCCATCTCCCGGCCGAGGCGGCGATGGTCGCGCTTCTCCGCTTCCTCCAGCCGATGGAGATAAGCGTCGAGCGCGGCCTGATCGTGCCAGGCGGTGCCGTAGATGCGGGTCAGCATGGGATTGTTGCTGTCGCCGCGCCAATAGGCGCCCGCCACCTTCATCAGCTTGAAGGCGTTGCCCACCTTGCCGGTGGAGGGCATGTGCGGGCCGCGGCACAGGTCAAACCACTCGCCCTGCTTGTAGATCTTCAGGTCCTGGCCCGCGGGAATGGCATCCACCAATTCCACCTTGAAGGCCTCACCCTTTTCGGCGAACACGCGCTTGGCTTCCTCGCGCGACCAGATCTCTTTGGTGAAAGGCCGATCCTTCGCGATGATTTCGCGCATCTTCGCCTCGATCTTCGGGAGATCGTCCGTGGTGAAGGGCTCGTTTCGCGCGAAATCGTAATAGAAGCCGTTCTCGATCACCGGGCCGATGGTGACCTGCGTGCCGGGATAGAGGCTCTGCACCGCTTCGGCGAGCACATGGGCCGCGTCATGGCGGATCAGTTCCAATGCGCGGGCGTCATCGCGGGTGACGATCTGGATGCGGGCATCCTGGATGATCGGCTCGGAAAGATCGGTCAGCGCCTCGTCAAGGACGATCGCGACGGACTTCTTGGCCAGCGATTTGGAAATGGCGGCCGCCACCTCGGCACCGGTGGTCCCGGAGGCGAACTCACGCTGGGCGCCATCAGGGAAAGTCAATGTAACCATAGCTTCTTCTCCTGCCCACTCCTGCGCACCAGGCAGGTAGGCTGTTGTCGAGGGGGCCTGATCTAGGCCCCCCGACGCCGTCCGTAAAGAGTGAAGCCAGTGTAAAGCTGGGATGCGGGGCCCGTCCTATGGGGCCGCACTCGGCAAGCTGTCGCAGTTTCCGGGTGCGGGCTTGCCGGCGAAACGATCGGCCATGAAAGCCAGCGCATCCCCTGCCCCCGCGGCCATGACGCCATCATGGTCCTGGCCGGTGAACGTCTTATAGGTCACCATATTTCCCTTGGCGCACAGTGCGCGCACCGAGGCATCCGTGTCCTTGGGACGGACCGTGACATCCGCCGTCCCCTGCATCACGAGGGTCGGCACGGCGAGCTTGAGCGTTCCAGGTTCGTTCTGAGCCGCCATCTTCAGGAAAGCCGAGAGGTCGGGATCGGGAAGGAACTGGTCCTTGGCAATTGCGGTGGCCCAATAGGTGTCGGTCAACGCTTTGGTCATGCAGCCCTGATGGAGTTCCGCGAGATAAGGCTGTGCCTTCGCGGTCAGGATGCGGCCGATGTCGATGGTCGGGTCGATCGTGGCATAGGATTGCAGCGTATAGAGCACGTAGGGCAGCGCCAGTTCGGTCTTGTCCGAGGCACGGACTGCCGCGACGCGGTCGGCAATATGGGTACCCGGCGCCATGGCGACATTGCCCATGAGTTGCAGTTCAGGGGCGTAGTCCAGCCCCTCCGCGGCGGTGAACAAATCCGCCTGACCGCCCTGGGAATGGCCCATCACCGCATAGCGCGTGCCGATTTCCGGCTCCAGCTCGCGGGCGGCGCGCACCATGTCGAGCGCATTCTTGCCGTTCGGGACGCCCTGAAGGAAGGGATGAAACCCGGCCACCCCAAGACCCTGGTAGTCAGTCGCGACCACGACGTAGCCGGCCGCCACGAACCGGTCCAACAGGGTGCGGATATCGGCGATATAAGCATGTTCGGGTCCATCGGCCGTGTCGCGCGAAGGGCCGCAGATGGCGGCAAGACCTGTTGTGCCGTGGGTCCAGGTGATCACTGGCCACCCACCCGCTGGAGCGGTGCCCTCGGGAAGGGCGATGGTGCCAGAGACCGCAACCGGCTGGCCCTGCGGATCTTCGGACCGGTAAAGCACCAGCAGATTGCGGGCGGCACCAGGTAACGCCATGGTCCCGGAAAGGGCACGGACCCAGATGACGGAGCCGTTGGTGCCCGGCGCCAGCGGGGTCGGGGGCACATAGAAAGCATCGCCCTCAGGTCCCGGCCGGATCGCGAATGCGGACCCGCAGCAGCCAACGACCGCCAAGACACTCAACGCAAAGCCGAAGGCATACCTGACAACACGCATTGCTCGCTCCAAACCTTTAGGCCGCATCCGCTTTTCATCGCGTGCGGCGCGACATTCAGGCAGGTAAGACACTTAGGCAGGAAGTGCGACCATCCGTCGACAGGCAAATTCGGCCCGTCAATCCGCCGATTGGCGCCAGATCCCATAGCGCCAGGGCCGGTGCCAGCGCCCCTCGGCCGACAGGCATTGCGGCACCGGATCGAAACCCGAGCCGCCCCATGGATGGCAGCGGCACAACCGCGCCGCGCCCATCCAGCCGCCGGCCCAGGCGCCATGGCGCGAGATCGCTTCGTCGGCATATTCCGAGCACGTCGGCAAATAGCGGCAATGCCGGCCCATGAATGAGGAAAGCGTGTAGCGATAAATCAGGATCGGGACCCGCAGGAGGGTTCGGGGCACGCGGCGCAGCAGGTCCAGCATCCGAACGGGGGCAGCGTCCCGCGAAGAAGAAGCGGTGGGTGTGCCGTGTGTCCCGCCCACGGCCCACGGCAGGTGCGAGCCTGCAAGGCCCTCGGGCGCTCCCTCATCCTGGTTCATTTCACCATCCTGACCAAGACCGCGCGCGACAGCGGGCGCAAGTCAGCCCCGGGCATGGACGTCCGCGCCGAGAGAAGGTGCGCTGCGCTTGGCCTCGATCTGGTCGATGGCATCCACGACCGCGTCGAAGGTCAGCAGGGTGGAGGCGTGGCGCGCCTTGTAATCGCGCACCGGTTCCAGCACTTCCAGCTCGGCCCAGCGGCCGGCGGGCGGCGGGCCGTTCTCTTTCAGCATCTTGCGCATGGTCTCGCGCAACGCCCGCAATTCGGCGACGCTGGAGCCCACCACATTGCGGGCCATGATGGAGGAGGAAGCCTGCCCGAGCGCGCAAGCGCGGACCTCATGGGCGAAATCGCTCACCGTGTCGCCATCCAGGGCGACATCGACGGTCACGGTGGAGCCGCACAGGCGCGAATGGGCGGTAGCGCTGGCCTGCGGCTGCTCCAGCCGGCCGAGGCGCCGGATATCTGCGGCATAACCAAGGATACGGGTGTTGTAGACGTCGTTAATCATCATACGATCCCGGCCGCACCAAAGCGGCGCACTCATGAAGACCGCCCGCCCCGCGACGGTCCCCTCCGGGGGCGCCGTCATGCGGCTTGCGCGGCACACTCAAGCAAAAGCGCACTTTGCGTTGCTTGGTTCGCCGACATATATAGTCCTTATGCGGCGTGGCGGAAGACGCGCGCCGCGGGTGCGGAGCATCGCTCCGCGCAAAAACGGACGGCAAGGCCGCCGCCGGGGCTTCCGGTGGGGCGCGGAGGAAAGGGTCCGCGCATGCGTAGCCGACACCGGTGACACTCTCGCCCGGGATGCGTTCCGAGGCGGGTCGGACGGAGTTGGGCATGGATGCTGTTGTAAAGTTGCTGCGGGCGCAGGCCGAGAACGAGGCCAAGGCCCGCAAGCATGTGAAACATCTTCAGGAACAGGCCAGTCGCCACGACGCGGTCGACACCGCGGTCTCGCAGGCGGAGCCGCCGCACGACCCCGCCCGGCCCTCGAAGCGCGAGGCGGAGGCGGCTGTGCGGACCCTGCTGGCCTATATCGGCGAGGATCCGGACCGCGAGGGATTGCTGGAGACGCCCCATCGCGTGGTGAAAGCCTATGGGGAGTTGTTCTCCGGTTATCGCCACGACGCGGCAGAGGCACTTGACCGCACCTTCGGCGAGATCGGCAATTTCGACGATTTCGTGCTGGTGCGCGACATTCCCTTCCATTCCCATTGCGAGCATCACATGGTGCCGTTCGTAGGAAAAGCGCATGTCGCCTATTTCCCGGTGGAGCGGGTGGTGGGCCTCTCCAAGATCGCCCGGGTGGTGGACATCTACGCCAAGCGTTTGCAGACCCAGGAGCACCTGACCTCGCAGATCGTCACTGCCCTCGACGAGACGCTGAAGCCACGAGGGGTTGCCGTGATGATCGAGGCCGAGCATATGTGCATGGCTATGCGCGGGATCACCAAGGCCGGCGTGTCCACCATCACCAGCCAATTCACCGGCGCCTTCCGCAACGACCCGGCCGAGCAGGTGCGCTTCATCACTTTGGTGCGCGCCAAGGGCTGATCCACAGCGGACGCACCAGCGGGCCGCAGAGATCGGCCGATTTCGGAGTTGTGATGAGCGTCGAGACACCCGTCTTCGCAAGCAGCGCCAGCACGGCCGACCTGGAGGAAGGCACGCGCCTCACCCCCCGCTTCGACGTCAACGGCCTGGTCACATGCATCGCCGTCGATGCGGTGACCAACGAAGTGCTGATGCTGGCCTTCATGAACGAAGACGCGCTCGCACTGACCATCGAGACCGGCGAGGCGCATTATTACAGTCGCTCCCGCAAGAAGCTCTGGAAGAAGGGCGAAAGCTCCGGCCACACCCAGAAAGTTCTGGAAATCCGCGTGGATTGCGACCAGGACGCGGTTTTGCTGAAGGTGGAAATGGGCGGCACGGGCGCCGCTTGCCACACGGGCCGTCGCTCCTGCTTCTATCGCCGGGTTCCCATTGGCGGCAAAGCCTCCGCCGCGACGTCGCTGGAATTCACCGGTGATGAGCCGCGCTTCGATCCGAAGGCGGTTTATGGCTCCCATTCCGGCCACTCCCACGATTAAGAATTTCTTGAAACGCACGGGCGCAGCCTCATACCGGCCCCTGGGGAACCCGGAGGCCACGCTTCGGACACCAAACGCGGGTATTCAGCTCTGAATCCCTGAGTTTGCCACCGGCCCGCCAGCCGGCTGGAGATCGTGCATGTTTCAAGGTTTCACCCGCCGCAATCGCACCGAGGAGGCGCCCACCGAAGGGGCCGCATCCGCCGGCGCTGCCGTCGCACCCGAAATGGAGGTGCGCATCGACGCCGAGCCGCCATGGAAGGCTGGACGCAAAGGCGGACCGAAGATTGCACTGGCATTGGGCGGCGGCGCGGCGCGCGGCTTTGCCCATATCGGCGTGCTGAGAGCACTTGAGGCGCACGGGATCCGGCCAAGCGTGATCGCCGGCACCTCCATCGGCGCTGTGGTCGGCGGAATCTGGGCGGCAGGCAAGCTCGATGCCCTGGAAGATTGGGCGCGCAGCCTCAACAAGCGCAATGTTCTCAGCTTTCTCGACCTTTCGCTCGGCGCGGCCGGGCTGATCGGCGGCCGCCGGCTGATGGAGCGCATGCGCTCGGAACTCGGCGATCTCACCATCGAGGATTTGCCGGTGACGTTCGGCTGCATCGCCACCGAACTCGGCACCGGCCACGAAATCTGGCTCACGCGGGGGGAGCTGGTGGAGGCAATCCACGCCAGCTATTGCCTGCCGGGGATCTTCACCCCCGCGAAGGTGGGCGGGCGGTGGCTGATGGACGGCACGCTGGTCAATCCCGTGCCGGTCTCGGCGGCACGTGCACTCGGCGGGCGCATCGTGATCGCCGTGAACCTCAATTCCGAAATCTTCGGGCGCGGCACGGTGATCCAGGACCATGGCAGCGCCATCGCCGACGTCGCGGACGTGGTTGTGGAGCGCAAGAAGGAAGGTTTGTCCCGCATGCTGCGGCCAGATCGCATGCTGCGCCGGCAATTCCTGTCGGGACCGAGCGAGGGGCCACGGGGCATTTCGGCGGTCATGATCGATGCGTTTAACATCACGCAGGATCGTATCGCCCGCTCGCGCCTCGCCGGCGACCCGCCGGATGTGGCGGTCTCGCCGAAGCTGTCGCGCATCGGCCTGTTCGATTTCCACCGGGCGGAGGAAGCGATAGCGGCCGGGCGCGAAGCCGTGGAGCGGATCGTTGATGACGTCCACAGCGCGGTGGAAGCGCTGAAATAATCCCGCGAGACGGCCAGGACGCAATCGCCCTGGCCATCGGCCGCCTCAGGCGGTCATGATGTAGTCGCGCAGTTCCGCGCTCTCGCGCTCCATCTCCTCGACCCGGTACTTCACCACGTCGCCGATGGAGATGATGCCAATCAGCTTGTCGCCGGACATCACGGGAACGTGCCGGAAGCGTCCACGGGTCATGCGCTCCATGATGGCGGGGACAGTCTCGTCGGCGGTGCAGGTCACCACCGCCCGTGTCATCACCGATCCCACCGTCTCAGACAGAACGTCGGGGCCGCGCTCCCCGAGGAGGCGCACCACATCGCGCTCGGAGAGGATGCCTTCCAAGCGTCCTTCGCGGCCGGTGGCCACGATGGCACCGATGCGATGCTCAGACAGGCTCTTCACCGCTTCTTCCAGCGACGCCTCGGGCGAAATGGTGACGAGCTCGGACGCCTTTCGCTGTAAAATCATTTTCACGGTCATGGCTGACCTCCATTCCCTAGATAATTTGTGGCGGATCCGGCGTTATTGACGCTCGCCGGTATGCCTCATGGGAATGATCGTCTGCGTTGCCCGGATCCGCAACCCCGCATCTCGCACGGGGCGGCTGTCTGACTGCAATTTCAGCACAGCCTCAGTGTGAAGGGGGCGAACGCGTTGCCCTCGGAATCGGGTCGAACAGCGGAAACAGCAGGAGGCCGGCGAAGAAGCCGCCCATGTGCGCCTGCCAGGCAACTTCTGCCCCTTCGGTTCCGGGCAAGGTGATCGCCGCGCCGAACAAGAAGTTCACCACCACCCAGACCGCAACGAAGGTCAGCACGCGCGGCTCGCGAAACGCGCCGATCAGGGAGGCGGCGGGAGGATGCTCCTGCGTCCGCCGCGCGGGCGGCCCGAGGGCGCCGCCCGGCCCGAAGGCAAAGCGCACCGCCGCCGCCATCGCCCCCGACACCACGGCGGAGGCACCGATCATCGGCACCATGGCGTCGGGATAGGCGATGAGATGGGCGAGCGCACCGGCTGCAGCCGTGACAACCACGAAGGCAAGGAACCGCCACGTTCCGAAGCGCCGCGCGACCGGGGTCGCAAAGGCCAGCATCCAGATCAGGTTCACGCCGAGGTGCACCAGATTGGCGTGGAGAAAGGCGTAGCTGACGAATGTCCAGACATCCGCGCCGAGCCCGCCCGGCAGGTCGAAGGCGGAATCGTAGCGCGCGGGGATGAAGGCGAAATAGGCGAGCAGCTCAACGTTGGCTCGTTCGTCCAGCACGAATTCGCGCGCGAAGGCGATCGCCGCCATGGTCAGGGCCAGCAGCACCACTACGCCCGGAATGTTGAACACCGGCTCGCGGGGCGGCGCGCGGCGTGGATCGCTGAGGTCGAGCACGTCCCGCACATAAGGGCCGGCGGGGTCCGCAGCAAGGAAAAAGCGCGTGTGGTGGTTCCGCCTGCGTGCAGCCGCATGGCGCTGGCCAAGAGTGTTAACGGCTATTAAGGTTAATGAAAGGTTGACGGCGCGAATGCGGCAAACCTCGGGCATTATGAAGTTGTTAACCCCTCGCGACAGCGTGCCATGCCGTTTCATCTCGCTCGAAAGCTTCTGCTGACGGTCCTGCTCTGTGCGGGTGCTGGAAGCGCCGTGGCCGGCGACCGGCATCACGCGAGCCTCTCGCCGGTCCTCGTGCCGCATCTCCAGGCGGTAGGCGGAACGTCGGCACCCATCGGCTACGTTCGTTTCTGCGCAGAGAACAAGGGCGCCTGCACCGCCGAGGGCGACCTGATCCCGCAGGTTCGGCTCGATCCCGCCCATTTGTCGACCCTCGACCAGGTGAACCGCGACTTCAACACGGCCATCGCACCCGTGACGGACATGGACCACTATGGCGAGGTGGAACGCTGGAGCTATCCGGACGACGGCAAGGGCGATTGCGAGGATTACGTGCTCGCCAAGCGTCGCGCGCTGATCAATCTCGGCTGGCCGGCATCGGTGCTCCTCATCACGGTGGTACGTGACAAGGAAGGCGACGGCCACGCCGTGCTCACCGTGGTCACCGACCGCGGCGACCTGATCCTCGACAATCAGGAAAACGAGATCCTGCCCTGGCAGGATACCGGCTACCGCTATGTGAAGCGCCAGTCGCAGGGCGATCCGACCTTATGGGTGTCGCTGGGCGATACGCGCTCTCCCCCGGTGGTCGGCGGCGGGCGTTGAGCCCGCGCCCCTTTGCTGCCCTTCCAGTCGAGGTGCATGAGGCGGGCGGTGCAGCACCACGACGCGCATCATGGGACTTCAGGGCAATCGCCGACGGCCACCTTTCGCCCGCCGCCGAATGAACCGGCGGAGGCCTTGCTCTCTTTCGGGCCTGCCTCCACCGCCTCAAGTTCGCCCTCAACCCCCGCCTCGGCGGTGCGCAGGATCGCGGCATCGCCCACTGCCTTTCCGGGATTATCCCGCCCCTGCTCCCGCGCCCGGTCGGCAAGAAGGGCATATTCAAGCCGCAGCTTCTCCAAAGTGACTTCGTCGAGGTCTTCCAGATCGAGCAGCGCATTGCGCGGCCCCTCGGTGCGCGCAATCAATTCGTCGAGCTTGATTTGCAGCGCCGCCGTATCGCGGTTCTGGCTGTTCTGAATCAGGAACACCATCAGGAAGGTGACGATGGTGGTCGAGGTGTTGATGATGAGCTGCCAAGTGTCGTCATAGCCAAACATCGGCCCCGTCGCGCCCCAGATGAGGATGATCGCCACCGCACAGACGAAAGTGGCGGGCTTGCCGGCGTAGCGCGACACCTCCTGCGCAAATCGGGTAAAGAAAGGACGCGGAGCACGACCGCTTTCCGCCTTTGCCCGCAGGGATGCGATGGGCTGCTCGGCGTCGCCTGCTGAGGGATTGGCAACGGAGCCTTCGGGCAAACGGACAGACGGGGAAGACGGGGCCATGGGAATGTTTCCTGTTCACCCAAGGAACGTGCCGCCGCGCTCGAGGTTCCTTCCTTGCCGCAAGCGCCCTTGCGGCATCCCGACCGTCAACCGAAAGGCCCGTCCATGTCCGTTGCCATGATCCTGCTGCCCCTGTTCGTGGAAGTGGCCCTCTCACCTTCCTGCTGCTGTTCGCGCTGCTGCCGGTGCGCATGCGCGCGCTCTCCAGCGGCGAGGTCACGCGTGCCGCCGCTGCCGAGAGCACCTCGGCTTATCCCGCCGGCGCCCAGCGCTTCGCCGATGCCCTTTCGAACCAGTTCGAATTGCCGGTGCTGTTCTATGTGATCACGGTGCTGGCGCTGTTCACCCGCAAGGCGGACATCGTCTTCGTGGTGCTCGCCTGGGTGTTCGTGCTGTCCCGCATCGCCCATGCCTTCGTCTTCACCACCGGCAACCAGCTCTCCTCACGCTTTTCCGCTTATGCGGTCGGCGCCATCGTGCTGGCCATCATGTGGGTACTGTTCGCGCTCTCCATCTTGCTGAATGTGTGACGGAAGGGTGATTGACAGGATCGCTGCGTCAGCCGAGGAGTGCGATCCATGCGCTCCTTGGATGATCCCGCGATGGAAAACCCGTCCCGCCATGTCCGCACCGTCGGCAATCTCGACGTGCTGTTCGTCATGGCGACGCAAATGGAATACGGGCCGCACCTTCAGGCGCGCATCGATCCGTTGATCACCGGCGTTGGACCGGTGGAGGCGGCGATGGCGGCCACCCATGCGCTTGCCCATCTCACCGCCGCCGACGCTTTACCGGATCTGGTCTTCACCCTCGGCTCAGCGGGCGCACGCGCCCTCGACCATGCCGCAATCTATCAAGTCTCGCACCTGTCCTATCGCGACATGGACGCGTCCCCGCTCGGCTTCGAAAAAGGCCGCACGCCGTTTCTCGATCTGCCCGCGGTGGTAGAAATCCCGCATCAGATTCCCGGCATCGCCACCGCCTCCCTCTCCACCGGCGGGGCGATCATCTCGGGCGCGGCCTATGACACCATTGCCTGCGATATGGTGGACATGGAGACCTTCGCGGTGCTGCGCGCTGCACAGCGGTTTCGCGTACCACTGGTCGGCCTGCGCGGCATCAGCGACGGGCGTTCCGAGCTGTCCCGCTATGAGGACTGGACCGAATATCTGCACATCATCGATGAGCGGCTCGCCGCCGCACTCGATCATTTCGAGGCGCAGGTGAAAGCCGGCGCCTTCCTCCTCGCCCCAAGGACCTGATTGAATTGATCCCCTCAGCCCGCCTGTCCGCCGCCATCGAGGTGCTCGGCGATATCGCCGCAAAGCGCCGTCCCGCCGGCGACAGCCTCAAGGAATGGGGCCTCGCCCACCGTTATGCCGGCTCGGGCGACCGCGCCGCCATTTCCGGCCTGGTGTTCGACACCCTGCGTCGACGCGCCTCCGCGTCCCATGTCATGGGCGCCGACACGCCGCGCGCCTTGGTGCTCGGCACGCTCGCCGTGATGCGCGGCCTTGACCTTGATGCCATCGCCCGCCTGTGCGACGGCGCGCGCTTTGCCCCCGCGCCGCTGAGCGCGGAGGAAACCGCACGGCTCGCAAATCCGAGCCTGGAAGGCGCCGCCCCCTGGGTGATCGGGGATTATGCCCAATGGCTCGATCCCGAGTTGAACAAGGTGTTCGGCCCCGAGCGGGTTGAGGAAGGGCGCGCGCTGGCCGCCCGCGCGCCGCTGGACCTGCGCGTGAACACGCTGAAATCCACGCCCGAAGCCACCCTCGCCGAACTCTCCCATCTGTCGCCCCAGCCGGGCCAATGGTCGCCCTTGGCCCTGCGCATCATCCTTGATGCCGAGGGCAAGGCCCCGCCCCTCACCTCGGAGGGCGCGTTCGTCAAAGGCGACGTGGAGGTGCAGGACGAGGGCTCGCAGATCGCCGCCATCCTCGCGAGCCCCCTGCCCGGTTCGCAGGTGCTGGATCTGTGTGCCGGTGCCGGTGGCAAGACGCTCGAATTCGCCGCCCTCATGGACAATAAGGGCCAGCTCTACGCCCACGATGCCGATATTCGCCGCCTGAAGCCGATCCACGAGCGTCTTGCCCGCGCCGGTGTGCGCAACGTGCAGATCCGTGCGCCGCGTGGTGACGCCGACGTGCTCGCCGACCTCGTCGGGCAAATGGACCTGGTGCTTGTCGATGCCCCCTGCACAGGAACCGGCACCTGGCGCCGCAACCCTGACGCGAAATGGCGCATGCGCCCCGGCGCCTTGGCCGAGCGGATCGCCGAGCAGGCAAAGATCCTCGAAGCCGCCACGCGCTATGTGAAAAGCGGCGGCCGCCTCGCTTATGTCACCTGCTCGCTGCTGGACGTGGAGAATGGCGCCCAGATCCGCGCCCTGATGGAAAAGCACCCGGATTTTTCGGTGGTGCCGCCGATGGAGACGGTTCTGGCCCTCGGCAGCCAAGGCCTCGCCTTGCGCACAGCGGCCCTGGAGAGCACCGAAGGGCTGCTGCTGACGCCGCGGCGGACCGGGACCGACGGGTTCTTTGTGAGCGTATTGAAGAGAAGTTGATCCATGGGGCGCCGGCTTGCGGCGCCTTATGATGGGAACCTTCCCTCTCCCGAAGCGTCCTTAGCGCAGAGGTTGCGCTCGCGCGCCCATCGGACCTTGGGAGACCGCCATGTTCATCATCCGCCTGCTCGTTGTGCTCATCGTCGCCGTCGGCGGCTATTGGGCCTATTATGTCTTTGCGGCTCCCTCGCCCTATGACCAGATCGGCGTCGCCATCAATTCCCATCTGCCGGAAGAAGCCCGCGCCTATGGCTGCGCCGAGCTGAAGAAGCGTCACACCACCGCCACCGCCGCCCCCGAGGGCTGCGAGGGTCACTGGTCCACCATCTGAGGCCCACCCTTTCTGGCATTGCGCCTACGACATGCGAGGGTCGCGCCCGATGGCGCGGCTCTCGCTTTTGCAAATCGCGACTTTGCCTTTAAAGGAGGGCGCAATCCTCGCCACTCCCGCCGGAAAGCCGCGCCGCCATGCAAGACACCGTTCTCATCATCGATTTCGGCAGCCAGGTGACCCAACTCATCGCCCGCCGGGTGCGCGAGGAAGGCGTCTATTCCGAGGTGGTGCCGTTCCAGAAGGCCAAGGAAGCCTTCGATCGCATGAAGCCCAAGGCGGTCATCCTCTCCGGCGGCCCCGCCTCCGTGCCCGACGGCGATAGCCCCCGCGCGCCCCAGGAGATCTTTGAGGCGGGCATTCCGGTGCTCGGCATCTGCTATGGCCAGATGACCATGGCCGAGCAGCTTGGGGGCACCGTGGAAAGCGGCCATCATCGCGAATTCGGCCGCGCCACGGTGAAGGTGGAACGCAGCTCCGCTCTGTTCGACGGCATCTGGAACCAGGGCGAAGGCCACACCGTGTGGATGAGCCATGGCGACCGCATTACCGCCTTGCCCCCCGGCTTCGAGGTGAAGGGCACCTCGCCCAATGCCCCCTTCGCCGTCGTCGAGGACGAAGCCCGCCGGTTCTACGGCCTGATGTTCCATCCCGAGGTGGTTCATACCCCCGACGGCGCCCGTCTGCTCTCCAACTTCGTGCGCAAAATCACCGGCCTCTCCGGCGACTGGACCATGGGCGCCTTCCGCGAAAGCGCCATCGCCAAGATCCGCGCCCAGGTGGGCGAGCGGCGCGTTCTGTGCGGCCTCTCCGGCGGGGTGGATTCCGCCGTCGCCGCCGTGCTGATCCATGAGGCGATCGGCGACCAGTTGACGTGCGTCTTCGTGGATCACGGCCTGATGCGGCAGGGCGAAGCCGAGCAGGTGGTCTCGCTGTTCCGCAACACCTACAATATCCCGCTCGTGCATGTGGACGCCTCCGAGCTGTTCCTTCAGGAATTGGCCGGCGTCTCCGATCCCGAGACCAAGCGCAAGACCATCGGCAAGCTGTTCATCGACGTGTTCGATGCGGAAGCGAAGAAGATCGCGTCCGACGGCAAGGGCGCGCCGGATTTCCTCGCCCAGGGCACGCTCTATCCCGACGTGATCGAGAGCGTCTCCTTCACCGGCGGCCCCTCCGTCACCATCAAGAGCCACCACAATGTGGGCGGCCTGCCCGAGCGCATGAACATGAAGCTGGTTGAGCCGCTGCGCGACCTGTTCAAGGACGAGGTGCGCACGCTCGGCCGCGAACTCGGCCTTCCCGAGAGCTTCGTCGGCCGCCACCCCTTCCCTGGCCCCGGCCTTGCCATCCGCTGCCCCGGCGAGATCACGCCGGAGAAGCTGGAGATCCTGCGCAAGGCCGACGCCATCTATCTGGAAGAGATCCGCGCCGCCGGCCTCTATGACGTGATCTGGCAGGCCTTCGCCGTGCTCCTGCCGGTGCGCACGGTCGGTGTCATGGGCGACGGACGCACCTACGACCACGTCCTTGCCTTGCGCGCCGTGACCTCGGTGGACGGCATGACGGCGGATTTCTACCCCTTCGACATGAATTTCCTCGGCCGCGCGGCAACCCGCATCATCAACGAGGTCAAGGGCATCAATCGGGTCGTCTACGACGTGACCAGCAAGCCCCCGGGCACCATCGAGTGGGAATGATTCAGGCCCATCTAAACGCCGCCAAATTTACGCTGCGATACGATCTAACGCACTGAAAATAAAAATAAATCCATTCTGTGCCTATCGACATCTATCGGTGGGCATAGATGGCGTTTGTCGGCCCCGCTGACGGGCCTCGCCCCCATTGATCAACCGGAAAAACGAAAGTACCGTCAGGAGCAATGAGGCTACTGACGGTACTTTTTTTGATATAAGACGCTGAATTATAAGCGTTTTCTACGCCATCGGCCTCCAAAAACCGCGTGACGGTACTTTTCCGCGAGGAGACCCGAAATGTTGACCGATGCAGCACTTAAGTGTCTGAAGCCAAAAGCCAAAATGTACAAGGTGAGCGATCGTGATGGCATGTATGTGCGCGTTGCACCGTCGGGCGCCATCTCGTTCAGGCTCGACTATCGGCTGAACGGCAGGCGGGAGACCGTCTATCTTGGTAGGTATGCCCGTGACGGGATATCGCTCGCCAGAGCTCGAGAGCTATGCATTGATGCGCGCCGGGCGATTGCCGAGGGGCGGTCCCCCGCTATCGAGAAGCAGCGGGAGAAACGCCGGATCAAGGAAGCTAAGAGCTTCGGCGAATTCGGTGAGAAATGGCTGACCAATGCGACCATGGCCGACAGCACGCGCGCGATGCGTCGCTCTATCTTCGAGCGCGAGCTCATGCCCGTCTGGCGGAATCGTCTCCTGACAGAGATCACACCTGACGACCTTCGCGCTCACTGCGGCAAGATCGTCGAACGAGGTGCTCCTGCCACCGCCATTCATGTGAGGGATATCCTGAAGCAGATCTACGGCTATGCCATTCTGCACGGTGAGAAGGTCGCCAACCCGGCCGATGACGTCGGTCCGGCCTCGATCGCCACCTTTACGCCGAAGGACCGCGCTCTTTCGCCCACCGAGATCCGCATCATGTTCAAACAGCTCGAGCATGTTGCGACGTTGCCGACGATCCGCCTTGGCATGAAGCTTTATCTCCTCACCATGGTCCGGAAAAGCGAACTGCAGGATGCAGTGTGGGACGAGATCGATTTCGACAACGCCGTCTGGACCATCCCGAAGGAGCGCATGAAGCGGTCGAAGCCGCACAACGTCTACCTGTGCCGACAGACGTTGGACATCATGATCGCGCTCAAGACGTGCTCCGGCAACTCCCGATATCTGTTGCCGTCCCGGTACGACGCGGACGCGCCGATGTCGCGCGCGACCTTCAATCGGGTCACCTATGCCGTCGTCGAACAGGCCAAGAAGGAGGGGCTGCCGCTGGAGCCTTTCACGGTCCATGATCTGCGGCGGACGGGCTCGACGCTGCTAAATGAGCTGGGCTTTAACAGCGACTGGATCGAAAAGTGCTTGGCGCACGAGGACGGGCGCTCATCGCGCGGCGTTTACAACAAGGCCGAGTATGAGGTGCAGCGCCGGCATATGATGCAGCAGTGGGCGGATACCGTGGACGCCTGGATCGACGGTCGGAAGCACGCTCCAACGCTTCTGCCGCCAGCTATGCCTGTGATGGAGCTTGATCCCGCCCTTTGACCGGGCGGGTTTTGCGCTTGGTGACGTCAGGGTGCTGTGCTCTACGGATCGGGGCAGCCCGCCGTGCCATTAGCCAGGCCTCGACCTCGGCGAGGTCCCAAACAATACACCGTGGCGAGAGCGCGAACCGACGGGGGAACTCGCCATGTTGTTCCATTTCATAAATCGTGCTGTCAGCCATCGGCACCACCTCGCGCAATTGGTGGCGCCGGATTGTTCGCCTGATTTGGGGAGCTTCGGTCTTCGGCATTCTCAATCTCCTTCGTTGCTGAGGCGATTGAGAACAATAGATGTCGGTACCGGAAGCCCCCTCGAACTGCCCTGCGGCGTTTTCGTGCTGTAGCGTACACATCGGCGGGTGTCTGTTGTTCGCTAGGTGCAGCATAGGGGCGAGTAGAGGCTGATGAACGAGTCCGGAAGTGCGATATTCGCGACAAGGCAGAGGCCTGCGCATGACACGACTCCCTTCAAAATCCGGTTCCGCAAGGAGTGTCGGTTCGATTCCGACCACCCGCACCAACTCTCAACGAACGAGGCTCTCAGACTTTGGCTGTGATCTTACAGTCACCAACGTCTGCGAGGCCTTCAGTCGACCGCCTTTCACCGATGCTCACGATGCCTTCGACCGCACGAAGCGCCGGAACAGCGAAGTCGGTGAACGCTCGTACGACTGGCCGCATGAAACGGACAGAAGGATAAGCAAGAAAGGCTTCGGTCGGCTTGACCTCATAGTCGGGCAGGATGTGCACGAGACGCCCCTTAGCGAGGTCATCGTTGACGAGAAGCTGCTGAACCGGACCTGCGGCATGCCCCTCGATCAGTGTCGCGGCGATGACGTTGGCGTTATTGGTCCGCAGAACGGCGCGAACCGGAACGCCGACCAACTCGCCGCTGCTGTGGCGAAGCGTGAGGACGTCACGCGAGGCGAGCAGGGCGGCGCTCGTGATTATACCGACCTCCGACAGACGCTCTACGGTGTTGATCGGCCCGAACCGATCCAGGAACTCTGGCGCGGCGACGAGAATGCGTCGGATCGAACCGAGCCGGCGGATGATAAGCTCCTGATCGGCCGGGCGGCCGTACTTAATGGCAAGGTCGAAGTTCTCGTAGACGAGATCGACATCGCGATTGTCGAGAACGAGATCTGCGGTGACATCGGGGTAGCGCCGCTGGAAGGCCATCACGATGCCATGGAGGTGCTTCGCCCCGAGGCATGACGGAGCGTGGATGCGCAAATTGCCTTCCACCGCACCCATGTCGCGGCGGACGCCTTCGAGCGCCGCCTCGATCGTGGCCAGCGCCTCTCGGCTCTGGTTATAGAGAGCCTGACCCTGGGGGGTCGGCCGTACAATCCGTGCCGAGCGTTCCAGCAGGCGTGCGCCGACATGGCGTTCGAGATTGCGCAGGTGCTTCGTGACGCCGGGCTGGGAGATCGCGAGATCACGTGCGGCGGCGGTCACGGACCCGCGCTCGACGGTGCGTACAAAAGCTCTCAGTGCCGCAGCAATATCCATCGGTTATGACCTCAAATCCAAAACCTGCGAGCGAGACGCAGCGTGTCCCGGGTATCTATCCTTCGAGTGAAACGGCACCCGCTCGTCGACCGCCCAATCGCTCGCACGACCCGATCATAACCATTGGTTATGGGATCAATTACATCATAATACATAGACGCAACTCGCGCCATCTGTTTCTGATTGCAGGGATTTTTGTTCTTGCGAGGTGCGAAGGAAGTATGACTATCAACAGGCGTGGCTTTGTGGCCGCATTTCCCTTTGTCCTGGCAGGCTGCGCCATGCGCGATCAGGTAGGCCCCAGCTTGGCCGAGCCGGCGGTCAACTCATCCTACCTATCCATGTATGCGGCAGTCGACACGGAGCCGTTTCCTCTGCCGGCGATCGATCTGAAGAAGGTCAGGCCCGAGTTTCTGCGCCGCGAGGTCGCGTATCAGACAAACGAGCGGCCGGGCACGATCATCGTCGATCCAGCGGCTCGCTACGCCTACCTGGTACTGGAAAACGGCCGTGCTCTTCGATACGGCGTTGGCGTAGGCAAGCA
The DNA here is from genome assembly GCF_043195195.1 of Roseixanthobacter psychrophilus. Classification (NCBI taxonomy): domain Bacteria; kingdom Pseudomonadati; phylum Pseudomonadota; class Alphaproteobacteria; order Hyphomicrobiales; family Xanthobacteraceae; genus Roseixanthobacter; species Roseixanthobacter psychrophilus. The sequence continues at coordinate 50,329 of NZ_JBAFWT010000026.1, forward strand.
GGAAGCGTTCAACTTCCGTGGCGAGGCGACGATTGCCCGCAAGGCCGAATGGCCGGGCTGGCGACCGACACCGGACATGATCAAGCGTGAGCCTGAGAGATACGGCCCCTTGAAGGACGGTCTCCCGGGCGGCGCTGGGAATCCGCTCGGGCCACGGGCTCTTTACCTCTATCGCGATGGTCGAGACACATATTACCGGCTCCATGGCACCGTGGAGCCGTGGACCATTGGCACGATGGTGTCGTCGGGCTGCATCCGACTTCTCAATCAAGACATCATGGATCTGTACAGGCGCGTTCCCGTCGGCGCAAAGGTCGTCGTCCTGCCCGCCAGCCCAGCGACGAGTTGAAACCGGACTTAGGGCGAGAGGAAGAGCGGCGATGCTAGCAACAGGTAGAAGCAGGACGAATCGTCGGTCGTTGCTGGCAGCACTTGCGAGCGCCGCGTGCGCCAGCGTTCTGATTGGGCTCTGCGGAACCGGCAAGGCCCAGTCGGGGGGAGCGGATAGTCTTCCAGCCCATCGACCGCCGATGTTCATCGACCGTGCGGGACTGTGGGTGAGCAATCTGGAAGGAATGATCCTGTTTTACCAACAGGTCATTGGCCTAGAGATCATGAGTCGCGCCGAGCAAGGTGCCGTCCTCGGCATCGGCGGCACCGGCCTTCTCGAACTGACGCGGGACCTTGGCGGGACGCCTGCTCCCGCGAATGCGGCGGGCCTTTATCATCTCGCCTTCGAGATGCCGACACGGCGGGATCTTGCTCGCTGGATCGTTCATGCGGCCACCAATCATTTCCAGGTGTCGGGCCTAGCTGATCATCGTGTCACCGAGTCCGTTTATCTCAACGATCCCGAGGGCAACGGTATCGAGATCTACGCCTCCCGGCCGGAAGCACAATGGCAGTGGAAGCACGGGCAAGTCGAGATGGGCGTCTTCGACCTCGACCTTGATCCGCTTTTGAAACTCGTTGACCGGAGCAAGGACGGTTACACGGTGGCGCCAACGTCGATGCGCATCGGCCATATCCATCTGAGGGTCGGTGATCTGGCGGCCGCTGAGCGGTTCTATTCCGAATTGATCGGCTTCGATGTGACGCGGCGCGCCCCCGGCGTCGTATTCACGTCCTCCGGCAAATATCATCACCACGTAGCAGTGAACATTTGGGAGAGCCCGGGAGCAGGCCAACGCAGCGAAACAGATCTGGGACTGTCGTGGTTCTCGATTGCGATAGCAGATCGATCAGTGCTGGATGATCGGAAAGCGCGTCTGGGTAAAGCGGGCGTACTATTCAAGACCATTGCCGGGGGAATAGAAGTCGAAGACCCATGGGGAACGAGAGTTCGGTTGACGGCAATCTAACAAAACGTACCGAGTCACTGCATCATCAATCGAACCGTAACAGGGGAAGCATATGCTGTATCGTCGATCGCCATTTCTTATCGCCTGTCTTGCGACAATTTCTACACTTCTGGCCACGCCATCAATGGCAAGTGCCGAGGTGGCTCCCGATACGGCGCAAAACGTGCTCTTGGACCAGACTACGGTCAGGAATGTAATCGATGGGATTGCCGTCAAGTTGCGCGAAGATTACGTGTTCCCGGACAGGGGAGCGCAGGCGGCTCAGGCGCTGGAAAAGGCATTGGCAGAGAACGCCTATGCCGGCGTCTCCGACCCGAGCAAGTTTGCGGCGCAACTGACCGAACAACTGCGGGCGATCACCGAGGACAGCCATATGCGGGTGATCTTCGGCTCGCCGTTCCGCAACCAGCCTCCACCGGCCACGCCGCAGGATGCCGGCTTTGAGGTGAAACGGCTAGACGGCAATATCGGATACATCCACCTGGCGCGGTTCGTTCCGCCCGATGTCTTTAACCCGGCAGCCGACGACGTCATGCGCAGCCTGTCGGACACTGCCGCGCTCATCATCGACATGCGGGACAATGGTGGTGGTCACCCGGCGTCGGTAGCTTACCTTGCCAGTTTCTTCCTCGATCCCGGCAAGCGCGTTCATATCAACGACCTTATCTGGCGCAATCGCGGGACTTCGACTTTCAGAACGGAATCGTTTTGGAGTTCGCCGACGCCGGTGAGTTATCTCGACAAGCCCGTCTATGTGCTAGTTGGCCCCAAAACCTATTCGGCGGGCGAGGAATTTGCCTACGATCTGCAGGTGCTCAAGCGCGTGACCGTAGTTGGCGAAAAGACGCGCGGCGGAGCGAACCCGGGTGGCCTGAATGATCTCGGTTCCGACCTATTCGTTGTCGTGCCGACAGGCAGGGCCGAAAATCCCATTACGCGCGGCAACTGGGGAGGTGTGGGCGTGCGCCCCGACGTTCAGGCTACGCCAGAGGCCGCTCAGGAAGCTGCCGTGGCCATGGCAATGGGCCAGGTAGCGACGCCGTCGGCGAGATAGGGGAAACATTGTGAACCGCCCCGGCTTTGCCGGAGGCCCCAACTCCTGAGAGGATGGGGCTATGACGAGCAAGACGACGAACAAGTTCTCGCCTGAGGTGCGTGCCCGGGCGGTGCGGATGGTGCTGGATCACGAGGCTGAACACCCTTCGCGCTGGCAGGCGATCGTGTCGATTGCGGCGAAGATCGGCTGCTCGGCGCACTCACTGAATGAGTGGCTGAAGAAGGCCGAGGTCGATGCCGGCAAGCGGGCCGGCGTGACGACGGATATGTCGGCGAAGCTGAAGGCCCTTGAGCGCGAGAACCGCGAGCTGCGGCAGGCGAACGAGATCCTGCGCAAGGCATCCGCTTATTTCGCCCTGGCGGAGCTCGACCGCCGGTCGAAGACATGATCGCGTTCATCGATGATCATCGCGGTGCGTATGGGGTCGAGCCGATCTGCAAGGTGCTGCCGATCGCCCCATCGACCTATCATGCGCATGTCGCCCGGCGGCTTGAGCCGTCGAAGTGCTCGGCACGGGCGCTACGGGACGAGGTTCTGCGCCCCGAGATCGAGCGCGTGTTCGCCGAGAACTTCGAGGTCTATGGAGCGCGCAAGGTCTGGCGACAGATGATGCGCGAGGGGTTCGATGTGGCGCGCTGCACCGTCGAACGGCTGATGCAGGGCATGGGCTTGGCCGGTGTGATCCGCGGCAAGCCGGTCCGCACGACCATCTCGGACAAGTCGGCACCGTGCCCGCTCGACCGTGTGAACCGGGTGTTCCATGCGCCGGCGCCGAACCGGCTCTGGCTCTCGGACTTCACCTATGTCAGCACCTGGGCGGGCTTCGTCTACGTCGCCTTTGTGATCGACGCCTATGCTCGCCGCATCGTCGGCTGGCGGGTGAGCCGGACCGCGCATGCCAGCTTCGTGCTGGATGCGCTGGAGCAGGCCCTTCACGAGCGACGGCCCGCCCATCGCGGCGGCCTGGTGCACCATAGCGACCGCGGTTCGCAATATGTGAGCATTCGCTACACTGAACGGCTGGCTGAGGCCGGCATCGTGCCCTCCGTCGGCAGTGTTGGTGACAGCTATGACAACGCACTCGCCGAGACGATCAATGGCCTCCACAAGGCCGAGGTCATCCATCGTCGGGGGCCTTGGCGATCCTTCGAGGCCGTCGAGTTCGCAACGCTGAGCTGGGTCGACTGGTTCAACAATCGCCGGCTGCTGGAGCCTATCGGTAACATCCCGCCGGCCGAGGCCGAGGAACGCTATTACGCCATGCTGGACGAGCCAGCCATGGCGGCGTGACTCAAACGAAATGGCCTCCGGGAAACCCGGAGCGGTTCAGGGCGTCGCCCTACGGCGCGCTCGACATGGCGGGGAACGTCTTCAATTGGTGCGAGGACTGGTGGGACGAGGCGGGCTTCCCGCGTACCGTCCAGAACGACTTCTCGCCTCCCAAGAGCGGCTCGTGGCGGGTCGATCGTGGCAGCAGCTGGGGCAACCCCGGGCGCCTCGCCTGTCGGACCACCATGCGGTACGGGTACCCGCCGTCCGACCGCAACGAGCACCTCGGCTTTCGTGTTCTCCTCGGATCCTTTCCTGGCGACTAGAGGGGTAACTGTGTATCCTCTCTCCCCCAAAGACCTCGACCATAAGGTCAGAAACTGCAACTCAGGCATTGCGCGTTTATCTCCCGCCGGCTTCCCGGTCGAAGTGAGTACGGGCCTGTTCGATGTCGCCGCGTTTCGCGCGCGCCCAATCGGCGAGCATCGCGATCGGCTCTTTCAGCGTGTGGCCCAGGGGCGTGAGCGCGTAGTCCACGCGGGGCGGTATCGTTGCGAACGCTGTGCGTTGTACGAGCCCGTCACGCTCAAGTCCACGCAGGGTGAGCGTCAGCATGCGATGGGAGATCCCTGGTATCTTCCGCATGAGTTCGTTGAAACGGTTCGTGCCCTCGGACAGATGTCCGAGCACCATCACCGCCCACTTGTCTCCGATGCGATCGATAATCTGGGCCAGCGCGCGGCATTCCTCCTCGGTGTCGGCCGGCAGCGTGGGACTGAGGTGTTTATTGCCGGCTCTGCTCATCCGAAAACTCCATTACGTACGTGACTGTTCGTTTCGAACATTTTCATGCGCTCTTGCGTGCGTTACGCATTTCCATATCATCACGAACAATTTTTTACCACATGGAGTTTGTGATGAAGATCGGTGTGAGCGGTGCAAGCAGCAATATTGGGAAACAGGTGATCGAGAGGCTTTCTGCACAATTGCCTCCAGACGGGCTAGTTGCGATATCGAGGACGCCGCAGACGATCGGGAACGTCGAAGGTCGTGTCGGCGACTACGATCGACCGGAAACGCTGGTTCAAGCCTACGCTGGACTGGACCGTTTGCTCATCATCCCCAGCGCAGACCTGGGTTATGGGGTTCGCAGTGCGCAGGGCATTGCGGCCATCGACGCGGCTGTCGAGGCCGGCGTGAAGGCAGTTTACCTCCTTTCGGCATGCGGCACCCGCGAGAAACAAGAACCTTCGATGGGTGCGGCCTACTGGCAAAGCGAACAGCGGCTGATCAAAAGCGGCATCGCGTCCTGGACCATCCTTCGCATGAACTATTTCAGTGAAACCTTGGTCGAAGAGGCGAGGATGTCGTTCGATCGAGGTGCTCTTCCGGGCATCGCAGAGAGCAAGGTTGCCTTCGTCTCGCGGGACGATGTTGCTGCTGCTGCTGCCGCCGCACTCACCACCGACGGACATGCTGGTGCGATCTACAATCTGACAGGCCCGGAATCCCTCTCGGGCGCCGAACGCACAGAGGCGATCTCCAAGGCCATCGGCAAGCCGTACGGATATGCCGTATTCAGCGAGGAGCAACTGCGTTCGGGTCTTGCTGGCGCTGGCTTGCCGGACTTCGTGATCGATGCCGTCGTGAGCATGAAGGCCAGCCAGGCCGAAGGCGCCTATGACATCGTTACTGGAGATGTCGAGAAGCTTGCGGGCCGCGCTCCCATGCCGCTTGTCGACGTGCTGGCCAAGGCGTTCGCTCGATGACACCCGCACCTGAATACCCCACGCCGGAGAGTGCGGTTGCGGGCCTTCCCCGCTTTGTCCACCGCTATGCGGATGTGAATGGAGCGCGGCTGCACTATGTGATCGGCGGCGTTGGTCCGAAGATCGTACTGCTGCACGGCTTCCCCTATACGTGGATGCTGTGGCGCGAGCTGATGCCGCTTCTTGCGGACGCGGGTTTCACGGTGATTGCAGCCGACCTGCGCGGCCTGGGCCATTCAAGCAAGCCTGAAGACGGCTATGATTGCCTGAATGTCGCGGAGGACATCCGCGAGATCGTGCGCTTGTCCGGAGGTGGGCCAATAAACCTGGTTGGCGTCGATATCGGCGCGATGGTCGCTTACGCCTATGCTTCTCGCCATCCGCAGGAAATCGGCGCCCTTGTTTTCGCGGAATCGCTCATACCCGGTTTCGGGCTTGAAGAGCTGATGAACCCGGCGACCGGCGGTTACTGGCATTTCGGCTTCCACGCCCAAGTGGACGTCGCTTCCATGCTGACCGAAGGCAAGGAAGCTGCCTATTTGCTGCCGTGGTACGGCATGATGTCCGCCGCGCCAGACGCATCGGACCGAGCTAAGACGATGTATCTTCCGCACTATGCCGCTCCAGGGGGCATGCGCGGCGGATTCAAGCACTATGAGACTCTCGTTGCCGACGGAAAGGCGAACCGCGCTGCCTTTGCCGGCAAGCTGCCCGTTCCGGTGCTCGTTCTCAGCGGCGAGCGCGGCATACCGCAGGCCCAGACGCTCGGATGTGTCGAGCAAGTTGCCACTATCATTGAGGCGGACACCGTTCCTCAGGCCGCGCACACCTTCGCATCGGACAATCCAGACTGGGTATCCAAACGTCTCGTCCGCTTTTTCAACCAAGCGAGGCGAGGCGTTGAGGCGTGCGCGTAGTCCGTGGAGCACTCTTCGGAAAGCAGATCGATTAGGCGGCCGAACCGTGTCGCCCGACCTTCAGAAGCCGAGATATGAATGAGGTCGGGCAGCAGAGCGAGCAGCAGCGTTGCATCGGCACCTTGACGCGACCGCCGCTCGACCGGCTGCGTACCCTGGTTCATGCCTTAATCCGATCCGAGGTCGACGACGCGGACGTTCGCGTGGCCCTTGACGACGCGGCGCCGCTCTATTGCGATGCGCCGGAAGCACAGGAGATACGGGCGACTGGCGCCAGCATCATTGAAACTTTCATGTGCGAAGCGCTCCCGAGAACGTCAGGCCGAACCCATCAACTGGCCGGCGATCTGATCACATCCACGTCGAGCGCAGTGCGAAAGCAGCTTTCAGAAGCATCCATATGGGAAGCCGAGATTGAGGCGTATGCGGGCGCGATGGCCGATACTTTCTGCGCTTATTTGCGCCAGTTAGATGCTATTTGAGAGACTTTGCACGAATACATCATGAAAGGCACCTCTAAATGGCGTTCAACCCTCCTATGCTTAGGTGTAGCGGACCGCTAAATTGGCGCCAAAGCAAAAGCCCGATGGATGCGATAGTGGCCTCAGACGAACCCTCCTCTCCGCCAGCGGCCCCTGAGCGGACGTCTCCCATTGGCCTCGAAGCCTATATCAGCGGGACCACTTTGGTCAGCAGCGACGGTCCGGCATGGAAGGACGTGTTCGTCCAGTTGTTCTCTCGAAACCGGATCCAGGCGTCATTCTTAGTTCCTGCCGTGGCAGAGCCCCTCATCGTCTGGGTCATGTCTGGCGAGGTCATCGTCGAGGAGCGCGATCTTGGAGGAGATTGGTCGGCATCGCGTGTCGAAGCCGGAGACTTTTTCCTGACACGCTCGCCGGCGCCCTATGAGATGCGATGGCGAGCCGAAAGCGACCAGCCATTTAAGGTGATGCACCTCTATCTGGCTGTTCCGCTGTTCGAGCGGGTAGCCCGCGAGATGCTGGGAACTGCCAAGATCGTTGGCTTGAAGGATATTTCCGGCGGCCGCGACACGACCCTTTCACATATCTTGAGCCTTTTTCACGGGGCGCTAATAAACGAAGGCGCCGCCGATGCGCTGTTTATTGAAGGCTTGGCGCAGAGCCTGGCAGCACACCTCGTTCGCCAATACGCGGCTTCAGGACCAGTTGCACGCCCGTCAAACGCTCTGCCTGGATCAAAACTCAGATTGGCAACCACATTCATGGAAGCTCATCTCGCCGAGCCGTTCGATCTGAAGTGCTTGGCGCAGGCGGTTGGGATGAGCGAATTCCACTTCAGCCGCCTATTCAAGAAGGCGACGGGGCTTTCTCCATCGCTCTACTTCATACGACAGCGGGTGGCGAAGGCGCAGCAACTGCTCCAGGAAACCGGCGCCAGCGTGATAGAGATTGGCATGGCGGTGGGCTATTCTAGCCCAAGCCATTTCGCTCAGATCTTTCGTCGCGAAACGGGCGTTTCGCCGAGCGGCTACCGCGGGGCCTAAGGCCTGAGTGGCAGCCGATAGCGAGTTAAGCAAGATCCCGACAGGGTTCGCAAGCGCCCGAGAGATCGGGGTGCCAAGTTCCTCCATATCCTCTCCTCGATAGCAGGAACGTGCTTCCGATTTTTTGAAGCGCGTCCAAAGTAAAGAGGAAGATATCCATGGCACGCATGGAGTACAAAATCGTGCGCATTATTGATGCAGAGATAAGCATCAGCGCAGAGAGCGTCGTGCAGTTGGCCCGCAGGGCGTCAGGTCCGAATTGCCGGTACGTCAGCCTTTCCGCGATCTCCAGGGCGCGACTGGTCCAGTCAAGACTGCCGTCATGAAGGAGTCGCCCGTCGCGAACGCCTATCGGCTGCTCGAGCCGGGACCGATCGTTCTCGTGACGACCAGCTTGGGCGGAAAGCCCAACGTCATGACGATGGGCTTTCACATGATGATCCAGCACGCCCCGCCGCTAATCGGCTGCGTCATTGGTCCCTGGGACCACAGCTACGCTGGGCTGAGAGCGACCGGCGAATGCGTAATCGCCGTCCCGACCGTCGATCTGGCGGAAGCAGTCGTCGATATCGGCAACTGCTCCGGTAACGCCGTCAACAAGTTCGATCGGTTCGGCCTGACAGCAGCGCCAGCCAGCAATGTCAGGCCGCCGCTCATCAAGGAATGCCTGGCCAATATCGAATGCACGATTGCCGATGACGGTCTCGTCGACAAGTACAACCTCTTCGTCCTGAAGGCCGAACGGCTCTGGATCGACGTCGGCCGGGAAGAACGGCGGACCATGCACCATCGCGGTGACGGAAGCTTTATCGTCGATGGCGAGGTGCTCGATCTGAGCAGTCGCATGATCAAGTGGCGACAGCTGCCGTGAAGCCCGCGAATGGAAACCAACCTGACATCCAACAACATCTTCGACATTAAGAATAAGGAAGTACGACAATGACTAACACCTCAAAAGTCTGGTTCATTACCGGGGCCTCCAAGGGCATTGGCCAGATTCTCGCCGAGGCTCTCTTGGCGGACGGCCACCGCGTGGCGACGACGTCGCGCGACAAGGCGTCTCTCGAGAAGAGCTTTGCGGGAGGCGACGGCTTTTTAGCTCTGGAGACCGACCTCACTGACTCGGCCAGCGTGAAGGCGGCGATCGATGCGACGGTCGAGCGATTCGGCTCGCTCGACGTGGTGGTCAACAACGCGGGTTACGGCCAGCAAGGCACCGTCGAGGCACTCAGCGACGCCGAGTATCGCCGGAACTTCGAGGTCAATGTGTTCGCTCCGCTGCATGTCCTGAGGTTCGCGCTTCCTCATATGCGGCGCCAGCGATCGGGCCATATCGTCAATATCGCCTCGATCGTCGGCATCCATGGCGGCTATGCCGGCTGGAGCAGCTATGTCGCGACCAAGTTCGCCCTCGCCGGCCTCACCGAGTCTCTGGCCGCCGAAGTCGCTGAGCTTGGGATCAAGGCGACCGTAGTCTATCCCGGCCCGGTGCGGACCGATTTTCTATCCACGGGAAGCCTGGCCGTCGCCGAGCTCAGCATCGACGAGTATTCCGAGGCGAAGGCATCGCTCGATCTTCACCTCAATCAGCTCGATGGAAAGCAGGCGGGCGATCCCGAGAAGGTCGCGCAACTCATCATCGATGCGGTAGCAGCACCCGAGCCGCCGCTGCACCTTTTTGCTGGCACGATCGCCAACGAGTTGGCCGAGGCGAAGATCTCCGGCATCCGGAAAGATCTCGACGCCTGGCGAGAAGCCTCGGCGGCCACCGATTTCCCCGAAGGACAGTAAGGCTCCGCTCGTTCCGCGGCCGGCTCTGCGCCGGTCGCGGTCTCAGCAGATACCGAATGCCGTCTAGCAAGTCTCGATCAGCAATACTCATTAGGAGAGTTAAAATGGAAAATGGAAAAGCATCATCGGACGAGTTCGCAGGCAAAGTCGCGATCATCACCGGCGCAGCGAGTGGGATAGGTAAGGCGACCACGGAGCTGCTGCACGAGCGTGGAGCCAAGGTCATCGCCGTCAGCCGCGGATCGAATGTGGAAGCACTCGCAAAGCCGGGCATCGTACCCTTCATCGGCGATGTCGAAAGAAGAGACCGCTTCCAGTGCCGTCGAGGCAGCCATGAAGGAGTTTGGCCGCCTGGACATCGTCGTCAATAACGCCGGGATTATCATCAACAAGCCGGTCATCGACATGACCTTGGATGACTGGAACGGGATTCTCGCCGTTAACGCGACGGGTGCGTTCCTTTTCTGCCGAGAGGCCATGAAGGTGATGGTCCCCGCGAGGAGCGGCTCCATCGTTAATGTCGGTTCCTACGCCTGCTTCCAGGCCTTTCCGTCCATCGCCGCCTATGCCGCGTCCAAGGGCGCCCTGGCCCAACTCACGCGCGTACTGTCCCTTGAGGCTATCGAGTATGGCATTCGCGTCAATGCCGTCGGCTCGGGAGACGTGATCACCAACATTCTGAGCGAAATCCATCAGGACAGCGAAGAATTCCTGCGTCAGCATGGCGCCAATTCTCCGATCAAACGCGCGGCCGAACCGCGTGAACTCGCCGAGGTGATTGCGTTCCTTGCCTCGCCGAGGGCGAGCTACATCGTCGGAGCCATCGTCATGGCTGGTGGCTTTGGAGCTCGAACTGCCGCAGTCTTCCGTGAGCCGGCGCATATCCCTCCTTGAACATCGGCTCGGCTTTCCGCTGTTCGAGCGTGGTCGAACAGGTGCAACGCTGACGACGGCGGGAGCAACTTTTCTGGAAAGTGCCGCGATGGCGGCGCACGAGCTCGATTTTGCGGCCCGATACGCGGTCACGCTCCATCGAGGCCATCGTGGCGAGGTCCGTATCGGAGTGTCTTCGGCCCGGACGGGCGTGAGCTGATGCTCGACCAGCTCATATTCGACGCCGTCATAGGAGAGCGAGCGGGCGGTGTAGAGGCCAAGCGAGCGCAGATCGCGCGCCAGCACTTCCATCGCCGCGACGCCGCCATTCTCGACGGCCTCCACGAACTCAGCTCGATTGGCGAAAGGGAAATCTTCGCCGCCCCACAGGCCGAGCCGCTGGGCATAGGCGAGGTTGTGGACCGTGGTCGCGCCGGTCGCCGAGACGTAGACCACGCGGGCGTTCGGCAGGGCGTGCTGGAGGCGCAAGCCCGCACGGCCCTGCTGCGAAGGGGCCACATCGCCCCGTTCTCCCTTGCCGCCACCGGCGTTCTGCATGGCGTGGCTTTCGTCGAAAATGATCACTCCGTCGAAGTCGGAGCCCAACCATTCGACGATCTGCTGGACGCGCGAAAGCTTGCTCCCGCGGTCGTCGGACCGTAGCGTGGCATAGGTGGTGAATAGGACGCCTTCGCTCAGCCGGATGGGCGTGCCCTGCGGGAAGCGCGAGAGCGGCGTGACCAACAGACGCTCCATGCCCAACGCCGACCGGTCGCGTTGCGCGTCCTCCAGCAGCTTGTCAGATTTGGAGATCCAGACGGCCTTGCGCCGGCCCTGGAGCCAGTTGTCGAGGATGATGCCGGCCGACTGACGGCCCTTGCCGGCGCCGGTGCCGTCGCCGAGCATGAAGCCCCGGCGGAAGCGGACGGTGTTAGGCGCATCGTCCAGCGCGGCGGTGACGAGATCGCCGGTCTCGTCCACGGTCCAGGTGCCGGCGAGATATTCGCTATGGCCCTCGCCAGCGTAGATCACCGTCTCAAGCTGGGCGTCTGACAGCAAGCCGTCGGTGACGATCGCGGCTGGAAGCGTCGGGCGATAGCTCGGCTTCGGCGGGGCGACCGACGCCATGGCCGCCGATTGCACCAATTTGGTGGGATGGGGCTGCGCGCCCGGGATGCGGATCGACTGGAGCGCATAGGCCTCGTAGATCGAGTCCGACAGGCGGCTGCCCTCGGGCGGCGTCCAGTCCACGGTCTCATAGTCGAGCGGCATGCCCTCAATCTGCGCAATGCTACGCGCCGGGGACACGGAAGCTGCTCGAGTGAGATTGCCGCGAACTGTGCGCGGAGCGACGTCGGGTATGACCTTCGGCAGTGTGGCGACCATCCGTGGCGGAACATCCCGCTCAATCCAGGTGAGCAGCGTCGCCACATCCGGCGCGACACCGGGGGATTCCGGGAAGTGAGCCGCGTCCTCGGCGGGCGCCTTGTCGATGACGGTCAGGCGCGTCTCGATGGTCGTGCCGTGCTTACCATAGACCGAGCCTGATATGGCCGAGGTGAACACGACGCGGCCGCGCTCCTGCAGCCGGGCGAAGCTGTCCCGCCAGGCCGGCAGCTCGGGCGAGAAGTTCGCGCCGGTGATCGCCACCAGCCGGCCGCCCGGCGCGAGCCGCGCCAGCGCTGAGGCGATATGGCGATAGGCGGCGGCGGCAACTCGGCCGCTGACGTTGGCCATCACCGAGAACGGAGGGTTCATGATGACGACGCTCGGGACGGTAGCGCGATCGAGATGATCGTCGATCTGGGCGGCGTCGAAGCGCGTGATGGGGATGGTCGAGAAGAGAGATGCGAGCAGATCAGCGCGGGTCTCGGCCAACTCGTTGAGAATGAGCGCGGAGCCAGAAATCTCCGCGAGGATCGCGAGCAGACCGGTTCCGGCCGAAGGCTCCAGAATCCGGTCGGCGGGCGTGAGCGACGCGGCGGTCAATGCCGCCAGGCCGAGCGGGACGGGCGTTGAGAATTGCTGGAACGCCTGCGCTTCCTCGGATCGGCGCGTATGGGTCGGCAGCAGGCCGGCGATCCTGGTCAGAACGGCGAGCCGTGCTGGCGGCGAAGCGGCTTTGCGGAAGAGCAGCTTTCCGTATTTGCGCAGGAACAAAACGGTTGCCGCCTCGCAGGCATCATAGGCGGTCCTCGAATCCCAGGCGCCGGTGGCGTCGGACGCACCGAAGGCCACCTCCATCGCTGTGCGCAGCATTGCTGCATCGACCCGATCGCCGCGTTCGAGGTGGGCAAGAACATGTGCGGCGGCGACGAGGATCGCGGCGGCTGGCTGCGTATCGGCGGCGAGCGGAAGGGGCGCCACCGGCGCGGATGGCTGAAGCGAAGCATGGAGCATGAGGATTTCCTCGGGAGAGCGAGACGGGACGAGCCGGCCCGGCGCTCTCTCTCGACCGGACGGGCTCAAACCCGTCCCGGCCATCCTCTCACTCCCGCCGTGTCAGCGGCGGCATGCCGCGATATGGATTGTCATGCGGCGGCGGCGCGGGCGTCGAAAGCGTTGCCGTCACCCTGGAGTTGGCCCGCCGCCCTGGCAGATGGGAACGGTGTGCGTTCAGGCGGCCGAAACTGCCGTGTCGATGATCTGGCGGTAAGGCGTCGTCGGGCGGCCGATCAAAGCGCTCAGTTCGCGACCGTGATCTTCCAACTCTCCCCTGGACGCACCGATGTCCGACTCCGCGATCAGCTCGGCCAGACCATCAGGAAGGCTCATGCCGACAAGGACTTGCTTGAACTTCGCCTTGGGCATGTCCTGATAGGTGACAGGCCTGCCGGCCGCTGCCGTGATCGTGTCGGCCAAATCGGCCAAGTCATAGCTCTCGTCGCCGGCCAGTTAATAGATGCGCCCCGCCTGTCCATCTGTCGTCAGAACGACAGCATCCGCCTCTGCGTAGTCGGCGCGTGCGGCCGACGAAAAGCGTCCCTGTCCCGCGCTGCCGATGACGGCGCCATGCCGAAGCGCAGGCGGCACGGATGCCGCGTGGTTCTCCGTATACCAGCCGTGTCGGAGCAGCACGAACGGCAGACCGGAGGCCCGCAACGCAGCCTCGGTATTTTTGTGGTCTTCGCCCAGGCCGGAGGTCGACACGTCCGCATGAAGCAAGCTCGTATAGGCAAGCAGGCCGATATTCGCCGCCTTCGCGGCAGTGATCACGTTCTGATGCTGGGCAACCCGGTCCGCCCCTGCGGTCGATGAGATCAGCAGCAGCCGACCGATGCCTTCGAACGCCGCTGACAAGGTGTCAGGCCGGGAATAGTCGGCAACGCGGATCTCGAGGCCTTGCGCGCTGAACTGCCTGGCGACCTCATGGTCGGGCGAGCGAACGCCCGCCACGATGCTGCTTGCTGGTACGCGCTTCAACAGGTTCTGGATCACAAGGCGGCCAAGCTGGCCGTTCGCCCCGGTGACGAACAGTCGGGGCTGGTTGTCCTGCGTCATTTAATTCGTTCCTTCTGGGTCGTCGGAGCAGCCTTTACCGCCCGCGTTTGGCCGCGCTCAGCTTTGCGCCGTGTGGAACGTGATGGCGTAACCATCGGGATCGCTGGCCACGAAAAATCTGCCGAACGGGCCATCGCTGAGCGGGCTCAGCACTTTCCCGCCACGTTCGACGATCAAATCGTGGAAGGCGTCCGCATCGTCGCAGGCAACCCACAACACCATGCCGATCCCCAAGGGGCCATTCTCGGGTAGCGGCCGCAGCGGTTCGCGCAGTGCCAGGGCAATCGGCTTGGTCGTGAACACGACGGCACCGGGTGGGTTCCGGTCTCCTGCCGTGAAGCCGAACACGTCCTTGTAAAAGGCGGCGGAGGTTGCGAGGTCACGCACCTGCAAGGCGATGAAGGATGGCCCGATTGGTATTGTCATTTTGCGCGCTCCAGCATATTATCAGGTTCCTTATATCTATATCAGGAACCTGATAAGTCAATGCGCAAAATGAACCCCTCGAGCGGGGAGGGCTGGATCGGCTACAGTTTGAAAATCGCCCAGCATCGTCTGCGGCAACGGTTGGAGGCAGAATTGGCCGGGACCGGCGTCTCCGCCGCGCAGAATGCGGTGCTGCTTGCCATCGGCGACAATCCGCGAATCTCGAATGCGTCCCTGGCGCGAGCGGCGTTCGTCACGCCCCAGTCCATGCAGGGCATGCTGGTCACGCTGGAGCGGGACGGGTTCATCGTGCGCACGCCGCATCCCGAGCATGGGCGGATCATCATGACGGAGCTGACCGAAAAGGGCAAAGCAGCGGTACAGGCCGGCATGGTTGCAGCCGACGCCGTCGAGCAGCAGATGCTATCCGGCCTGACGCGCGACGAGGCCAAGTTGCTGGGTGACCTTCTGCGACGCTGCTCTGATGCCCTTGAGGGATCTTGAGCCATGGCGTTCTGGATGGGCGTCGCATCGGCGCAGCATGCCCGTGGGGGACGAGATGGAGGCTTTGCGCAACTTGGGCACGGCAAGCATATCGCGGTGAAGTCACTCAGAAAGGGCGACTGGATCGTCTACTACTCTCCACGCGAGGGCATGGGAGAAGGCGAAACGGTGCAGGCGTTCACGACCATCGGCCGTGTAACATCGGATGCTCCTTATCGCGCCGAGCAGGTGATGAACTTCAATCCATATCGGGTCGATGTGGACTATTTGAAGGACGCCAAGCCCGCTCCGATCAGGCCGCTTCTGGGGAGGCTCCGACTGACCCGTGATCACGTCGCCAACTGGGGCATCGTGATGCGCGGACCAAAGCGCGGGCTGAACGAAGAAGACATGCGACTGATCGCCGAAGCGATGGGCGTTCTCGGCCGGTTCGAGCAGCTTAGCCGACCGGCTGACCAGGCTCCGGTGGGAGATAGGCATCGAAAGGATTGCCCTCGGCGAGATGACCGAACGGGGTGAAGACATAGTCCTCGCCGTCACGTCCGACGGCGCAGATCACGTAGCGCGGTGCGCCGCTCGCGGCGTCTGCACATTCCATCAGCGCCAGATGACCATTTTCCGCTGCGCGTAGAAGGGTCTGGAAATTGGCGCGGGCATGATCGGGAATGCTCATCGAACGCCTCCCTCGGCAAGATGTTCGTCCAGCCAGCCATTGGTGTAGGTCCAGGCGACGGTCGCGCCGGTCGCGAGATCGAGCACATGTGCTCCGCCGCCAAAGGCGTTGACGCGCAGACGTGAGCAGGTGTTGGCGTACTGGAAGCCCCAGCGCCCGGTCAGCCCGAATTCCTTCGCACAGCGCCTGACGAACCGGATCAGGCGTTCGGGATCGCCGGTGACGTCGTCGCGCAGCCACAAGGTCGTGCCGCCATGTTCGGGCTGGATCGACAGATCGAAGCCATCCGAGGGCGGTTCTTCCGAGGCACCTTCCTCGGACAGGGTATTGTAGAGATCAAGTGCACGAGCGGCGTTCTGAGGCGTGCCGACATCGAGCAGGTACGAGAAGTGGGTGAAGTAGTCGGCCATGTCAGGCTCCTGAAACGAAAAGAGCCCGGCGCGATGGCCGGGCTCGATTGAAGGGATTGGGGCGGGGCGGCTGCGGCCACCCCGCCTCTTGTGATCATTCGGCCGCGATGGCGTGGACTTCTTCGTCCTCGTCTTCGGTGAGGAAGGCCGGCAGGTCGGCCCCGTCATCCTCGCCACCCGCGTCGACTTCGGGCGCGGCGGATACGTCCTCGGCCGCAAGGCGCAGGGGCTCCGGTAGCCAGCCGGTATCGGCCAGCAGGCGTTCGGCTTCCCTCGCCATGTCGCCCTTTTTCAGGTGGTCGATGAGCTGCGCCGCCTGTTCGCCCGCGCCCTCGCGCACCGCTTCGAGGATGCGCGGCTTGGTGACCCGGCCGAGATAATTGCCGACCGTGGGCCGCCAGCCGACGTCCACCATGTCGAGACCGGTCGCGCGCGCCAGCCGGTCGGCCTGGGCGAGCCGCATGTCCAGTGTGTGCTGCGAAACGCCGTTGCCGCCATAGGGGTTCGGCTTCTCGTAGAGGGCGTTGACGCCATAGCTGACGCAATGAGCGAGCAGCGCCATGCGGCTCGTGTCGTCGAGCGCGGCCAGCCAGTCCCACAGCGCTTGGTCTTCCGCGGGGATGTCGCCAGCCCAGGCCTCGCCGCGCTCCTGCGCCGAGCGGGCCGACGGGCTGTATTTCAGCCTTCATCCTGCACGGGGAAGAAGATGTGATTGACGCTCGCCTCCAGCGCGCCCTTGTACATGCGGTGCTGGAAGGTGTCCGACACCAGCTTGTGCAGCAGCGCCGTCATGGCGACATGTGGATGCTCGGCCAGCGCGTTGCGCAGCGCCAGCGTCCGGTGCGCGGTCAGCTCGGTGACCAGACGATCGGGCAGCGGCTTGATCGCCTCTTCCTCCTCGTCCTCGCTGTCCGCAGGTTCGCCGCCGATGGTGATGACGGCGCGCTGCACGCGCGGATCGGCCTGATCACGTGCCTCGTCGCCGGTCTCGCCATCCTCGCTGCCGTCCGCCGGCTCGGGCGCCTCGTCCTCGGGGCGGACATAGCCGCGTTCGATGTCGAGCCGGCCGTCATGGCCGATGCTAACGAAGACCCCGGCGCGGGCGATGTCGGCGGGCTCGAAGCGGACGGGACGTTCGTCGAACGCCGCAAGGGCGGTCTCGATCTCGCCGAGACGCTGATCGACCTCGTCCGGCAATTCGTCGGCGCCTTTATACTCGGCCTCGAGCTTCTGATATTCGGCGTTCAGGGCTTCGATCGTCGCCTGCTCGTCGATGGTCAGGTCGAGCGGCTCGCCTTCCAGCACCCGCAGGCCGTGGGTCGCGCCATAGGGGAAGCTGACGGCGACCTCGATCCACTTCCAGCCCTCGGCTGCGATGGTCTCCGCCTCGGCCTTCAGCTTCTCGGAGACCAGCCGGTCGAGTAGCGCGACGTCCTGCAGCCAGCCGCCATCGTCGGACTGGAACAGGTCGCGCATGATGACGCCGCCGGCCTCCTCATAGGCGTCGAGGCCGACGAAAACGGCGCGCTTGTCGGAGGCGCGGACCGTGGTTTCGGTCAGCATACGGCGGATCTGATATGGCTCCTTCGATCAGGAATCCTTCACCGCATCCCAGACCTGCTGCTGGCGGCCATGGTCGCCGGAGACCGTGAAGGCCATGAGCTGCTCCAGCGTCATGCCGTCCTCGACATAGATGTCGAGCAGCACCGGCGAGACAGAGGCAAGCCGCAGCCGCTGCTTCACGACCTGGGCCGAGACGAAGAAAGCAGCCGCGATCTCCTCCTCGGTCATGCCCTTGGTGCGCATGTCCTGAAAGGCCCGGAACTGATCGAGGGGATGGAGCGGTGCGCGTTCGATATTCTCGGCGAGCGAGACTTCCTCGGCAAGGATGTCGCCATCGCGCTCGCGCACGACACAGGGGACCGGCGCCGTCTTGGCGAGGCGCTTCTGCTTGACCAGCAGTTCGAGCGCCGGAAGCGGCGGCCGCCGGCGGGCACCTCGAACATGCCGGTCTCGTTGCCCTCGGCATCGACGACCGGGAAGACGCTGATGCTCTGGATCAGGCCGCGACGCGCAATCGAGGCCGCCAGGTCCTCGATCGAGACGCCGGCCTTGATGCGCCGGACGTTGGACTGGCTGAGCACCAGCTTGTTGAAGGGAATGTCGCGTGAGGACGACAGGATGATCTTCTGAACGGCAGTAGCCATCGGGATATACTCCGCGACGGGCGCCGAGAGCCTCTCTCTCGACCTCCAACCCGTCACGAAGCGAAGCGCCGCCCTCTTCCTCTAAAGGGGGCAGCGCCACGGTGTGGGAACGCGGATAAGGAGAAGCGTAGAGCCGGAGATACGGACAGCCGCATCCCCGACTTCACGGAAGTCAGGCCGCCCGATCGAGCAGCTTCTTCGCCTTGCCCTCCATATCGAGGCGAGCGTCCTGATGCGGCTTGTCACGCGCGACGGCGGTGATGCCCTGCACGAAATCGAAGATGCTTTCGGGCGGCCGGCCTTCCTCGGCCAGCACCGTGTCGATGATCTTGCCGGTCTCGGCCTTGGAGAATCCAAGCCGGCGCAGGAAATTCGTACGATCCTCGTCCGTCCTGGCGACGATCCGTTCTCGGGCGGCCCTGATGCCGTTGACGAAGGGCATGGGCGAGGAGTTCGCGAAGTTCAGCAGCGCCGGGGCAGCTTCGTGCGCGAAACGATTGGCGGCGTATTTGGAGTGGCGGATGGTGATTTCCTCGAAATCCTCCACGCCCCCCAAATTCCTGTTTTGGCAAACCGCACGCAGATAGAAGCTCGCCATGCCGAGGGTCTTGGCGCCGACTTCCGAGTTCCAGCAGTAGAAGCCCCGGAAGAACAGGTCGGGCGATCCGTCCGGCAGCCGTCCGGCCTCGATCGGATTCAGATCGTCGACGAGAAAGAGGAAGACGTCACGATCCGAGGCGTAGAGCGTCGTGGTGTCGTTGGTGATATCGATACGGGGATTGTAGACGCCGGTCGACCAGTCGAGCACGCCGGGCACCTTCCAGCGGGTGTCGCCTGTACCGTTGCCGGCGATGCGCTGTACGGCTTCGACCAACTCGTAGTCGAAGATCCGGCCGTAATCCGGGCCGGTGATGGCGCGCAGCTCGACCCGGCCGTTGTCGGTTTCGAGGGTCTTGATCTGCTCGGCCCGGTTGGAGCTCAGGCCATATTGCAGATTGATGCCGGCAAGCGTGGCGGGCAGCTGGCGCAGATGGGCGGCAGGAGCGCCGACCAGGCTGGCGAGCTGGCCGAAGGACCAGTGCGTCGGTGCGACCGGCGCATCCGCGCCGGGGAGCACCAGCGCCAGTCGCTCCGGATCATTGCGGTTGGCCTCGACATGAATCAGCGCGCTTTCCACCACGCGGGTCCGGCTGCGGTCGGCGCGGTTGCGCACCGACCTAGCCAGCTCCGACAGTGAAAGGTAGCGCTCGTCGGCCGGACGCGAGAACCATTCAGACGAGACGCGGCCGATCCGCTCGCCACGGCCAACATCCACCTTGTAACCGCCACTCGTGTCACGGCGTGCATCGAAAACCTGCATGTTCATGGGACCAATCTCCACGACGGGCGCGGGAGCCTCTCTCCCAGCTATTCACCCGTCACGGAAACCGATCCGCTCTCTCACTCTGGGGGCGTTGCGGGGGTCTCCCCGCTCGAAGGGGTCGGCCGAGACCCAAGGCTCGGACGCAGGGGAAGGCTTTCCCCTCCTTCTGCGACAGATATCGAACTGAGACGCTCACACTGCCCGGGATGGCCGGACTGGAATTCTTGAATCCAGGGCAATTAGTCAGATATGAATACATATTAGCCTTTTTGCGTCAAATATGGATGATTGATATGGGTTCGCCCAAGACGAAACCGGCACTGGAACGGCTGGGCCAGGATATCCGCAACGCGCGTCTGCGGCGTCGCATCACGGTAGCGGATCTCGCCGTTCGTGCGGGGACCTCGCCGAGTTCCATTGCCCGCCTTGAACGCGGTGATCCGGGCGTTGCCATCGGAACGCTTGCCGACGTTCTCGTTGTGCTGGGCCTTCTGGAGCGGCTTGCCGACCTGATCGATATCCGCAAGGACGATCTGGGGCTGGCGCTGACCGCCAATGGCTAAGGAAACCAAAATTAGCGACACGTTGGCATTGTCTCCATTGCGGTATGCAATGCGGAAACTGGTGTGAGGGAGAACCGATGAAGATCATCGACAACACCTCACTTCTTCTCGGAGATGACCTGAAGGCGACGCTGGGACGTGGCGCCCGGCTCAAGATCGCGGCATCATGCTTCTCGATCTATGCTTTCGAGGCGCTCAAGAGCGAATTGTCAAAGGTCGAAAGCCTTCAGTTCATTTTCACGGCGCCGACCTTTGTCCCGATGGAAATGACGGACCGCCTCCGCAAGGAACGGCGAGAGTTCTTCATTCCCAAAGCAACACGAGACCTCACGCAGCCGCGGCGCGGGTGGCGGCGGCACGGACGAGGATTGATCCCCCGCCCGCCGCTCACACCAGAGCCAGCTCGATTGTGAGCCGGCTCGGTGGGCCATCCGGCCCGACCCAAGGCAGTGCCGGATAGGTCTCCAGCGTCGGCCAGTCGCCGTACTGCTCGCCGCTGCCCGGCACCCATACGCCGGTAATCGCGCGATAGGTCGCGAAGACGTCCTGATAGGGGCCCTCATGGGCGATGCGGGCGACGCGGGTCGGCGGCCAGGTGATGGGCCCAAAGGCGGTACCCCGGAGATCGACGGGATGCGACGGCAGCCGGATCGCGCAGTCATATCGCAACAATCCGCGCTGGGTTACTTCGGGATTGTCGTAGCCGACTCCGATGAAGACCCGGTTCTCCTCGGGCGGCAGACGCAGGGTCGCCAGCTGTTCGGCAAACATCTTCCAATAGGTCGGTAAAAGCGCGTGCGACCCATGGAACCGCACGCCGAGAAGGCGGGATTCGTCGCGCCACTGCGCCTGAACATTCTGCGCGCGCTCCATTTCCACTGGCCCTGACGGGATGATCCTGTCGGCGGCGAGTTCCCGATAGCGCTTTGGCGCACAGCCGAACTGCCGTTGGAAGGCATGGGTGAGGGCCTCGGCGCTGCCATAGCCGGTGGCAATG
Organism: Roseixanthobacter psychrophilus; assembly: GCF_043195195.1. NCBI lineage: Bacteria > Pseudomonadati > Pseudomonadota > Alphaproteobacteria > Hyphomicrobiales > Xanthobacteraceae > Roseixanthobacter > Roseixanthobacter psychrophilus. Next base: position 71,535 of record NZ_JBAFWT010000026.1, read on the forward strand.
GCGATGGACAGTACCGAGTCCCGGCTCAGATGCAGCCGGATGGCCGCCATTTCGAGGCGCATGCGGCGTATATAGGCGCCGACCGTCTCGCCCATCACCTCGGCGAAGGCCCGCTGGAAATGCTGGGGGCTGAGGCCGGCTGCGGCCGCGATGGCCTTGATGGTGAACGGCGCCGTCGGCTGCCGCTCGATCAGGCGGACAGCGGCGAGGACCGAGCGGTTGTCCAGCAGCATCGGTGGAAATTTCCGCGGCTCGGGCTCGATCAGCGAACCGATATTCGGCTTTGCAAATTCCAGCGCCACCTCAAGCTGCTCCCCGGTGAGGGGAACTTCGCTGGGCAAGAGAACTTCGCCAATGTCCGGCACGGAAACGTCCCCAAAAATCGCCGGAGCGACGCGGTGTTGCGGCTGCCGGCTGCGCACAGCATTTCCGATCAGACATGCGGGCGCAACTGATGGCATCAGTTGAGTCGGGATCGCTGCGCTGCACCTTTCGCGACGATCGAGCCGGGGCTAGAGGCGCACCTTGGGGAAGATCGTCGCAGCACAGGGCCGGACGAGCCGATGCCGCAAGTGCCTTGCGGCGCGCGCGCTGCTATTGTCGTCGGTGGCGCTGATCGTCATCGCGGATCCGCTGGCCGGCCACGCCCAGCAGGCGGCGTCGCTGCCTGCCGGCGGCTCCGTTGTATCGGGAGCTGCGGCGATCTCTTCGCCCTCCGCCACCAGTGTGCTGGTCACCCAATCCTCGCGCAATGCCATCATTAACTGGGGCAGTTTTTCGGTCGGCGCCGGCAGCAGCGTCCGCTTTGAGAACGGCTCCGGCGCGACGCTGAACCGCGTCACCGGCCTTTCTCCCTCGCAGCTCGATGGTTCGCTTTCCGCAACCGGCAGCGTCTATCTGGTGAACCCCAACGGCATCACGGTGGGGCCGACCGGTACCGTGACCACCGGCGGCTCATTCATCGCCTCCACCCATGACGTCTCCGACGCTGAGTTCAATGCCGGCGCCGCCATGACCTTCAAGGGCTCCAGCACCGCCAGCGTGATCAATTACGGTTCCATCGGCGCGCTGGGTGGCGACGTCGCGCTGATCGCCCGAAGGGTCGAGAATGCCGGCACCATCACGGCGCCCAACGGCACGGTGGGCTTGGCCGCCGGCTATGAGGTGCTTGTGCGCGACGCCACCCTCTCCGACGGCAAGTTCGTGGTGAAGGTGGGCGGGGCGGACACCGAGGCGAAGACCTCCGGCGTCATCAAGGCCGCCGAGGTGGAACTGAAGGCCAATGGCGGCAATGTCTATGCGCTGGCCGGCAACACCGAGAGCATCACCAAGGCCACCGGCGTCACCAGCAAGGGTGGGCGGGTCTTCCTGACCGCGGGCGACGGCGGCAGCGTCACCGTGAGCCAGAAGGTGGTGGCCCGGGCCGCCAGGTCCAACGGCAAGGCGAAGGGCGGCGAGATCCAGGTCTCCGGCGGCAAGGTGAAGGTGGCGGGCACGCTGGACGCCAAGGGGGAGAGCGATGTGGGCGGCGCCGTGACGGTGACCGGCAGCAACCTGACGCTGGCCAGCGGCGCGGTGGTGGACGTGAGCGGCGCCACGGCCGGTGGCACGGTACGCATCGGCGGCGACGTCCAGGGCAGCGGCACGCTGGCCCACGCGCAGACGGTGACGATCGAGGCGGGCAGTGTCATCAAGGCCGATGCCACCGGCACCGGCACGGGCGGCAGCGTGGTGGTCTGGTCGGACGGCGTCACCAATTTCGCCGGCACGATCTCGGCCAACGGCGGGGCGCTCGGCGGCGACGGCGGCTTCGTGGAGACGTCCGGCCACGAGTTGGGGTTCGGTGCCGGACTACAGGTGACGACGACGGCAGCCAATGGCGCGACGGGCACCTGGCTGCTCGATCCCTACAACGTGACGATTTCCAACGCCGCCGACAGCTTCATCTCGGTCGACACGACCTCCTCGCCGAACACCGCGACGCCGTCCGGCGGCAGCGGGACCAACCTGAATGTCGCGACCCTTCAGAGTGCGCTTGCCAGCAACAATATGGTCGTCCTGACCTCGGGTGCGGGCAGCGAGGCGGGAAACATCACCGTCGTCAATGCGGTGACCTGGTCGGCCAACACGACGCTGACGCTGAATGCGAACACCTCGACCGGGGGCATCTTCCTCAACGCGAACGTGACCGGAACGGGCAGCGGCAGCGGCCTTGTCCTCAACGCAGGGGCGGGCGGCATCAACCAGACCGCGGCATCGCCCACCACTATCGCCACCTCTATCACGGTGAACACGCTGAATGCCACGACGACAAACGGCGGTTCGGTCGCCCTAACCAATTCCGTCAACGCGATCACGACGCTCGGTACGTCCAGCGCCTCGGGCTCGTTTGCGCTGACCAACGGGCAGGACCTGAACGTGTCCGGCCCGATCACCAGCAACGGGACGCTGTCGCTCGTCACGGCCGCCGGCGATCTGAACATCACCGCTGCGCTCAACGACAGCCAGGCGGGCGCGAGCTACACGCTGTCGGCGGCAAACGCGCTGAACATCAGCAAGGATCTGACGCTCAGCGGGGCCGGGGCGCAACTGAACCTCAGCGTCGGAAGCTCCTATTCGCTGGTCAGCGGCGCGCGTGTATCGCTGCCCGACAGCGGGGCGTCGCTATCCATCAACGGCCAAGACTATACGCTGATCCATGACGCGGCCGGCCTGCAGAGCGTGAGCGGCTCGGGCCTCTACGCACTGGGTAACGACATCGACGCAAGCGCCACGGCCGGCTGGAACAGCGGGGCCGGCTTCCAGGCCATCGCCGGCTTCTCCGGCACCTTGGCGGGCTTCGGGCACTTCGTCGACAGCCTCACCATCAACAGGCCGGGCCAATCGACGCAAGGCCTGTTCGGGATCCTGTCCGGGACGGCGCGCGACCTGACCCTCTCCAATGTGTCGATCAACGGCAACAGCACCGTGGGCGGCGTTGCGGGACGCCTCTCGGGCGGCACACTGTCGAATGTTCATGTCACGGGGACGGTGACCGGGCAAGGCGCACAGGTGGGCGGCCTCGTCGGGTGGAGCGATATCGCCTCGATCGAACTGTCGTCCTCCGCCGCCAGCGTGTCCGGCACGGATGAAGTCGGTGGCCTCGTCGGACGGAACCGCGTCGGTTCGCTCACCACGTCATACGCCACAGGGGCGGTTACAGGTACGGGCAGCGGGATCGGCGGCCTGGTCGGCACCACCGTGCAAGGCTCCGCGCTGACCGATGCATATGCCAGCGGATTGGTGACCGGCCTGAGCGGCACTGGCGGCGTCGTCGGTAGCGCGGATGGCACGACCATCACCAGTACCAACGTCTATTGGGACATGGATTCGACGGGCCAGTCCGCCAGCGTGGTGGGCAGCGGCTTCAGCTCCAGCAGCGCCCGCACGCAATCGACCTATGCGGGTTTCGATTTCTCCAACGTCTGGGTGATGATCGCCGGCGAGACGCGGCCGATGCTGCGCAACGAGTATTCGACCGTCATCGCCACGCCGGCGGCGTTGCAACTGATGTCGCAGGATCTCACCGCCAGCTACAGGCTGGGGGCAAACATCAACCTGACCACCGCCTTCACCGCCGACGGCAGCGGCAATTATGCGGGCCTCTGGGGGGCATCCGGCTTCGTGCCGATCGGCAATTCCGGCACGCCGTTCTCCGGCATCTTCGACGGCCAGGGCCACAGCATCACCGGCCTGACCATCAATCGCAGCGGGACCAATTACGTGGGCCTGTTCGGCTATACGAACGGTGCCACGATCAGCAACGTGACGCTCTCAGCCGGCAGCATCACCGGCAATGACGATGTGGGCTCGCTCATCGGCTACATGCTCGGCGGTTCCGTCTCTTCCGCGTCCGCGAGCGCCACGGTCACCGGCGCTAACACTTTGGAAACCAACGTCGGCGGTCTCGTGGGAGTCAATGACGGCGGCGCCATCAGCCGCGCCTCCGCGAGCGGCAATGTCACCGGCGCGGGCTATCAGATCGGCGGCCTCGTCGGCTATCTCGTCAACGGCGGCAGCATCACGCAGTCCTATGCCACGGGCGACGTCACCGGCACCAATACGGGCGCCGGCATGGGCTATATCGGCGGCCTGGTGGGCGCGAGCGGCTTCACCGGCAATGACGGCGGCACCATCAGCCAATCGTACGCCACCGGCACCGTCACCGGCAGTTCCGGCCCCATCGGCGGCTTCATCGGCCACAATGAGGGGACCATCACCGATGCCTACGCCACCGGCCGGGTCATCGGGCTCGGCAGTGCGTCCAACGTCGGCGGCTTCGTCGGCGTCAACTATACGGATGGCGTGATCACCGCAGCCTATTCGACGGGCTATGTCTCCGGTGGCGCGCAGGTCGGCGGGTTTGCGGGTTATAACAACGCCAGCGCCTCGGCCATTACCTCGGCCTATTGGGATACGCAGACCAGCGGACAGGCGAGCGGCATCGCCGGCGGGTCCGGCGGCATCACCGCGCGCACCACGGCGCAGTTGCAGGGCACGCTGCCGGCGGGCTTCTCTTCGTCCATCTGGGGCACGGGGACCAATCTCTATCCCTACTTCACCTGGCGCTATGCCACGACGCCGGTGGCCGTCTCCGGCATCGCCTACAGCGACGCGGGCACCACGGCTCTGGCGGGCGCCACGGTCACGGCGGTATCGGGCGGCAGCGCGCTCGGCAGCGCGGTCACCGGGGCCAACGGCTATTACTACGTCCTGGCGCCGTCCAGCGCGCTCGCCTCCAGCGGCGTGCTCACCTATCTGGACAACGGCACGGCCAAGGGCGCCGCCTTCTCCGATGTGGACGGCACCAACGGCGTGCAGAACGTCGCCATCTATGGCACGGCAGCCCACATCATTACCGGCGAATCCACGCTGGCTGCGACCCTGCCCAATTATCTTGCCGCCCGCGGCAGCTATGCCGACACTGATCTATCCTTCCTCTCCTCCACCACCTTCGCGCCACTGACAACGACGGCGGGCTACGGCGTCTATCTCAACACCACGGGCAATTATACGCTCAACGCCAATCTCGGCTCCTCGGGCCTTTTGACCATCGACAGCGGCGGGGCGTTCGGCGTGAGCGGCGCGATCACGCTTGCGGCGGCGGGCGCGCTCGCCATCGCCGATGCGGTCTCCTGGTCCGACGCCTCGAGCCTTACCCTCTCCACTACGAGCGGCGGCAACATCAGCCTTGCCGGTGCGGTGACCGGAGCCGCTGGAACGCTGATCGTGAGCGCCAGCGGCACCGCAACCACATCAAGCGCGGTCAATGTGGGTACCTTCCGCCTCGATGGCGGGACCTGGCGCCAAGTCGCGGCGACGCTGCCGAGCTTCGCCGCCACCAATTTCGTTCTGGGCAGCGGCACCACCTTCCTGCGCGCCACGGGCGGCGACGGCTCGGCCGCGACGCCCTATCAGGTCGGCGATGTCTATGGCCTCCAGGGTGTCGGCTCCACCAGCCTGCTGTCGCAGAGCTTCGTGCTCGCCGCAGACATCGATGCGTCGGGTACTTCGAACTGGAATTCCGGCTCAGGCTTCAATCCCATCGGCAGCGATCTCGACAATTTCCTCGGAAGTTTCGATGGCGGCGGCCACACCATCAGCGGCCTTGTGGTGACCAATTCCGCCCGGGCCGGCCTGTTCGGCGTGATCGGCAACGGCGCCACCGTCAGCAGCCTCACGGTGGGTGGGACCGTGAACGGCGTCGTCGCCGGCGTGCTGGCGGCCTACAATCTGGGAACCGTCAGCAATGTGAAGACGTCCGGCACCGTCCTCAACGCCGGAAACCCGAACGCCGGCTTCGCCTATCTGGGTGGTCTCGTCGGCATCGATCAGGGGAACGGGAGCATCCTCAACTCGTCCTCCTCGGCGACCGTGACCAATTCCCAAGCCAACACCAATGCGGGCGGCCTCGCGGGCGCCAGCCAGAACGCCTCGATCAGCAATTCCTTTGCCACCGGTGCGGTGACGAGCACCACCGCGACCAACACCACCACGGCCGGGCTGGTGGCCGCGAATTTCGGCACCATCACCGGCTCATATGCCACGGGCGGCGTATCGGGCGGCCTTTATTCCGGCGGCCTGGTCGCCGTCAACTCCGGGAGCATCTCGAACGCCTTCGCCACAGGCTCGGTCAGCGGCGCCACATATGCCGGCGGGCTGGTGGCCGTGAATGCCGGCACCATCACCGGCTCATATGCGACGGGCGACGTTTCGGGCGCGGTTTATTCGGGCGGCCTCGTCGCCGTGAACTCCTTTAGCATCTCGAACGCCTTCGCCACGGGCGCGGTCAGCGGCACCACCTATGCAGGCGGCCTTGTCGGCCAGAGCTACGGGCCCATCTCGAATTCCTATGCCACCGGTAACGTGACGGCCGGCACTTATGCCGGCGGTTTCATTGGCTATAATAACGGCGCGATCTCCAACAGCTATTCGACGGGCTCGGTGAGCGGGGCCACCTACCAGGGCGGCTTCATCGGCTATCTCAGCTCCGGCACCGTCACGGCAAGCTTCTGGAATACGACGACATCGGGCACCGCCCTTGGCATCGGCGCGGGCTCGTCCACCGGCGTGACCGGGCTGACCACGGCACAGCTGAGCAGTCTGTCCACCTTTACCGGAGCAGGCTGGGACATTGATGATGCGGGCGGCACGGGAGCCGTCTGGCGCATCTATGACGGCTACACCATGCCGCTGCTGCGCAGCTTCATGACCGCCCTGACGGTGACCGGCGGCAGCGGCAGCAAGACCTATGACGGCAGCGCCACCAGCGCGAGCGTCGGCACGCTGACCTACAACCCGAGCGGCTACACCACCGCCCTGGTGCTCGGCAGTGCGCTCTACACCGCGTCCGGCGCCGATGCCGGCTCCTATTCGGGTGCCGGCCTGACACTTGGCGGCCTCTATTCGAGCCAGCTCGGCTACGACATCACCTTCGTGTCCGGCTCGCTCGCGATCGGTCAGGCCGCGCTGACCGCCACGGTGACCGACACGTCGAAGACCTATGACGGCCTCGCCTATAGCGGCGGCGCAGGGGTGACCTACAGCGGCTTCGTCGCCGGCGAGACGTCGGCCGTGCTCG